>NZ_JBHVYO010000023.1:0-108491 GCF_042880655.1 Streptomyces sp. NPDC058295
TGCGTTTCCGACTCTATCAGATCTTTTCTCGACCCGATTTCCTCGGTGCTTTCCAGGTTCTCGCTTTCGCGTTTCCCTTTCCGGCGGTTCCGACTTTATCAGAAGTTCTTGGCCGGTCTGACCGGCCATTCATTTTCCGACTTATCGGGGGTGCCTCTGTGGAATCATCGATTCACGAGGCTGACAGATACTAACCACTGCCGACCGGACTCTGTCCAGTTCCAGGCAACTGTTCGAATCTACCTCCCCACGCGCTCCGTGTCAACGGCTTTTGTGGGGCGAAGAGGAGACTAGCAGCCCGGCGGGGCCCTCCGCACATCAGGCGGCTGTCGGCACCTCGGCGCTGCGCGCGGCGACGTCGAGGTCGCCCGTCTCCCCGGCCCGGGCGGCTCTGCCGCCCAGGACATAGACGTATGCGAGGAAGGCCAGCTCGGCTGTGATGCCGATGGTGATGCGAGCCCATGTCGGTAGGCCCGACGGGGTGACGAAGCCTTCGATGGCGCCGGAGACGAAGAGGACCAGTGCGAGGCCGATCGCCATGCCGACCGCGGCTCGGCCCTCTTCCGCGAGGGCGGTTCGCCTGGTGCGGGGGCCCGGGTCGATGACTGTCCAGCCCAGGCGGAGCCCGGTGCCGGCCGCGACGAAGACCGCGGTCAGTTCGAGCAGACCATGCGGGAGGACGAGGCCGAGGAAGGTGTCGAGCCGGCCCGCCGAGGACATGAGGCCGGCCCCGATGCCGAGGTTGAGCATGTTCTGAAAGAGGATCCAGAGGACCGGTAGGCCCAGGAAGACGCCCAGGACCAGGCACATCGCGGCGGCCTGGGCGTTGTTCGTCCAGACCTGAGCGGCGAACGCCGCGGCCTCGTGGCTCGAGTAGTACGTCTCGTACAGGCCGCCGGGTCGGGTGAGCTCGCGCAGTTCGTCGGGGGCCGCTATCGAGGACTGGACTTCGGGGTGGGTGCCGATCCACCAGCCCAGGAGAGCGGCCACGGCGGTGGAGAGGAGCGCCGTGGGTACCCACCAGTGACGTGACCTGTACACCGCGGCGGGAAAGCCCTGCGTGAGGAAGCGCGTCACATCGCGCCAAGAGGCGCGACGGGTTCCTGTCACCGCGCTACGCGCGCGTGCCACGAGTTGGGTGAGTCGGCCGGTGAGCTGTGGGTCGGGCGCGCTGGACTGGATCAGTGACAGGTGGGTGGCGGTGCGCTGGTAGAGGGTGACGAGTTCGTCGGTCTCGGCGCCGGTCAGGCTGCGCTGGCGGCGCAGGAGGGCGTCGAGGCGGTCCCATTCGGCTCGGTGGGCGGAGACGAAGACGTCGAGGTCCATCGGTGTGCCTGCTCCTCGGCTGTTCGTCGGCGGCCGGTGATGGATGTCAGCTTGTCGTACTGCGGCGCGATGTGCCCTCAGCTTGGCAGACTGGCGGTTCTCGGGGCGGGCCAGGGAAGGGACGACGGGCGTGAGTGAGCTGGTGACGGGTGAGGCCGTGGCGTTGGAGCTGCGGCCTGCCAGGCTGCCCAGCCGAGCGTTGGCCACGCTGCTGGACCTGACCGTGGCCTTCGTGGTCTACGTCGTCGTGAGCATCGGTCTGGTGGCGGCGACGGCTTCCCTGGACGAGGCGGCTCAGATCGCGCTGTCGATCGCGACGTTCCTGCTGGTGCTGGTGGGCGGGCCGATCGCGGTGGAGACGCTCAGCCACGGGCGGTCGCTCGGGAAGATGGCGTGTGGGCTGCGGGTGGTGCGGGACGACGGTGGGCCGATCCGGTTCCGGCACGCGTTGGTGCGGGGCGCGCTGGGTGTGGTGGAGATTCTGCTGACGATCGGGGTGGTGGCCTGTATCGCCTCGCTCGTGTCGGCGCGGGGGCGGCGGCTCGGGGATGTCTTCGCCGGGACGCTGGTGGTGCGGGAGCGGGTGCCCGTGGCGCGGTCCGGTTTCGTGCCGCCGCCTCCGCCTTGGCTGGCGGGCCGGTTCCAGGCGGTTGATCTTTCGTCGGTGCCGGACGGCTTGTGGCTGGCGGTCCGCCAGTACCTGGGGCGGATGAACCAGCTGGATCCGCAGGTCGGCTGGGCCATGGCGGATCGGCTGGCCGGAGATCTCGCCGCGCGTACGGGGACGCCGGTGCCGCGAGGGGTGCCGGCGGCCGCCTACCTGGCGGCGGTGGTGCAGGAGCGGCAGGTCCGGGAGGCACGGCGGGCCTTCGGGAACGGTCCGGTGGCGGGGTGGCCCGCCGGTCAGGGTGGGGCCGGAGGTGCGGGCGGTGCGCCCGGGGCCTATGGGCCGCCGACACCCTATGGCCCGCCGACGCCATACGGGCCGCCCACTCCCTACGGGCCGCCCACGCCGTACGCGCCGACGCCGCCGATGTCTTACGGGCCGCCGGTGTCGTATGGGCCTGCTGTCGCGTACGGGCCTGCTGCGGGGCAGGCGTCTGCTGGGTCTATGGAGGAGTCGCCTGACGAACCGTCGCAGGGCCCGGCCACTGGGTTCGCGCCGCCGGCCTAGCGCCGTCCCGGGTGGTGCCGTCCGAAGGGGTTCAGTCGAAGGTGGACGGGGGTGTTTCGAGGTCTTCCAGTTCGATGCCGGGGGCCGCGAGCACGATGTCCCCGGCGATGTGCACCGCGTGCTGTTCCCCGGTGTCCAGGGCTGTGACCTGGTATTCGTCCACGGTCAGGGGGCCGTTGTCAGTGGCGTGTGTTTCTCTTCTCAGCAAGGCCCAGGACTGGTCCACGGTGCGCGGAGCGAGGACCGGATCGGTGAAGGCCACGAGGCGTACTCGGGTCGCCGAGGAGGAGGGGGTGAGGCGTAGGAGGCGGCTGGTGGCGATGAGGAATGCGGGGGATGTACCGGTGAAGGCGTGGGCGGGGACGTTGCCTTCCGTGGCCTGCGTGCCGGTGGGGTCGGTGCGGACCCAGGTGACGCCGTCGAGGGCTGCGCCGCGGACCTGCCAGCTGCTCGCGTGGAGTTCGAGGCGGAGGGGGCGGCCGAGGTCGTCGAGGGTGAGGTCGACGGATCCGGTGTGCTCGCCGGTGGGGGTGGTCAGCTGAGAGACATAGCGCCAGCCGGAGGGGCCTGGGGCGCATTGGAAGTGCTCGTGTGCGAGGGGGGTGTGATCGTGCGGATCGTGGAGCGAATATCGGCCGCGGGGCATCGGGGTCCTGGGGTGTGACGGGCCGGTCGGGTCCGTCTCGACGGGTCGGCCAGGCAGGCAGGCTGACGGCCGGTCCGGCCGTGGGCCGAAGGGGCAGGCCCCCGGCACGGGGGTGCGGGGGCCTGCCTCGGAGGACCTGCCCGGTGCTGAGAAGCGCGTCAGTGCACGGACGCGCTTTCAGCGGGCGGAGCTGCGGACTCAGTAGCGGTAGTGGTCCGACTTGTAGGGACCCTCGACCTCGACACCGATGTACGAGGCCTGCTCGGGGCGGAGGGTGGTCAGCTTGACGCCGAGTGCGTCCAGGTGGAGGCGGGCGACCTTCTCGTCGAGGTGCTTGGGCAGCACGTAGACGTCGACCGGGTACTCGTCGGGCTTGGTGAACAGCTCGATCTGGGCCAGGGTCTGGTCCGCGAAGGAGTTGGACATCACGAACGACGGGTGACCGGTGGCGTTGCCCAGGTTCAGCAGGCGGCCCTCCGACAGCACGATGAGGACCTTGCCGTCGGGGAACTTCCAGGTGTGGACCTGCGGCTTGACCTCGTCCTTGACGATGCCCGGAATCTTCGCCAGGCCGGCCATGTCGATCTCGTTGTCGAAGTGACCGATGTTCCCGACGATCGCCTGGTGCTTCATCCTGGCCATGTCGGCGGCCATGATGATGTCCTTGTTGCCGGTGGTGGTGACGAAGATGTCGGCCGTCTCGACGACCTCGTCGAGCGTCGTCACCTGGTAGCCGTCCATCGCCGCCTGGAGCGCGCAGATCGGGTCGATCTCGGTGACGATGACCCGGGCGCCCTGGCCGCGCAGCGACTCCGCGCAGCCCTTGCCGACGTCGCCGTAGCCGAAGACGACCGCGGTCTTGCCGCCGATCAGGACATCGGTGGCACGGTTGATGCCGTCGATCAGGGAGTGCCGGCAACCGTACTTGTTGTCGAACTTCGACTTGGTGACCGCGTCGTTGACGTTGATCGCCGGGAACAGCAGGCTGCCGTCCCGGTGCATCTCGTACAGGCGGTGGACACCCGTCGTGGTCTCCTCGGTGACACCGCGGATCTCCGAGGCGAGCTGGGTCCACTTCTGCGAGCCCTCGGTGATGGTGCGGTTCAGGAGTTCGAGGACGACCCGGTGCTCGTCGTTCTCGGCCGTGTCGACCGAGGGGACCTTGCCGGCCTTCTCGTACTCCACGCCCTTGTGGACCAGGAGCGTGGCGTCACCGCCGTCGTCGAGGATCATGTTCGGGCCGCCGGTGGGGCTGTTCGGCCAGGTCAGGGCCTGCTCCGTGCACCACCAGTACTCCTCCAGCGTCTCGCCCTTCCAGGCGAAGACCGGGACGCCCTGCGGGTCGTCGGGCGTGCCGTTCGGGCCCACCGCGATCGCGGCGGCCGCGTGGTCCTGGGTGGAGAAGATGTTGCAGGACACCCAGCGGACCTCGGCGCCGAGGGCGACCAGGGTCTCGATCAGGACGGCGGTCTGCACGGTCATGTGCAGCGAGCCCATGATGCGGGCGCCGGCCAGCGGCTGGGTGGCGGCGAATTCCTTGCGGATCGCCATCAGGCCGGGCATCTCGTGCTCGGCGAGGGTGATCTCCTTGCGGCCGAAGGCGGCCAGGGAGAGATCGGCGACCTTGAAGTCCTGTCGGTTGTCGACAGTCGTCATGTGGGCTGCTCCTCGGGGTTTTGGTCGAGAGAGTGGGTACGGCTGGTCTGCGCGGCGGCGGACACAGGGGTGCCCGATGAAGGGCATGGGCATGCCCGCGTGCGCGCAGCGCAGTCCGTCGGAGGCCCTCTCTCCCTCGGACGGTCCGCACCGGGACCGCCCGACCGCCATCAGCAGCGACGTCTGGCTCCGCTCCAAGCTACACCGGAGTGGCGGGGCGGCCCCAGTCCATCTCCGATCAGATCGAGCCGATCACGATCAGAGATGGACTGGGCCGAAGGAGATGCGGGGTGGAACGGCGACAGGGCCCGCCTGGTGTGGGGCGGGCCCTGTCGGGGTGGTGCGGGTCAGTGCTCGGTCGGGTGCTGGGCGGGGCCGCCCGGGGTCGCCTCGCGGTCGGAGCCCTTGGTGGCCTCGGCCTCGCTGTAGATGTCGGGTTCGAGGTAGATGACGCGGGCGATGGGGACCGCGGTGCGGATGCGGGCCTCGGCGGCGTTGATGGCGGTGGCGACCTGGGAGGCCGTGTCGTCGTGCTGGACGGCGATCTTGGCGGCGACCAGGAGTTCCTCGGGGCCGAGGTGGAGGGTGCGCATGTGGATGACGCGGGTGACGGTGTCGCCGTCGACGACCGCCGCCTCGATCTTCCGGACGTCTTCGGCGGTCGCGGCCTCGCCGAGCAGGAGGGACTTGGTCTCGGCGGCCAGGACGAGCGCGATGAGGACGAGGAGGACACCGATGCAGAGCGTGCCGATGCCGTCCCAGACGCCGTCGTCGGTGAGCAGCGCCAGGCCGACGCCGCCGAGCGCGAGGACCAGGCCGACGAGGGCGCCGAGGTCCTCCAGGAGGACGACCGGGAGCTCGGGGGCCTTGGCGCGGCGGACGAACTCCGTCCAGGAGTGCTCGCCCCGCAGGGGGTTGGACTCCTTGATGGCGGTGCGGAAGGAGAAGCCCTCGGCGATGATCGCGAAGACGAGGACGCCGACGGGCCAGTACCAGTGCTCGATCTGGTGCGGGTGCTTGATCTTCTCGTAGCCCTCGTAGATGGCGAACATGCCGCCGACCGAGAAGAGGACGATGGAGACGAGGAAGGCGTAGATGTAGCGCTCGCGACCGTAGCCGAAGGGGTGTTGCGGGGTCGCCTCGCGCTGGGCCTTCTTGCCGCCCACGAGGAGCAGGGCCTGGTTGCCGGAGTCGGCGAGCGAGTGCACGCCTTCGGCGAGCATCGACGACGAGCCGCTGAACGCGAACGCCACGAACTTCGATGCCGCGATCGCGAGGTTGGCCCCCAGTGCCGCCACGATCGCCTTGGTGCCGCCTGACGCGCTCATGTTTTCGCGTTGTCCCTTCGCCTACGTGCGTACGCCGTGCAGGGCGGGGCCGACTTCGGCTTTGCCCGTCCTTTGCCGGGGGGGCCATTCTTGCAGCCCTGTTCGGCAGCGGTGCGTCAGGTCGTCACGACAGGAGTCATACGACGACCGTGGCCCGGAAGACCGTACCCGCCCCGGCCACTTCGGCCTTGTGCCCCGCGGGGACGAAGACAGACGTGCCGGGCGTCAGCGCGTGCTCGCCCGCTCGGACGGTGCCCGCGGTGCAGAGCAGTATCTGCGGGGTGGGGAGGGTGAGGTCGTGGGCGGTGGCGCCCGGCGAGAGGACATAGCGCGACAGGCGGAACTCGTCGATGGGGGTGTCGTAGACCTCTTCGCCGTCCGGGGCGGCTTCGGGGCGCAGGACGCCGGGGTCCGCGGGCTCGAAGCGGACGATGCGCAGCAGTTCGGGGACGTCGACGTGCTTGGGGGTGAGGCCGCAGCGCAGGACGTTGTCGGAGTTGGCCATGATCTCGACGCCGAGGCCGTCGAGGTAGGCGTGCGGGATGCCGGCGCCGAGGAACAGGGCCTCGCCGGGCTGGAGTCGGACGTGGTTCAGCAGCATCGCGGCGATGACGCCGGGGTCGCCGGGGTAGTGGTGGGCGATGCCGGCGTAGGGGGCGTAGTCGCCGCCGAGGCGGTCGCAGGCGGCCGCTGCCTGGGCGACGGTGTGGGCCATCTCCTCGCGGTCGGCGCTGAGGATCGCGGTGAGGACCTCGCGCAGTGCGGCTTCCTCCGGCTGGGCGTGCAGGAGGTCGACGTACGGCTTGAGGGAGTCGACGCCGAGGCCGTCCAGGAGGTCGGCCGCGTGGGACGGGGCGCGGAAGCCGCACAGTCCGTCGAACTCGGTGAGGGCGCAGATGAGTTCGGGCTTGTGGTTGGCGTCCTTGTAGTTGCGGTGCGGTGCGTCGACGGGGATGCCGCGGCGCTCCTCGTCCTCGTATCCCTCTCGGGCCTGTTCCAGGTCGGGGTGGACCTGGAGGGAGAGGGGGGCGCCGGCGGCGAGGATCTTGAGGAGGAAGGGGAGGCGGGGGCCGAACTTGGTGACCGCCGCCGCGCCGAGTTCCCCTTGCGGATCAGCCTCGATGATCTCGACGAGGGTGCCTCGGTCGGTGCGTGAGGGTGCGCCCGGGTGGGCGCCCATCCACATCTCTGCCTGCGGTTCGCCGGTCGGCTCGGTGCCGAGCAGGTGCGGGATCGCGGTGGGGGAACCCCAGGCGTAGGGGCGGATGGTGTTGTCGAGGCGGTCCATGCGCTTCTCTCTGCCTGCCGGTCTGTCTGTCGGGCTGTCTGTGGGGGCTGCCTGTCGGGCTGTCCGGCTCGGGGCTGTCGGGCTGTCGGCCTGCCCGGCTCGGGCTGTCCGGCTGTCGGTCTTCTGCCGTCTGTGGCGCGTCGTCAGCCGTCTGTCATCTGTCGCCAGCCGTCTGTCGTCCGCCGTCTGTGTCTGGTGTTTCTGGGGTGACGGTCGGGGTCGGGTCAGGCTCCTGAGGCGAGGGCCAGGTAGACGGCGGCGAAGTCCGTGGTGGCGATGAGTTCGGCGAGGGTGACGAGTTCGTCGCCTGCTTCGGGCTCGAGTTCGCTGATCGGCGTGTCGTGGCTGAGGGCCAGTTCGCGGGCGGCCGAGGCGGCGGTGAGGCCGCCGATCGGACGGTCGCGCAGCAGCACCACGCGCGCGTGCAGCGCGGGCGCTTCCTCGACGCGGTCGCGGAAGAAGTCGTCCGGGTCGGCGCTGGCGGCGAGGGGGCCGGCGAGGATCGCGTTGTGTTCGGCGAGGGCCTGGGGGAGTTCGGCCACCAGGGCGGGGCGGCCGGCGAGTTCGGCGAGGGCGGCGGCGAAGCGGCGGCCCGCGGGGCCGGCCGAGGTGCCTTCGGTCCAGATCACCGGGAGGGAGTCGGCGAGTTCGCCGGCCAGGGTCTTCGCCGGGTTGCTGTAGGTCGCGACGGCGGGGCCGCAGCGTTCGGCGACCTGGTCGAGCCGGTCGGCGACCCGTTCGAGCTCCTCTGGCGGGGCGGAGAGCAGGGCGACGCGGTCGAGGAGGGCGAGGAGGGGGGTGAGGAGGGCCCAGAGGATTCCGGGGGCGGAGGCCGCGTCCGGTACTCCCTCGTCCTGTTCGTACGGTGCGGTCGCGAGCGGCACGAACAGTCCGTGGGCGGCGCCGGCCGCTTCGGTGAGCGGGGAGTCGGCGGGGGCCACGGCGGCGACCGTGCAGCCGCGGCGGTAGGCCTGTTCGGCGAGGAGGGAGAGGCCGGGCTCGCTCCCGTCGGGGGTGGCGATGAGGAGAAGGTCCACGGAGCCCGCCCAGCCGGGGAGTTCCCAGCGCAGGGCGCCTGCGGCGGGTGCGACGCCGGTGGGTGTCAGGCGGATGACGGGGCAGGCGGCGCCGGCGAGCGTGCCGAGGAGGTCGGCGACGCAGGTGGCCGCCGCGCCGGGGCCCGCGATGAGGATCGCCCGGGGGCGACCGTCCGGCTGGAGGTCGTGGACGCCGGCCTCGGCCGCGTACCGGGCGGCGGTACGGACGCGTGCGCCGGCCTCGGCCGCGCCGCGCAGGAGGGCCCGGTGATCGGCCTCGGCCAGGGCCTGCGGGGTGTCGAGCAGCGAGTCGTCGAGCATGTCGGCAGTCTCCGATCGCCTGGGGCGTCGTCGGTTTGCGGGGCCGTGGATGTGGCGGGGCGTTCGCCCGGAAGGCGTGGGGCTCGGCGCCGTGCGCGGCCGGGCGCCGGGGTGTGCTCGGGCCGGGGACGGCAGCGTGGCCGGGGGCGGCGTGGGGTGGGGTCGCGTGAGGTGCGGTCGCGCTGCGCGCTGTTACGCGGGGTGGCGGGCCTCGTCGACGAGGAGGACGGGGATGCCGTCCCGGACGGGGTATGCCAGGCCGCAGTCCTGGCCCGTGCAGATCAGCTCCGTGTCCTGCTCCTTCAGGGGGGAGTGGCAGGCGGGGCAGGCGAGGATCTCCAGGAGGCCGGCTTCGAGCGGCATGGGGTGTCCCTTCGGGGTGTGCGGATGTGCCTGGTCAGGGTACCGCTGGTGGGGTTGGGGCGTGGGGGTTGGGCGGGACGGGGAGGGGGCGCGCGTGGGACGGGGCTGGTGGTCGGCGCGTCGAGGGGCTTCGGGGGGCGTCGGGGGTTCGCTCCCGCCGCCCTTGCCCGTTCCCACCCTCAGACGCTTCGCCCCTTCCCTCTTGGGAGACTTCGCCTGTTCTTGCCCTTTTTGCCCCTGCCGCGTGTCGCCCCGCCCCCTCGAACCCACTCGAACCCCTGCGAGGCCTGAGGCCTGCGGGGCCTGCGAGGTCTTCAGGCTCGGATGATGGTCAGTGCCTCGTCGCGGATCTTGGCCATCGTCGGTTCGTCGCGCGCTTCCGCGTTGAGGCGGAGGAGCGGCTCCGTGTTGGAGGGGCGGACGTTGAACCACCAGTCGGCGGAGGTGACGGTCAGGCCGTCGAGTTCGTCCAGGGTGACGTCCTCGCGGTCGCCGTAGGCCGCCTTGATCGCGGCGATGCGGTCGGCCTGGTCGGCGACCGTGGAGTTGATCTCGCCGGAACCGGTGTAGCGGTCGTACTCCGCGACCAGGGAGGAGAGCGGGCCGTCCTGGCCGCCGAGGGCCGCGAGGACGTGCAGGCCGGCCAGCATGCCCGTGTCGGCGTTCCAGAAGTCCTTGAAGTAGTAGTGCGCGGAGTGCTCACCGCCGAAGATCGCGCCGGAGCGGGCCATCTCCGCCTTGATGAAGGAGTGGCCGACGCGGGTGCGGACGGAGGTGCCGCCGTTCTCCTTCACCACCTCCGGGACGGTCCAGGAGGTGATCAGGTTGTGGATGATCGTGCCCCGGCCGCCGTTGCGGGCGAGCTCGCGGGCGGCCACCAGGGCCGTGATCGCGGACGGCGGGACCGGCTCGCCCCGCTCGTCGACGACGAAGCAGCGGTCGGCGTCGCCGTCGAAGGCGAGGCCGAGGTCGGCGGACTCCTCGCGGACGCGCTTCTGGAGGTCCACGAGGTTCGCCGGGTCCAGCGGGTTGGCCTCGTGGTTGGGGAAGGTGCCGTCCAGCTCGAAGTACATGGGGACGAGCGTCAGGGGCAGGCCGTCGAAGACCGTGGGGACGGTGTGGCCGCCCATGCCGTTGCCCGCGTCGACCACGACCTTCAGGGGGCGGACGGAGGTCAGGTCGACGAGTGCGCGCAGGTGCGCCGCGTAGTCCTTCAACGTGTCGGCGGTGGTGATGGTTCCCGGGATCGGGGCCGGTGCGGGGGCGCCCGAGTCCGTCCAGCGTTCCACCAGTTCGCGGATCTCCGTCAGGCCCGTGTCCTGGCCGACCGGGGCGGCGCCCGCGCGGCACAGCTTGATGCCGTTGTACCGGGCCGGGTTGTGCGAGGCCGTGAACATGGCGCCGGGCAGGTCGAGTGCGCCCGAGGCGTAGTACAGCTGGTCCGTCGAGCAGAGGCCGATCTCGGTGACGTGTACGCCGAGGGCCGCTGCCCCGCGCGCGAAGGCGCCGGTCAGCGCAGGCGAGGAGGGGCGCATGTCGTGGCCGACGACGATCGCCTCGGCGCCGGTCACCCGGGCGAAGGCCGCACCGAACAGCTCGGCCAGCGACTCGTCCCACTGGTCCGGGACCACCCCGCGTACGTCGTACGCCTTCACGATCTGTGACAGATCAGCAGCCACGGCCAGCCTTCCTGGAGTCTGTAGGTCACCACAAACTACCCGGGCCGGTTCACCGCCTGCGGTGGGGCCGCCGAGTGGACCCACAGACGTAACCGTGCCGCCATGGTCCGCCGTCGTCCGAGGTGGGGCCGCTACGGCAGCATCCAGTCCAGCACGGGCGAGCTCTGGCCCACCACGATCAGGCACATCACCAGGAGCAGTCCGAGGCTCCACGGGAGCACCTTGCGCAGCAGGTCGCCCTCCCGGCCCGCGAGGCCGACGGCGGCGCAGGCGATGGTGAGGTTCTGCGGCGAGATCATCTTGCCGAGGACGCCGCCGGAGCTGTTGGCGGCGGCCAGCAGCTGCGGGGACAGACCGGACTCGCGGGCCGCGGTGACCTGGAGGGCGCCGAAGAGCGCGTCGGCGGAGGTGTCCGAGCCGGAGACGGCGACGCCGAACCAGCCCAGCACGGGAGAGAGGAAGGCGAGGACCGCGTCGGCCGCCGCCACGAAGTGGCCGATCGTGGCCGCCTGTCCGGAGAGGTTCATGACGTAGGCGAGGGCCAGGACGGAGGTCACGGTGAGGATCGCGTACCTCAACTCGTGCACCGTCGCGGCCCATTCCCTGAGCGCCACGCGCGCGTGGACGCCGAGTACGGCCGCGGTGCCGGTCCCGGCCGGCAGGACGAGGGTGCCGCCCGTCGCGACGACCGGCCAGGTGAAGAGGTTGCCGCCGACCGGATTCCCGTCCGGTTCCGCCACGTTGAGGAGGGCCAGTCGTAGGTGCGGGTGGTCTGTGCGAGCCGCGCCTTGACCGCCGGGATCTGGGCCACGGAGAAGATCACGACGATCAGTGCGTAGGGGGTGTAGGCGCGCACGACCTCGGCGCGCGGGTCCGGTTCGTCCAACTCCTCGCTGCGGGTGCCCGTCAGCACCGACGCGCGTACCGCTTCGGGAGCGGGCACGCGCGTGTGCGGTACGGCGGCCAGGGCCGCGGCCCCCGCCAAGGCGGCGCCGATGTCGGCGAGTTGCGCGGAGGCGTGGTTGGCGGCGGCGAACCGGGCGACGGGGAAGGCGGTTCCGCAGGCCAGGGCGGGAACCCAGGTCTCGCGCACGCCTCGTCGGCCGTCCACCAGGACGAGCGGTACGACGAGGGCGAGCAGCGGAGTCTGACGGCCCACCACCGAGGCCACGGTGTCCAGCGGGAGGCCGGTGACCTGGGCCAGCGTCACGACGGGGGCGCCCATGGCGCCGAAGGCGACGGGCGCGGTGTTGGCGACGAGGGCGACCACCGCCGCGCGGACGGGGTCGAAGCCCAGGGCGACGAGCATGACCGAGCAGATCGCCACCGGGGCGCCGAACCCGGCGAGCGCCTCCAGGAGGGCGCCTAAGCAGAAGGCGACGACGAGGGCCTGGATGCGCGGGTCGTCGGAGAGGCGCCCGAAGGAGCGGCGCAGGACGTCGAAGTGCCGTGTGTGGACGGTCATCCGGTACACCCACATGGTGTTGACGACGATCCACAGGATGGGGAAGAGAGCGAAGGCTGCTCCCTGGGCGGCGCCGGAGAGCGTCTGTCCCACGGGCATGCCGTAGGCGAGGCAGGCGACGAGGGCGGCGGCCAGCAGGCCCGCCAGGCCCGCCAGATGGGCCTTGAGGCGGACGCCGCCGAGCAGGACGAGGACGATCACCAGGGGCAGGGCCGCGACGAGGGCGGACGGGCCGAGCGAGTCGGCGACGGGTTGCAGCTCCTGCACGTACACGGGCGCCCCCGATCCCGATCACGTTTCCGATCACGTTTCCGGTCGCTTTTCCGGTCCCGCGCTTGCGATCCCGCCGGCGATCACGAGGGCGGTCGCCCTTACGGCCGTCCCGCCGGGCAGGCCGCAGGGCGCGCTTCCGTCATGCGGAAAGCGGTTTCTCGTTCTTCGACTGAAACGGAATGGCCATGTCCGCGACAACAGCGCGTCAGGGGATGTGCGCCGGTCCGTGCGGACGAGAGGAGGAAACCGGCTCAGTTGTCCGGCGAGCGCAGCACCCGCAGGTGGCCGCGGCGCGCGACCTCCATCGGGTCGATCGCACGGCCGCCGCCGGCCCCGGCCGCGCGTCCCTGCGGGCGGGCGGCTTCACGGACGGCGTTGGCAAGCGCTTCCAGGTCGTCACCACTGGGGCGCGCGGGAGCCGAACCGTCGAGGAGCCGGACGACCTCCCAGCCGCGCGGGGCGGTGAGGCGCTCGGAATGCTCGGCGCACAGGTCGTAGCAGTGGGGTTCGGCGTAGGTGGCGAGCGGGCCGAGGACCGCGGTCGAGTCGGCGTAGACGTACGTCAGCGTCGCGACGGCGGGTCGGCCGCAGGCAGTTCGCGAACAGCGACGTACAGGGCTCACGACGTTGGACGGTACCGCACTCTTGAGCGGGCCGCGACGACTCTCCACCAGGTCACTCCACCGTGTCGTGTTGTGAAACGCCCCACGCGCCTCTCCAGTCATACCCCGCTGACCTGCGCGAACACCAGCCCCTCCCCACACGTAGGCCTCAGCTCGTGGTCACCACTCGACACAAACGGCATCAATTGCGATGAGTTCGCCGGTCTCGGAGAGATACGGAATCGAGCCCAACCTTGGCCGGAATGGTCATCCCGCGACATGCGGGGCACGGCGGCCGGTGGCGGTCGGACTGCCGTGTGGGGCCGGGCACCGGGTCGCGGCGGGGACTACGCTTCAGTAGTGATGGACAGCCCCGTACCACCCCCCGCCGCAGGCCCCGGACCCCGTCGTCGCGACCGCCACGGCCGGGGCATGCGCGGGCCGATCGCGCCGCCGCAGGTTCCGTTGGCCGCCAGCCGTGCCGATGTGTTCGCGGATCTCGTGCAGGACTCCGTGGAACGGCTGGAGCGGCGGTGGCCGCAGCTCGCCGACATCGACTTCATGGTGCTGGAGGTGCCGCGTCTGGACGCGGCCCCGGAACCGTGGAACGACGAGGCGGTCCCGCTGGGCGGGGCGATTCCCGCGCGCGAGGGAGGGCGGGCGCGGGTCGTCGTCTACCGGCGGCCGGTCGAGATCCGCACCAAGGGGCGCGACGAGCGGGCCGCGTTGGTGCACGAGGTGGTCGTCGAGCAGGTCGCGGAGCTGCTGGGGCTGACTCCGGAGACGGTGGATCCGCGCTACGGCGAGGACTGAACCCCGTCACCCCGCGCCCGTCTCCCCCGCCCTGCTTCCGGGGCACCTCGACCGCCCTCTCGGGTTACTTCTGGAGCACCGCGACGTCCTCGTCGGCCTCCGGGACGGCCACCGTGCCGCGGTCGTCCGGCAGGGTCTGGATCGTGAAGCCCGGGACGCCCTCCGTGGTGGCCGTCAGGGTGCGGGAGGCGTAGACCGGGGTGTCCGTGAGGGGTTGCACGGTCAGCGCGTAGGTGCCCTTCAGGCCGGTGGGGACGGGGAGTTCGACCTCCTGCGTGGTGCCGCCCTTGACCGTGTACGTCTGGGACGCGGCCGTGCCGCCGCCGCTGCCCGCGGACGCGGTGACCTTGACCTTGGCGGTGCCCTTGGGGGCGGTCAGGGAGAGGGTGGAGCCCTTGGCGCTGTTGCCGGCGGCGGACGCGCGCGTGCCGACCGGGGCGGTGGCGGTGATGAACGCCGACTCCTGCTGGGCGCCCTTGCCGCGCAGGACCCGTACGGCCGCGACGACGGGCACCGACCGGTCCGTCGGGGTCAGGACCAGCGAGCCCGCCTCCCCGCGCGTGACGTCACCCAGGTCGACCGAGGCCGTCATGCCCGCCTTGACGTGCAGCGTCTCGTGTCCGGCCGGGGTGATCAGGCCCGAGGGGGAGGCGAGTTGGACTTTCAGGTCGGCGTCCGCGTCACCCGGCGCGTAGGCGATGAGGCGGACGGCCGTGGCGTCCTTGGGGATGCCCGGGATGACCTGCGTGCCCGCCGGGTCGGTGGAGGCGGCCAGCCAGTCCCCGCCGAGCTTCTCGTCCAGGGCCTGGACGGCGGCCCCCACACGGCCGCTGCGGACGTTGACGTGGACGGTGAGGTCCTCCTGCTTCTCGCCGGTGAGCGTGGACAGCAGGATCGGCTCGCTGGAGTGCGCCGGGATCGTGATGCCCTCCCCCACCGTGGTCGTCAGGGCGCCGTCCTTGCCGTAGAGCTCGATGTCGGCGACGGCGGCGGAGTCGTCCGGATTGGTGAGGTGGACGTAGTCCGTGCGGTCGGCGACGGTGCTGACGCCCGGGAACCAGAACTCCGTGTCCGGCGCGGTGCAGGTGACGCCCTGGAGGCCGCGACCACTGCCGGCGGCGACCTCGGTGGTCTCCTGGACGGTCCAGCCGGGCGCGAACTTCCCCCCGGCGGTGCCCAGCAGCGCGGGCGTCTCGCCGCCTGAGGTCTCGCCGACGGCCGGGGTGCCGGGCGCCTTGGGCGCGACGACGGGCTTCGTCGCCTTCTTCTTGTCGCTCGCCTTGTCGCCCGTCTTGTCGGTCGCCTTGTCGGTCGCCTTGTCGCCCGTCTTGTCGGTCGTCGCGGCTGCCGACTCCGCGGTGGCTGCCACGAGTTCGGCCGTGCCGTCGCCGTCCGTGCCCTTGGTGACGGGCGTGAAGGACGTGTACGACGTCTCGGCGAGGTCGGACGTACTGGGCGAGGGGCAGAGCAGGCTCGTACGCTCCACAGGCAGTTCGGCGGCCGCCTGGGCGGTGTCGGCGGGGGTCGCGTCCGGCTGGTTGAGCGTGGCGAACCCGGTGACCGCGGCGAGCGCGGCCGTGCCGGCGATCAGGGACAGGGTGGTGCGGTTCACTGCTGGCTCCCGTCGGGGCGCTCGCTGCCGGTGCCGTGGGGGTGCCGGTCCGGGTCGTAGGCGGGGTCGTAGCCGCCCTGGTCGTAGGCCGACGGGTCGTAGCCCTGCTGCTGCTGGTAGGTCTGGTCGTACGGCGCCTGCTGGGCCTGGCCGTCGTAGGCGTACGGGTCGTACTGGCCGGCCTGGTAGGGGTCGTAGGCCTGCTGGTCGTAGCCGCCCGCCGGGTACTGCTGGGTGCCCTGGTACTGCTCGCCCGCGTACCCGCCGTACTCGGCGTTCGCGTAGCCCGCCCGGTCCCCGCCCCAGTCCCCGCCCTGCCCGTCCGGGGGGACTCCCATGTCGTACGACTGCTGCTGGGGGACCGCGACCGGGGTCTCCTCCTGCGGCGGCGACGGGAACTCCTCGTGGTGGCCGGGCTCCTCGGCCTCGGCCTCGGCCTGGGCGCGCAGACGGCGGGCGCGGCGGCCCTCGCCGTCGACCGCCTGGGCCGGGACCGGCTCCTCCTCGGGAAGGTCGTCGTCGACGTCGCGGCGGCGGCCGGGAAGGGCGAGGACGACGAGGACGAGACCGAGGAGGCCCTGCGCCCACAGCCAGGCGGTGTGGGTGAAGGGGTCGTCGTAGGTGACGTCCAGCTTCCCGCCGGTGGCGGGGAGTTCGAAGCCCTGGGCCCAGCCGTCGACGGTGGTGGGGGTGAGGGGCTTGCCGTCGAGGGTGGCCGTCCAGCCGTCGGCGGCGGTGTCGGCCAGGCGCAGGACGCGGCTGCCGGAGCCGTCGGGGACGGTGGTGTGGATGTCGACGGGGCCCGCGGCGACCGGAGTCGCGGTGCCCTTGCCGGAGTCGGCGACGACGGCCGCGCGGGAGACCTCCTGGTCGACCCGCCACAGGGCGCTGCCGTCCTGCTGGCTGAGCCGCTTCAGGCCGGGTGTGGCGTCCAGGACGCGGGTGACCTCGCGCGGCGCGCCCTTGTGGACGAGGACGTAGCCCACGGCGAACTTGCCGAGCTGGTCGGCCTGGTCGGCGCCGGAGCCGGCGACGAGATTGGCGACGACCTTGTCGAGCTGCTGGTTCTCGCCGTCGGCCGCGGCGAGTTCGGCGTCGCCGAGGCGGGCGCCGGAGCCGCGGACCAGCATGTAGGCGACGTGGGCGGCGGAGTCGCTGTCGAGGACGAGGGTGCGGGCCTGGTCGCGGTTGCCTGCCTCCTCGGCGACGAACGCGGGCACCTGCACGGGGTCGCGGCGCTCCAGGGGGCCGTCGGCGCCGCCGATCATCCAGCCGGCGGCGACGAGCAGCGGGCCGGCGGCCGAGGCGAAGGCGATGAGGGCGGCCACCGGCTGGCGCCAGCCGAAGCTCTGTTCGGCGACACGCGTGCGTGCCCCGTCGGCGCCGATGACGGCGGCGGCGAGGAGGGCGATGCCGTAGACGAGGGTGGCGGGCCCGGCCCAGGTGGAGCTGTTGGACAGGATCGCGAAGACGAGGCCCACGAGGGCGACCGCCCAGGCCGCCCAGACGCCGAAGTGGCGCTCGGAGCGCAACAGCGCGGCCAGCGCGGCCAGCACGATGCCGATGAGCATCAGGCCGTCGACGGTGCCGGGGCCGCCGGGGCTGGCGCCGAGCAGGTCGAGCGCGGTGGCGGTCGACGCGCCGTAGTCGAGGCCGGCCTGGGTGAAGAAGCCGAACGGCAGCAGGGACAGCGACCAGGGCGCGAGGATCAGCAGGGGGGTGCCCAGCTGGGCCAGGAAGCGCGGGCCGTAGGCGGTGATCTCGCGGCGCCGGACGGCCAGGACCGCGATGCCGAGGACGAGCGCGAGGGGCCAGACGATCGGCGTGAACGCGGTGGTGATCGTCAGCAACAGCGCGTACGCCCAGGTGGCGCGCCAGCTGCCGCGGGCGCCGGACGCGTGCGTCAGGCCGCTCGCGGCGACGCCCGCGCGGGCGATGAGCGGGAGCAGGACGGCCAGGACCGCGGTGCCGACCCGGCCGCCGGCGAGGGCGCCGGTGGCGGCGGGCAGGAAGGCGTAGACGACGGCCGCCCAGGCACGCAGGAGGCGTGACTCGACGAGCGGCCGGGAGGCGAAGTAGGCGGCGAGGCCGGCCAGCGGCACCGAGCAGACGAGCAGCACGGTGAGGGCGAGTCCGGTCGAGCCGAACAGCAGGGTGGCCAGCGTCGCGATGATCGCGAGATAGGGCGGGGCGGACGGGGTGCCGCCCGCGCCGATCGGATGCCAGGCGTCGAGGTAGCGCGACCACAGCTCGGAGGCGTCGGCCGGGGCGGGCAGCAGGGCGCCGCCCGCGAGCGCGCCACCGCCGAGGAGGTTGCGGCAGGCGACCAGGGAGACGAGCAGCAGGACCAGGAAGAGCACCGGGCCGGGCTTGCGCGCGATGCGCTTGAGGCGGGCGAACTGCTCGATCTCCAGGAAGTCGGCGTCGTCGCCGCCGGGTCCGGACTCGACGGCGCCGCCATGCCGGCCCGCTCCGGACACGGCCTCGGGGTCGGAGGAGCCGAAGAAGTCGCCGGCGACCTGTTCGACGGTGGCCCGCACGGTCGCGCCGGGTGGCGGGAACAGGGGGCGCAGCTCATCCTTGTCGACCGCCGGCTTCCCGCGCCTGCGCCGCCCGGCGATGATCCGCTCGGGCCGCAGCAGGGTGCCCAGCAGACCGCGGATCTCGTCGACGGCCTGTCCGGGGACCTTGCCGACGAGATAGGCGACGGTCCGCAGCAGGGTGCCGAGGACCAGGCGGACCAGGATCCAGGGCAGCAGGGCGGTGCGGCTGTTGACGAGGAGGGTGTAGACGGCGCCGGCCTTGTCGACCTTGTGCGGGGAGGCGCTGGTGCGGCCCGCGCAGTCGACGGTGCGGCGCTCGCGGGAGGCGGCCTCGGCGTGCCGTACGACGGCCTCGGGGGCGATCAGGACGCGGTGGCCGGCGGCCTGCGCGCGCCAGCACAGGTCGACGTCGTCGCGCATCAGGGGCAGGCGGCGGTCGAAGCCGCCGAGCTGTTCGAAGACGTCGCGGCGGATCAGCATGCCGGCGGTGGACACGGACAGCACGGACCGGACGTGGTCGTGCTGGCCCTGGTCCTGCTCGCGGCGGTCCAGGCCGGTCCAGCGGCGGCCGGAGTGGGCGATGGTGACGCCGACCTCGAGGAGCTGGCGGCGGTCGTACCAGCCGCGGAGCTTGGGGCCGACGACGGCCACGTCGTCCCGGCCCAGTTCGAGTTCGTTGTCGACCACGCGCAGCAGTTCGGCCAGGGCGTCCGGTTCCGGGGCGCAGTCGTCGTGCAGCAGCCACAGCCACTGGACGGGCTCTCCGTGCGGGAGCTCCGGCAGGTCGTAGGTGTCGTCGCGCCAGGTGCGCGTGACGGGGTCCCAGCCGCTGGGGCGCTTCAGGTACGGCAGTTCCTCGGGGGTGAGGACCGGAGCCGTCCGGTTGGCCTCCTCCACTGCCTGGCCGAACCCGGTGCGCCGGGCGAGGTGCAGGACGCGGTCGTCGCCGAGGGTCTCGGTGACCAGGCGCGCGGAGTCGTCCGAGCTGCCGGTGTCGGCGGCCATGACGGACTGGACGGGGCGCTCCTGGCCGAGCAGCCCGGCGAGCGCGTCGGGCAGCCAGCGGGCACCGTCATGGGTGACGATCACCGCGGTCACTACATGACGCGGGAACTCAGGTGTGGCAGCGCGGTCTTGATGGGCTGCCGTGTGGCTGTGCACGGACATCGAGGTACGGGCCCCGGTTCGGTGGACTGCGGTGGACGCCTGCGCCGTGTGGTGCGGCCGGGTGTCTCGGACGAGCGCCCACACTATCGGCTGGGCAGGACGACGGCCCGCCGCCTGTGGACAACCCACGTGCGACGGGCCGTTCGGACCCTTTTCTCTGCGTACCGCGATGCCGTGACGCCCTTGTGCTGTCGAACCGGGCGGTTCTCAGACCGCCGCCTTCTTCAGCCGGCGGCGCTCCCGCTCGGAGAGCCCGCCCCAGATGCCGAATCTCTCGTCGTTGGCGAGGGCGTACTCGAGGCATTCGGAGCGGACCTCACAGGCGAGGCAGACCTTCTTCGCCTCGCGGGTGGAGCCGCCCTTCTCGGGGAAGAAGGACTCGGGATCGGTCTGGGCGCACAGCGCGCGCTCCTGCCAGCCGAGTTCCTCGTCCGCGTCGTCGACGTCGACCAGCAGTTGCTGCACCAGCTCGGTCATGTGCGCCCCTCGCTCTGTCTTTCGCGTCCCCGTGACCTGGCCGTTACCGATTTCGGCTGAACGACACGAGTGAAATTACAAGTGTGCTGCTCCGGGCGAGTCAAGCCGAGATCTGCTATTGGGTCCCTTATTCACTCTGCGGAACCAAGGCCATGCGGTAAGTGTTCAAATCGCCATAAACCTTGACAAGCAGATGAAGCCCCGGAGGGCCACCGGCCCCGCACAGCGCTTGTACGGGGAAGGACGCCCAAAGGTGCGATCCCGTTGCGGCACGCGCGCGGAAGCGAACCTGATCACAGTCGGATCACGGGATCGCCACGAGGCTTGCGCGCCCGGCTTGTGCGCCATGTGTCCCGAAGAACGCCTGCACAAACCTTTCACCTCCGAGATGGACCGGATGAGGTGAACCCTGTCCCACATACCGGGCGTCGAGTTGACAGTGAAGGTGTGAACCGCTGTCCTTATGGGCATGCTCGCGAACTTGGCACTCACCTCGACCGGCTCCGCCGGGTCCCACGGTGCTGCCCGCGCTCGCTGTAGCTGTTGTCGTCGTTCCAGCTGTTGAGCCCAACGCGCTCCGGCTGCTCCTCCTGAGTCCACCGCGACTCGGCTGCTGTCTCCCTTCGGCCCACACCAGGGCGCTCCTGCTCCACCCGTGATCCGGGCGGACGGTATGCGACACCCAGCAGGCCCCCCACTCTTCCGCCTCTTCCGCCGAGGAACCACCGCATCCCATGAACAGCGACAGCGACCTCCAGATCGCGGGCGACATCCTCGAAGTCCCGCACCTCCTCCAGGCACCGCGCGAGCACCCGGCCACCGTCGCCGAGTTCGTCGGCCTGGCCCGTTCTATCGCCGCGGACCGTGCCCGGTGGGAGCACCTGGTCCGGTACGACGCGACGACCCGCTGGTACCACCGGCTGCGCACCGGCCCCGGCTACGAGGTGTGGCTGCTGTCCTGGGTGCCCGGCCAGGGCAGCGGGCTGCACGACCACGGCGGCTCCTCCGGGGTGCTCACCGTCCTGGACGGCGAGCTGACCGAGCGCACCGAGCGCGGCAAGCGGGTGCTCGGGGCGGGTGTGCAGCGGGTGTTCGCGCCGGGGTACGCGCACGAGGTCGTCAACGACGCGCTGGAGCCCGCGGTGAGCCTGCACGTGTACTTCCCGGGACTGACGGACATGCCCATGCACCCCCGGTCCGGGCTGCACCCGGCCGGAAGGGCCCCCATCGCCTGCGCGGCGCTCGACACGTACGAACAGGTGGACACCGTCAGCTCGTGATCCGCCGTGCTCCGCTCGTGAGCGGACGCCGTCCGTCGTCGGCACGTACGGGTGGACCGGATATCCACAGGCGGGTGGTTGTCCACAACCGGCCGACGGGCTGTCGTGGCCGCCTGCGAGACTTGCCCTCATGCGCATTGTGGTTCTGGCAGGCGGCATCGGCGGTGCCCGGTTCCTGCGCGGTCTGAAGCAGGCCGTGCCGGACGCGGACATCACGGTCATCGGCAACACCGGCGACGACATCCACCTCTTCGGGCTGAAGGTCTGCCCCGACCTCGACACGGTGATGTACACGCTCGGCGGCGGCATCAACGAGGAGCAGGGCTGGGGGCGGGCCGACGAGACCTTCCACCTGAAGGAGGAGCTCGCCGCGTACGGCGCCGGGCCCGGGTGGTTCGGGCTGGGCGACCGGGACTTCGCCACACACATCGTGCGGACGCAGATGATCGGTGCCGGGTACCCGCTCAGCGCGGTGACCGAGGCGCTCTGCGACCGGTGGCAGCCGGGCGTCCGGCTCATCCCGATGACCGACGACCGGGTGGAGACCCATGTCGCGGTCGAGGCGGACGGCGAGCGCAAGGCCGTGCACTTCCAGGAGTACTGGGTGCGGCTGCGGGCGTCGGTGCCGGCCGAGGCGGTCGTGCCGGTCGGCGCCGAGCAGGCGAAGCCCGCGCCGGGGGTGCTGGAGGCCATCGCGGCGGCGGACGTGATCCTCTTCCCGCCGTCCAACCCGATCGTCTCGGTCGGCACCATCCTCGCCGTGCCGGGCATCCGCGAGGCGATCGCCGAGGCCGGGGTGCCGGTGGTGGGCCTCTCCCCCATCGTCGGGGACGCGCCCGTGCGCGGCATGGCCGACAAGGTGCTGGCGGCGGTCGGCGTGGAGTCGACGGCCGCGGCGGTGGCCGAGCACTACGGCTCGGGTCTCCTGGACGGCTGGCTCGTCGACACCGTGGACGCGGGCTCCGTGGAGCGGGTGGAGGCGGCCGGCATCCGCTGCCGGGCCGTCCCGCTGATGATGAGCGACCTCGACGCGACCGCGCGGATGGCCCGGGAGGCGCTGGCACTGGCCGAGGAGGTGCGCGGGGCATGAGCGGGTCCTTCGACACCGGTTACCGGGTCTGGGCCGTGGACGGGCTGCCCGAGGTGCGGCCCGGGGACGACCTCGCGAAGCTGATCGCGGCCGCCGAGCCCGGCCTGGCCGACGGTGACGTCCTGCTCGTCACCTCGAAGATCGTGTCCAAGGCGGAGGGTCGGATCGTCCGGGCGGACGACCGGGAGGCCGCGATCGACGCCGAGACCGTACGGGTCGTGGCCCGGCGCGGGGCGCTGCGGATCGTCGAGAACCGGCAGGGGCTGATCATGGCCGCCGCCGGCGTCGATGCCTCCAACACCCCTGCGGGGACCGTGCTGTTGCTGCCCGAGGATCCGGACGCGTCGGCGCGGACGATCCGGGCGGGGCTGCGGGACGCGCTCGGTGTGGACGTCGGGGTCGTCGTCACCGACACCTTCGGACGGCCCTGGCGCGCCGGGCTGACGGATGTGGCGATCGGCGCCGCCGGGGTGCGGGTGCTGGACGACCTGCGCGGGGGCACTGACGCGCACGGCAATCCGCTGAGCGCGACGGTCGTCGCCACGGCGGACGAGCTGGCCGGCGCCGGGGATCTCGTGAAGGGGAAGGCCGCCGGTCTGCCCGTGGCCGTGGTGCGGGGGCTGGGACACGTGGTCGTCGCCGAGAACACCGAGAACGCCCCGGCCGACGGAGGCGACGGGACCGACGGGGCCGACGCGGCCGACGCGGCCGACGGGAGTGGGCTCACCGGGGCGCGGGTCCTGGTGCGCGGCGCACGCGACGACATGTTCCGGCTCGGGACGTCCGAGGCGGTGCGGCTGGCGGTCACCCAGCGGCGGACGGTGCGGTCCTTCACCGACGAACCGGTCGATCCCGGGGCGGTACGGCGGGCGGTGGCGGCGGCCGTCACGGCGCCGGCGCCGCATCACACGACGCCGTGGCGGTTCGTGCTGCTGGAGTCGGCGGGGTCGAGGGCCCGGCTGCTGGACGCCATGCGGGACGCGTGGATCGCGGATCTGCGGCGGGACGGGAAGTCCGAGGAGTCCATCGCCAAGCGGGTGCGGCGGGGTGACGTCCTGCGCAACGCGCCCTATCTGGCGGTGCCGTGTCTGGTGATGGACGGGTCGCACACCTACGGCGACGCGCGGCGGGACGCGGCCGAGCGGGAGATGTTCGTGGTCGCGACCGGGGCCGGCGTACAGAACTTCCTGGTCGCGCTGGCCGGGGAGCGGCTGGGCTCCGCGTGGGTGTCGTCGACGATGTTCTGCCGGGACGTGGTGCGTGAGGTGCTGGAGCTGCCGGAGAACTGGGACCCGATGGGGGCGGTGGCGGTCGGACACGCGGCGGAGGAGCCCCGGGCACGCGGCGAGCGGGAGGTGGGGGACTTCGTCGAGGTGCGGTGAGGTGTGCGGCCCGGTGGGATGAGGTGTGCGGTGATCTGTGCCGGTCGGTGATGTGCCCGGGCTGTGTAGTGCGCCGGGCGGTGACAGCTGCCCGGCGGTGACGCTCGCCTGGCGGTGACATCCGGCGGCGACGCGCGCCCGACAGTGACGCGCGCCCCACAGTGAACTGCGCCGGACAGTGACGGTGCCGGGCGGTGGTGGGTCATTCGCCGCACCGCGAGGTGACCCCGCTGGGCGAGCCGTACTGCGCCCGACAGAGACCTGCGTGGCGCACAGCCCACTGCACGGGGCCGGTGTGGGCGTCGTGCGGTGGCATGGGGTGGGTGCGCCTACTCTCGTAGCGTCTCTCTTCCTCTACTCGGGACTTTTCGTGTCAGGACGGTTCTCTCCCCGGCCCACCCGTACGACCGTGCGCGGTGGGCATGTCGGCGTGCCCGGCGGGGTGCCGCGGCAGCCCTCGGCGGCCGGGCGGGTGCGGAGCTGGGTGCCGGAGGGGCCGCTCGATCTCGGGCTGGTCCTCGGGCCCCTCCGACGCGGGCCGGGTGATCCGACGTTCCGTGCGACGCCGGACGGGTCGGTGTGGCGGGCCAGCCTCACCCCCGCCGGGCCGGGGACGCTGCGCGTCGCCGCGGCCGGCGGCGCGGTGCGCGGGGAGGCGTGGGGGCCGGGCGCGGAGTGGCTGTTGGACCGGTTGCCGGAGCTGCTCGGGGCGTCGGACACGCCGGAGGCGTTCGTGCCCCGGCACCGCGTGGTGGCGACGGCCCGGCACCGGCGGCCGGGCCTCAGGCTGACGCGGACCGGGCTGGTGCTGGAGTCGCTGATCCCCTCCGTGCTGGAGCAGAAGGTGACCACCGACGAGGCGTACCGGGCGTGGCGCCTGCTGGTGCGCAAGTTCGGGGAGCCGGCGCCGGGGCCCGCGGCGGACGGGCGGCTCTGGGTGATGCCGGCGCCCCGGACGTGGGCGCTGATCCCGTCCTGGGAGTGGCATCGGGCGGGCGTCGACAACAAGCGGGCGTCGACGATTCTGCGAGCCGTTCGGGTCGCCGCGCGGATGGAGGAGGCGGTGCGGATGGCTCCGGCCGAGGCCCAGGCCCGGCTGGAGGTCGTGCCGGGGATCGGGCCGTGGACGTCCGCGGAGACCGTGCAGCGCAGCCATGGGGCAGCGGATGCGGTGACCGTGGGGGATCTGCATCTGCCGGGGATCGTGGGGTGGGCGTTGGCGGGGGATCGGGACGCCGATGACTCCGTGATGCTGGAGTTGCTGGAGCCTTATGCGGGGCAGCGGCATCGGGCGGCCCGGCTGATCCTGTTGAGCGGGCAGGTGCCGGCGCGGCGGGTGCCGAAGATGCCCCGGTGGGACATCGGGAAGTTGTGAGGGGCCGCTTGTGAGGGTCCGCTCAGCGAGGGCGGGGGTTGGGGCGGAGGGTTTCGCCCCCGCCGCCCCTACCCGTTCCCATCCTCACCAGGGGCGCTGCCCCTTCGGCCCCGCCAAGGGGCTCCGCCCCCTGGACCCCCGTTTCGGCCTGGACGGCCTCGTCCTCACCGCCGGACGGGCTGGAAGGCCACTGGAGGCTACTGGTCCGACGAGAAGCGGACCGCGCCCGCCGGGATTCTCGCGTCGCACCACACCCGCGCGCCGTCGCGGAGTTCGTTGTCCGGGCCGACGATCGCGCCGTCCCCTATGACCGTGCCCGTGAGCACGGAGCGTTCGCCGACGCGGGCCCGGGTGCCGATGAGGGAGTCGGTGATGACGGCGCCCGGCTCGATCACGGCGCCGGGGAGGATCGTCGAGCCGAAGACCCTCGCGCCCTCCGCCACGAAGGCGCCCTCTCCCACCACCGTGCCGCCCGTCAGCTTCGCGTCGGGGGCGACCCTGGCCGTCGGGAGGACCAGGCGGTCGCCGCAGCGGCCGGGAACCGCGGGGGACGGGGCCCGGCCGAGGACCAGGTCCGCCGAGCCCCGGACGAAGGCCGCCGGGGTGCCCAGGTCCAGCCAGTACGTCGAGTCGACCATGCCCTGCAGATGGGCTCCGGCCGACAGGAGGTCGGGGAACGTCTCGCGCTCCACCGACACCGGGCGGCCCTGCGGGATCGTGTCGATGACCGAGCGGCGGAAGACGTACGCCCCCGCGTTGATCTGGTCGGTGACGATCTCCTCCGGGGTCTGCGGCTTCTCCAGGAAGGCTAGGACCTTGCCCGTCCCGTCGGTGGGGACCAGGCCGTAGGCCCTGGGGTCCGTCACCTTCGTCAGGTGCAGGGAGACGTCCGCAGCCGTCGCCTCGTGGGTGGCCACCAGCCTTCTGATGTCCAGGCCGGTGAGGATGTCGCCGTTGAAGATCAGGACCGGGTCGTCGGGGCCGGAGTGCAGCCGGGACGCCACGTTGCGGATCGCGCCGCCCGTGCCGAGGGGTTCCTCCTCCGTCACGTACTCGATGTGCAGGCCCAGTGCCGAGCCGTCGCCGAAGTACGGTTCGAAGACCTCCGCCAGATAGCTCGTCGCCAGGACGATGTGGTCCACGCCCGCCGCTCTCGCCCGCGCCAGTTGATGCGTGAGGAACGGCACCCCCGCCGCCCTGACCATGGGTTTGGGCGTGTGCACCGTGAGTGGGCGCAGCCGGGTTCCCTTGCCGCCGACCAGGAGGATCGCTTCTGTCACCGTCGTCTCTGCTTCCTGCCGGGACCGGTCGAACCGTCATTCGACCGGCCAGTGTATGCAGACCGTTGTGTGGCGACTTCCAGGCCGTTGGTGTTCCGTCCCGGTCCCAGGAGACTGTCCCCCCGACGAGCTGAATGTGCCCCCATCCGAATGTGCGCTCCGGCCGTCCGGGGCATGCGGCCTCCGGGGCCTCCCCAGGCCCCGGGGCTCCCGAACCGAATCGTCCGCCTCAGCGCCCCTGGAAGCGCGCCGCGGTGGAGCGGGCCGAGCCGAGCTTGCCGTAGAGCTGCCTGCCTGGGCATTCCGTGGCGAACCCGTCCCGGTGACCCGAGATCACATTCAGTCGTACGTTCTTTCCCTTTCCGTAGAGATTGCCACCCCCGGACTTCAGGTATGTCTTTCCCTTCGGATTGGCCCCGAAGAGGCCGAGCTTCCATGCCGTCAGACGCGCGACGGCGTCGACCGTGGCGGTGGTCGGCTTGGCGGAGGTGAACGTGCCGAGAACGGCGATCCCCATGCTGTTGCTGTTGAAACCGAGGGTGTGGGCGCCCAGGACCGGCTTCGCCACTCCCCCGGCGCGACCCTCATAGATCTTCCCGCACTTGTCGACGAGGAAGTTGTAGCCGATGTCGCGCCAGCCCATGCTCCTCACGTGGTACCGGTAGATACCACGGATGACGGACGGGGCCTGTGAGCACTTGTAGCTGTTGCCCGACGCCGTGTGGTGCACGAACGCGGCCTTGACCTTCGTCGTGTAGCGGAAGCCGCTCTCCCGCAGTTTCTCGTCGGCGCCCCAGCCTCGACGCGTGACGATGCTCGGCCGCGGGCCGATGTACGGCTTCGCCCGCTGGGCCGGCGTCAACTCGGCTCCGCGCAGGGCGAGGAGTTCGCGTTCGGTGCCCAGGCGGTCCAGGGCGGGGATCCGCGTGGCGCCGAGCGGGGCGAGGGGGGCGTTGGCGGCGGAGGCCGCGGTCGCCTCGGCGGTCATCGCGGTCATGGCCGCGGGCTCGGCCCCCTCGACCCCTTCGCCCGCCTCGGCCCCTTCGCCGGCTTGGACTTCCTCGCCCGCCTCGACTTCCTCGCCCGCTTCGGCCTCCTCAGCCTCCTCGGCCTCCTCGGCCGCCGTCGCGGTCCGGGCGGTCTTCTCGGTTGCCGCGTCGCGCGGGTCCAGCGCCTCCGGGGTGCCCGCCTGGCCGGACCAGGTGATCGATGTCCGGCTGCGCGGGGGGCCCGCGGGGACGTGCTCGGGGGGCGCCGAGCCCGGGTCGACGAGCTCCAGGCGCAGGCCGGAGGGGAGCAGGGCGGCGTTCGCCGTCTCCTCCGTACGGCGTTCGGTGTCCGGATGGACGCGGATCTCGACGCCGTCGGAGTCACCGACCCACAGCGGGGCCGTGGCGCCGCGGACCCGGCCCGAGGCGCTCTCGGGCGTGCCGGGGTCGGCGCCGTGGTCGGCGTTGTGGGTCTCGACGTCCTGCCAGCCGGACCAGGCGCCGGTCTCGGAGGTGCGGGTACGGACCTGGACGCGGCCGTGGAGTTCGGCGGCCGGGTCGTCCCAGACGACGCCGAGGAGGGAGAAGTGGCGCACGTCCCGGCGGGGCAGGCCCTGGTCGGTGGCGGCGCCGCCCGGTGCCCGGTCTCGGGCCAGAGCGGCGAGGGGCAGCGACTGGGTACTGCCCGGGAGGTCGGGAAGAGCTGGGTGAGCTGGGTGGTCGGAGAGGGAGGGGTCGGAGAGGGATGAGGTGACGGGGGTGTCGGGGCTCGTGGCCCTGGCCGTCCCGGTGGGCGCCGTCTCCGCGGCCGACGCCGGTCGCGCCGTCGCCGCGCTGGCGGGCGGCGTCAGCGGGAGGGCGAGTGCCGCCGCGCAGGTGACACCGATCGAGGTAGCTAGCAATCCGCGCATGCCAACGATCCTGGCCATACCCATACATTTCTGTCCATCGGGGAATTGACGGGCCGTCGGGTGCGTTCGGCCGAACCGGTGGCTCCGGGAGGGCCCTGCGGCCGGTACGGCACCCAGGCCGGCGCGTACGCTTGCGCGGGTGACTGCCACCGATCGCACCCCGGCCGACCTGCTGCGTTCCGCGCTGGCCGCGGACCCCGCGCGCCCCTTGGTGACCTTCTACGACGACGCCACGGGCGAGCGGGTCGAATTGTCCGTGGCCACCTTCGCCAACTGGGTGGCCAAAACCGCCAACCTCCTCCAGGACGGGCTGTCCGCCGAGCCCGGTGACCGGGTCGCGCTGCTGCTGCCCGCGCACTGGCAGACGGCGGTGTGGCTGCTGGCGTGTTCGTCGGTGGGCGTGGTCGCGGACGTCGCCGGGGATCCGGCGCGGGCGGACTTCGTCGTCGCCGGACCCGGTTCGTTCGAGGCGGGGCTGGCCTGCCGGGGCGAGCGGTACGCGCTGTCGCTGGCGCCGCTGGGACGGCGGTTCGTACCGGGCCCGCCGGAGGGGTACGACGACTACGCCGTGAACGTCCCGACCTTCGGGGACCGTTTCGCGCCGTACGCCCCCGTCGATCCCGAGGAGCCGGCGCTGATCGTGGCCGGGGCCGAGTACACCGGGGCCGAGGTCGTGGAGCGGGCGCGGGCGGAGGCGTCGGGACTGGGGCTGACGGGTCCCGGCTCCCGGCTGCTGTCGGGGCTGGCGTACGACACGTGGGAGGGGCTGAGCGCCGGGCTGTACGCGCCGCTGGCGAGCGGGGGGTCCGTGGTGCTGTGTGCGCACCTGGCGGAGGCCGGCGAGGAGGCCGTGGCTCGGCGGGTGGAGAGTGAGCGGGTGACTTCGACCGCGCGGTAGCTTCTCGGGCGGCGGGTCGGTGCTCGGCGTCGACGCCGGCGTTGCCGGGGGCTGCCGCCCCCAGACCCCCGCTTCGGCCCTGAAGGGGCCTCGTCCTCAAACGCCGGACGGCCTGATCTTCCCGCACCCCAGCCCACGAGGCGGTCCCGCCCACCCGCCGCAGGCAGGCTGCCTTACGCACTCCCGGCGCCGGACGGGCAGATTTCCCGCGCCCCAGCCCACGCGCAAACCCCGCCCACAAGGCGGCCCCCCGTCCGCCTCACCCGTTCGGCCCACCCCCGTCCCCCCTCGCGGCCCGCTTCGCGGCATCGTCGTAGGGACAGCTCTACACGCTCGTACGGCCGAGGCGGGTCCGGAGGCGGGAGGGGTGGATCGGACGTGAGGGAAGCGGCGGGTTCCGGTGGGCCGCTCGGGCCGGGGGTGGGGGCGTCCGCCGACGGGCGAGGGCTCATACGGCGGCGCCGGCGGCGGTGGGTGCGGTACGGGGCGGGGGCGGCGGGGATGGTCGTCCTGGGGGTCGGGGTCGCGGGGTGGGTCGTCTACGCGAAGCTGGACGGGAACATCACGCCCGACGACGCGACCGCGGCGGAGCTCGCGCGGTATGCGCGGGAGCGGCCGACCTCGCTGGTGAAGGACGCGCAGAACATCCTGCTCATCGGGTCCGATTCGCGGTCGGGGGACGGGAACCGGAAGTACGGGCGGGACTCCGGGACCGAGCGGTCGGACACGACGATCCTGCTGCATCTGGCGGCCGGACGGCACAGCGCCACCGCCGTCTCCGTCCCGCGCGATCTGATGGTGGACGTGCCGGCCTGTCTGCGGCCGGACGGGAAGCGGACCGAGCCGATGTTCGCGATGTTCAACTACGCGTTCCAGAGCGGGGGTTCGGCCTGCACGATCCGGACGGTGGAGAAGCTGACGGGCGTCCGGATCGATCACCACGTGGTCGTCGACTTCAGCGGGTTCAAGGACATGGTCGACGCCGTGGACGGGGTCGAGGTGTGCCTGAAGGAGCCGATCGACGACAAGGCCGCCAGGCTGCGGCTGCCCGCCGGGAGGGTCACGCTCGACGGGGAGCAGGCGCTCGGGTACGTGCGGGCCCGCAAATCCCTCGGGAACGGCAGTGACACCGACCGGATGGACCGGCAGCAGCGGTTCCTCGGGGCGCTCGTCAACAAGGTGCAGAGCAATGACGTCCTGCTGAACCCGGTGAAGCTGTATCCGTTGCTGGACGCGGCCACGTCCTCGCTCACCACCGACCCGGATCTGGCGAGTCTGCGCGGACTGTACGAACTCGTGCGCGGCCTGCGGGACATTCCCACCGAACATGTGCAATTCCTGACCGTTCCACGGGAGTCGTACGTCTACAACGCCAATCGCGACCAACTGGTGGAGCCGGAGGCGGAGAAACTCTTCGAACGGCTGCGAACGGACAGGCCGGTGGTGGTTTCTCAGGAAATTCCCACGAACCCCGCCCCCACGGAGTCGGGCGACTACGGTCCGTTCGGATCCCGGACGTCGGGACCTGCGGCTTCCGGGGTGGTTTCGCCCACTCCGCCCGCTCCCACGTTCCGCGGGAACACCGCCGCCGAGGACGGCTGCGGGTAAAGCGCTTGCCAAGCCGGCCTCTTGCCGCGAACACAAGTTCAAAGAAATAGGGCGGATTGCCCGCTTGTAGGGGCGTGGAATTTGTCACGGCCGTCGCTCGCCACCGAACCTGGCGGATAGTGTGAGCGATCCGGTGCCCCCGGCCACGAGGTCTTCCTGGGGTCGCGCACCGAGTGACCGAGACCCGAGCGCCTTGAGGGGGAAAGGCGCCGCGTGGCCCCGACGGAGGATTCGGACAACCGTGGACGCGCAAGGCCGTGGGCGGGCGGACAACATCGACCCCGCAGACCAGTGGGTGCTCAATCCGAACACCGGCGAATACGAACTGCGACTGACTCCTTCCACACCGCAATCGGCGGTGCCGGGGCCTCGTAGGTCCGACTCCGGTCGGACCGGTGGCGCAGGAGGTCCGGCGCGCGGCCGGTCGGCGGCGCAGGGCCGGGAGTCCTCGTCGCCCGAGGAGACGCCGGACCCGGAGGTGCCTTCGCCGCGCCGCCGCCGGGGCGCACCGCCGGAGGAACCGGCGGCGAACCGGCGTGGCCGCCGGCCGGTGAAGAAGAAGGCGAAGGCGAAGAAGATACTGCTGTGGACCGGCGGGATCATGGCCTTCGTCCTGGTGGGTACGGCCGGTGCGGCCTACCTCTATCTCGAGCACCTCAACGACAACATCACGTCCGTCTCCGACGACGGCGCGAGCACCGGTGGCTTCAGCAAGGACAAGGCCATCAACCTGCTGGTGATCGGCACCGACAAGCGCACCGGTTCGGGCAACGAGGGCTACGGCGACTCCGGCAGCGTGGGCCACGCGGACACCACGATCCTGCTGCACGTCTCCAAGGACCGGACGAACGCGACCGCGCTCAGCATCCCCCGCGACCTGATCGTGGACGTCCCGGACTGCGAGACCAAGCAGGAGGACGGCTCGACCAAGGTCATCAAGGGCACGGACAACGTCCGCTTCAACACCAGCCTCGGCCAGGACAACCGCACGCCGAGCTGCACCGTGCGCACGGTCACCGAGCTGACCGGGATCCAGGCGGACAATTTCATGGTGGCCGACTTCAACGCGGTCAAGACGCTGACCACGGCGGTCGGCGGCGTCGAGGTGTGCCTGGCGAAGGACATCGACGACCCGGACTCGCATCTGAAGCTGTCGAAGGGCACGCACATCATCCAGGGCGAGCAGGCGCTGGCCTACGTGCGCACCCGGCACTCGGTGGGCTTCGGCGGCGACCTGAGCCGGATCGAGCTCCAGCAGCAGTTCCTCAGCGCGCTGATGCGCAAGCTGAAGTCGAACGACACGCTCACCAGCCCGACCAAGATGATCAAGCTGGCGGAGGCGGGCACCAAGGCGCTGACCGTCGACTCCCAGCTGGACACCATCGACAAGCTGAAGGACCTGGGTCTGGAGCTGGGCAAGCTCAATGTGAAGAACCTGACCTTCACCACCGTGCCGGTGGTCGACAACCCGGCCGAGAAGGTGGCGGCCACGGTCGTCGTGAACGCCTCGACGGCGCCCACCGTCTTCCAGATGATCAAGGACGATGTCTCCTTCACCGAGGTGAAGGAGCAGGCGGCGGCGTCCAAGAACGCGGCCGCCAAGGCCGCCGCGGCCCGCCTCAAGGGCACCCAGTCCGCCGCCTCCGCGGTGCGGGTGCAGGTCATGAACGGCGGCGCTCCGGCCGGCAGCGCACAGGAGACTCTTAGCTGGCTGCAGAATGATGAGGGCGTGACGAAGTCCGAGAACGCGGGGAACGCGCCCGCGGCACTGAGCAGGACGACGCTCGAGTACGCGCCCGACCAGGCCGACCAGGCACGCAAGCTCGCCGCCATCATGGGGCTGCCCGGTACCGCTCTGAAGCCGGGCAAGAGTGTCGAGAACTCCCAGGGTCTGCCGACGATGACGCTGACGCTGGGCAAGGACTTCAAGGGCGCGGGCGTCTCGCTCACAGCTCCGACCACCGTGCCGGACACGGTCCAGAAGTCCACGGCGGACAAGGTCGAGTGCGCCAAGTAGGTAACCCTTCGGGCCCGTCGTGCGTCTGACTTGACGCGGGACGGGCCCGTGTCAGGCGCACGGCGGGGAGGGGCAGGGGAAGTGGCGGGGAGCAGTGGGGTGCGAAGGGAGGTTCCCGCGGTCGAGGACACGGTGTCCCCGGCGGCGCGGGAACAACAGGACGAGACCGCGTCCGAGGGGGACGGCGGAGCGGGTGGCGGGCGCGGCGCGGGCCGGAACGCGGATCGCAGACGCCGACGTCGACGCGCGTTGCGCTGGTCGGCGACGGTGCTCGCGGTGGTCATACTCGGCGGCGCGGGGGCCGGATACCTCTACTACGAACACCTCAACGCGAACATCAAGAGCGACGACCTGAACATCGGCGACGCGAAGGACCGGGCGGCCAGGACGGAGGCCAACTCGGCCGGGCAGACGGCGCTGAACATCCTGCTGATCGGTTCGGACGCCCGTGACACGGCGGAGAACCAGAAGCTCGGCGGCGCCAAGGACACCTTCGACGGTCCCCCGCTCGCGGACGTCCAGATGCTGCTGCACATATCGGCGGACCGCAGCAACATGTCGGTGGTGAGCATGCCGCGCGACACGCTGCTGGACATCCCCAAGTGCACGGACCCCGACGACGGGACGACCTACCAGGCGCTGTCCGACGAGATGACGAACGTGTCGCTCGGCCGCGGCGGCCCGGGCTGCACGGTGGCCACCTGGGAGAAGCTCACCGACATCCACATCGACCACTTCATGATGATCGACTTCTCCGGTGTGGTGTCGATGGCGGACGCGATCGGCGGCGTCCCGGTCTGCGTGGACGCCAACGTCTACTCGCACACCAGCACCGGCAAGGGCTCCGGTCTGAAGCTGGAGGAGGGCACCCACGCCGTCAAGGGCAAGCAGGCCCTGCAGTGGCTGCGCACCCGCTACGGCTTCGAGGACGACACCGACCTGGCCCGGGCCAAGGCGCAGCACATGTACATGAACTCGATGGTCCGCGAGCTGCGCGCCAACGCCAAGCTGACCAATCCCAACAAGCTGCGCAAGCTCGCCGAGGCGGCCACGAAGGCGATCACCGTCGACGACGGCCTCGACACCATCACGAAGATGTACGACCTGGCGGGCGAGTTGAAGAAGGTGCCCACCGAGCGCATCACGATGACGACGATGCCGAACCGCTACCAGGGCAGCCGGGTGGTGCCCACGGACGACGCCAAGCAGCTGTTCCGGCTGGTGCGCGAGGACATCGCCCTGGACGGCAAGGACGCCAAGAAGGCCACGGCCAGTCCGACTCCGACGGTCACCGACCCGGCCGCCGCGCCCGGCGAGATCGCGGTGCAGGTGCACAACGGGACGTCCACGAGCACGCTGGCGGCGGTCCGCGGGCGGGCCACGGCGGTGAAGGAGCTGCTGGAGGGCAAGGGCTTCACCGAGGCCGTCGCGGACACCTCGGCGGCCACGGCCGTGGCGGCCACGGTGGTCCGCTACCCGAGCGCCGATCTGCAGGGCGACGCCGAGGCGGTCGCCAAGGCCCTCGGTATCCCGACGGGTCAGGTGAAGAAGTCCACCGAGGTCTCCGGGGTCACGGTCGTCGTGGGCGCGGACTGGCGCTCGGGGACGGCGTACAAGGCGCCGGTGAAGGACGACACGACGCCCGACACGGCCGGGGCGATCAACGCCTCGGACACCACCCAGTGCATGCACGTGGACCCGAACTACACCTGGTAGCCCGGGTCCTGTGATGCCCTGAGGGCGCGCTCCGGAAGTGCTTCGTGAGCGCGCCCCTGCGTCGGCGGAGCGGTGCGGCGGTGCTCAGTGCGTGTCGCTGAGCACCGCGGGGCGCCGCGAGGCGATGACCTTCCTGGCCAGTGCCTTGGGGCTGGTCAGGAAGCCGAAGCCCCACGACATGTGCATGGTGGCGAGGGCCACGGGGATCTGGAGCCGTGCCTTCGGCGGCAGCCCCTTGCCGGCCGGCAGCGACCCGGCGACGATCGCCGCGAGGTAGCCGCCGGGGATCACGAAGCCCAGCGGGGTGAGCGCGGCGCCCACGACGAGGCCGGCGGCTATCGCGCAGACCGCGGTGGGCGGGGCGAGGTAGCGCAGGTTGATGGAGCCCTCGTGGTAGCGGGCGACGACGTGCCGCCAACGGCCGTAGTCCTTGTACTGCTTGGCGAGCGCCTTGACGCTGGGCCGCGGCCGGTACGACACCTTGAGCTCGGGCGAGAACCAGATGAGGCCGCCGGCCTCCCTGATCCGGAAGTTCAGCTCCCAGTCCTGGGCGCGGACGAACTCCTCGTTGTAGCCGCCCTGTTGCTCCAGCGCGGCACGCCGGAAGACGCCGAGATACACGGTCTCCGCGGGGCCGGCCTGCCCTCCCGTGTGGAAGGCGGCGTTGCCGACCCCGATCTTCGAGGTCATGGCCGCGGCCACGGCGTGCTCCCAGTCGTTCTCGCCCTCGGCGTGCATGATCCCGCCGACGTTCTGCGCACCGGTCTCCTCCAGGAGCCGTACGGCGGTGGCGATGTAGTTCGGGGAGAGCATGCCGTGCCCGTCGACGCGGACGACGATCGGATGGCGTGACGCCTTGATCGCGGCGTTGAGCGCGGCGGGCGTACGCCCTGAGGGATTGGGGACCGTGTGCACGCGCTTGTTGCCGGAGGCTGTCTCGGCGACGAGCTGGGCCGCGATCTCTTCCGTACGGTCCGCGGACGGACCGATGGCGATCACGACCTCCATCTCGCCGGCGTACTCCTGCGCGAGGATCGCTTGGACGGCTCCGCGCAGATGCCGCTCCTCGTTGAGGACGGGCATGATGACGGACACTGCGGGGAGCTGCACGTCGGGCTTGGCGTTCATAGGGGGCTCACGTTACCGCGAACGGGGGACACGGCCCGCCCCGCCGGGTGCGCTGCACCGGTCGGCAGATCGTATGGGCCTACCGTTCCAACGGCTCCCCCCGCCCACCGCCGCCGCCCGGAGGTGCCCCGATATGCCCACCACACCGCCCCGGCCCCCGCGCCGACCCCACCCGCGGCGCCGCGTACCCCGTCCCTCCGCCCGGCGCGGACGCCCCCGCTGGGCCATGCGGGCGACGACCACGCTCTCGGTGGTGCTGCTCGCCGCCGCCGGGATCGGTCACTCGGTGGTCGCCGGCCTCGACGCGGACATCGCCCGGGTCGACCCCTTCAAGGACATGAAGAACCGTCCGCGGGCCGGCCACGGCATGAACGTCCTGCTGGTCGGCACCGACGGCCGCGACAACATCACGGAGACGGAGCGCCGCCGCTACCGCCTGGGCGGGGCCCCCTGTCACTGCACCGACACGATCATGATCGTGCACATCTCGGAGGACCGTGAGCGGGCCAGCGTCGTCAGTCTCCCGCGCGACTCCTACGCCGAGACGCCGCCGCACACCGACCAGGTCTCCGGCAAGGAGCACAGCGGCCACCCGATCAAGATCAACTCGGCGTACGCGGAGGGCGGGCCGCAGCTCACCGTCCGCACGGTCGAGAACATGACCCACGTGAAGATCGACCACTACCTGGAGGTCGACTTCACCAGCTTCATGAAGACGGTGGACGTGCTGGGCGGCGTGCGGATCTGCACGGCGGAGCCCCTGAAGGACACGTACACGGGCCTGGACCTGGCGCCTGGCGCGCACACGCTCAAGGGCGGCCAGGCCCTCCAGTACGTCCGCTCCCGGCACACGGACGCCTCCTCCGACCTGGGCAGGATGAAGCGGCAGCAGCGCTTCCTGGCGGCCCTGGTGGACCGGGCCACCTCCTCCGGGGTGCTGCTGAACCCGCTGCGGTTCCGGGACGTGACGCGGGCGGTGCTCGGCTCGGTACGGGCCGACCGGGGCTTCGGCACGGACGAGCTCCTCGACCTCGGCCGGGCGATGCGCACCTTCTCCCCTTCCTCCTCCGAGTTCACGACCGTCCCCATCGGCGAGCTGGACCACGTCGTGAAGGGCCTCGGCTCGACGCTGAAGTGGGACCCGGTGAAGTCGCGGCGCCTCTTCCGCGCCCTGCGCGACGACGAGTCCCTCGCCTCCGCGGGAGCCCGGCCGCGCGACGACGGGGCGACGCGCGTGGACGTGGCCCCGCAGCAGATCCGGGTCCAGGTCGAGAACGGCACCCGCACGGCGGGACTCGGCAGGCGGGTGGACGCGGCGCTGGCGGCGACGGGCTTCCGTACGACCCGGCAGCCGGTCAGCGCGGCCGACCCCTCGACCCGGCGCACGGTCGTCGCCTACGACCCCCGCTGGGACCGCTCCGCGAAGTCGCTCGCGACGGCCCTGCCGGGCAGCGAACTGCGGGCCGTGAAGGGCCTCGGGCCCACGCTGAAGGTCATCGCGGGGACGGACTTCCACAAGGTCCGCAAGGTGCGCGCGGACCAGGTGGAGCAGGGCGAGTCGGGAGTGGTGCGGGGGGACGAGGTGGGCTGTCCCTAGGCGGATGTGCGTTTCTGGTGCGAAACGTACGGAACGGAGCCGTCCGCCCGATGGCGCGGGGCACGTGGGAGGCGTACGACGGAAGGGCACGCACGGGGCCCGCCGGGCCCCCTCACCCCCAGGAGGAGCCATGACCCAGCCCGAAACCATGACCGCCATGAGCAAGGAGATGCAGGACTGCGTCGAGGCGTGCATGTCCTGCCACAGCATGTGCGAGGAGACCATGAGCTCCTGCATGCAGATGGGCGGCCAGGCCCAGATGCAGATCATGCGCGCGCTCATGGACTGCTCGGAGACGACCCGCATGTGCGCCGACATGATGATGCGGCGCTCGCCCATGTCGGCCGAGATGTGCGCGATGTGCGCCAAGGCGTGCGACATGTGCGCCGAGGCGTGTATGGCCATGCCGGACGATCCGCAGATGATGCGCTGCGCGGAGTCCTGTCGCCGCTGCGCCGAGATGTGCCGCATGATGGCGGGCGCCACCATGTGACCGCCGCCCGAACGCGCTCAGGGGCACCCTGTGCGGGTGCCCCTGGGTGATCCGCCGCGCGGCCGGCTCAGTTGCCCGAGACGGTGACCTTCTCGTCGTTCTTCAGCTGGCTGACCAGCGTCTTCACCTTCGCCTTGTCCCAGACGAGGTTGCTGCCGCTGGAACCGGAGATCGGCATGTTCATCGACTTGCCGTCACCGCTGTTGACGCCCTTCATCGCGAAGAACATCGACCCCAGGTCGTACAGGCCCATGTCCTTGTCGACGATCAGCGTGTCCAGGCCCGCGCTCATGGTCGGGTAGAGCTTGAACGGGTTGAGGACCGTGCCCGGGGTGGCCACCTGGTTGGCGAGGGCCGCGAGGAACTTCTGCTGGTTCTTCGTACGGTCCAGGTCGGAGCCCGCGAGCGCGTACCGGGTGCGGACGAACGCGAGGGCCTCCTCGCCGTTCAGGGTCTGCTTGCCCTTCTTGAAGTCGGCGCCCGACTTGGTGTCCTTGATGTCCTGCGGGATGTCGATCTCGACGCCGCCGACCGAGTCCACGATGTTCGCGAAGCCGGCGAAGCCGATCTCCACGTAGTGGTCGATGCGCAGACCGGTGTTGAACTCGACCGTGCGGACCAGCAGCTCCGGCCCGTCCTCGGCGTAGGCGGCGTTCAGCTTCACATGGCGGCCGGTGCCCTTGTAGGTCTTGCCGGACTCGGAGCCGACGAAGCTCGGGATCTCCACGTCGGAGTCGCGCGGGAGCGAGATCAGCGTGTCGCCGTTGGAGCCGGTGTGCAGGATCATCATCGAGTCCGTGCGCTTGCCCTCGGCGGAACCGGTGTGCAGTTCCTTCTTCTCCTCGGCGGACATGCCCTCACGGCTGTCGGAGCCGACGATCAGGTAGTTCGTGCCCTCGCCCGCCTCGGGCCGGTCGATGACCTTCGACAGGTCGACCTCGCGGTTCAGCTTGCCGTCGGCCCAGAAGTACGTGCCCACCGACGTCACGACCAGCACCGTCAGGACGGTGATCGCCGTCCACTTGATGCGGCGGCGCCAGTTCGGCGCGGGGCGCGGAGCGCGGGTGCCGACGCCCCCCGGACCGCCGGCGTCGCCGCCGCCCCCGTAGACCTCGCCCGAGCTGTAGCCGCTGTCGTAGCCGGTGTTCTGGGCGTTCGTGTAGTCGCCGTATCCCTGGCCGTTGACGTACGACGGCTGCGGCGGGACTCCGGCGCCCTGCGGCGGCGCGGCCGGGCCGCGGCGGACCTGCCGCATGACACGCGGGCTCTCGGGCTGCGCGTTCGCGCTGCCGCCGCCGTACCGGTTGCCGCGGTCACTGTCGGACCATCCCTCGGGCCAATCGTTCATGCGGACCAGTGTGCAGGGCAGGGCTGTGTGCCTTACAAGGGCCGTCGGAGAATCAGGGCCCCCCTGTTGCCAAGCTGACACAAAATCCCGGGTTGTCCCCCTCGGCATAAGGTGGAGGACATGACAGACCAGGTCACCGCGGCGGACTCGGGCAGCACCCCGGACATCCCGGGCAAGCCCACATCCGCGTCCCGCACCACCCTCAGCCACATCATGAGCCACAACGACACCAACCTGCTGGGGACGGTGCACGGCGGTGTGATCATGAAACTCGTGGACGACGCGGCGGGCGCGGTGGCAGGACGGCACTCCGGCGGCCCCGCCGTCACCGCGTCCATGGACGAGATGGCCTTCCTGGAGCCGGTCCGCGTCGGCGACCTCGTCCATGTGAAGGCGCAGGTCAACTGGACCGGCCGGACCTCGATGGAGGTCGGGGTCCGGGTCCTGGCCGAACGCTGGAACGAGTCGGCTCCGCCCACCCAGGTCGGCTCGGCCTATCTGGTCTTCGCCGCCGTCGACGCCGACGGCAAGCCGCGCGTGGTCCCGCCGGTCCTCCCGGAGACGGAACGGGACAAGAGGCGGTACCAGGAGGCCCAGATCCGCCGCACCCACCGGCTGGCCCGGCGCCGTGCCATCAGAGAACTGCGCGAGCGCCGGGTCGCCGAGGGGCTCGAGGACTGAGCAGACGCGGCGAAGGGTGCCCGCTGCTCACGGGCACCCTTCGGGCGTCGACTCAGTGACCGGTTACGGCAGGTTCCTCGCCATGACGATGCGCTGGACCTGGTTGGTGCCCTCGTAGATCTGGGTGATCTTCGCGTCGCGCATCATCCGCTCGACCGGGTAGTCGCGGGTGTAGCCGTAGCCGCCGAGGAGCTGCACCGCGTCCGTGGTGACCTCCATCGCCACGTCCGAGGCGAAGCACTTCGCGGCCGCGCCCATGAACGTGAGGTCGGAGTCCAGCCGCTCGGACTTGGCCGCCGCCGCGTACGTCAGCTGACGGGCCGCCTCGATCTTCATGGCCATGTCGGCGAGCATGAACTGGATGCCCTGGAAGTCGGCGATCGCCTTGCCGAACTGCTTGCGCTCCTGGACATAGCCCTTGGCGTAGTCGAACGCGCCCTGCGCGACACCGAGGGCCTGCGCGGCGATCGTGATGCGGGTGTGGTCCAGGGTCTTCATCGCGGTCAGGAAGCCCGTGCCCTCCTCGCCGATCATGCGGTCGGCGGGGATGCGGACGTTGTCGAAATAGACCTCGCGGGTCGGGGAGCCCTTGATGCCCAGCTTCTTCTCCGGGGCGCCGAAGGAGACCCCCTCGTCGGACTTCTCCACCACGAACGCGGAGATGCCCTTGCTGCGCTTCGTCGGGTCCGTCACGGCCATCACCGTGTAGTACTCGCTCACGCCCGCGTTGGTGATCCAGCGCTTGACGCCGTTCAGGATCCAGTGGTCGCCGTCGCGGACCGCCTTGGTCTTCATGCCGGCCGCGTCCGAGCCCGCGTCCGGCTCGGACAGCGCGTACGAGAACATCGCGTCGCCCTTGGCGAGCGGCGTCAGGTACTTCTTCTTCAGGTCCTCGGAGCCCGACAGGATCACCGGCAGCGAGCCCAGCTTGTTCACCGCCGGGATGAGGGAGGAGGACACGCAGGCCCGCGCCACCTCCTCGATCACGATCACCGTGGCCAGCGCGTCCGCGCCGGCGCCGCCGTACGACTCGGGAACGTGCACCGCGTGCAGGTCGCTCGCCACCAGGGCGTCCAGCGCCTCCTGCGGGAACCGGGCCTCCTCGTCCACCGCGGCCGCGAACGGCGCGATCTTCGCCTCGGACAGCGAACGGATGGCGTCGCGGAGCATGTCGTGCTCCTCGGACAGGCGGTACAGGTCGAAGTCAGCCGATCCGGCCAAGGTGTCTCACGCTCCAAAACGCTACGGTCACCGACGCTAATTACCGTTAAGTAACTCAAATTTTAGGGGTCCGCCCACCCGAGTGATACGTGAGCTTGGCGACAGGGGGCCTTCTTCTGACAACTGCCCGGTGAGGGGAGCCGACACGCCCCGACTATGCTCGGGCGCGCAGCGACGACATCCCCACCTGGAGCATTCATGGCCCTCAAGATCACCGTGATCGGCACCGGCTATCTCGGCGCCACGCACGCCGCGGCCATGGCCGAGCTGGGTTTCGAGGTGCTCGCTCTCGACGTCGTGCGCGAGAAGATCGAGATGCTGGAACGCGGCGAGACCCCCATGTACGAGCCGGGGCTCGAGGAACTGCTGCGCCGGCACGTCCCCGGCTTCGAGGGATCCAGCGGGCGGCTGCGCTTCACCCAGGACTGGGCCGAGGTGGGGGCCTTCGGCGACGTCCACTTCGTGTGCGTCAACACCCCGCAGAAGCACGGTGAGTACGCGTGCGACATGTCGTACGTCGAGTCCGCCATGGGCTCCCTCGCGCCGCATCTGGCACGGCCCGCGCTCGTCGTCGGCAAGTCCACCGTGCCGGTGGGTTCCGCCGACCGGCTGGCCCGGACCATCGCCGAGCTGGCGCCCGCCGGTGCGGACGCCGAGCTCGCCTGGAACCCGGAGTTCCTGCGCGAGGGGTTCGCGGTCCAGGACACCCTGCACCCGGACCGCATCGTCGTCGGGGTGCGCAGCGAGCGGGCCGAGGCGCTGCTGCGGCAGGTCTACGAGACGCCGATCGGCGAGGGATCGCCGTTCGTCGTCACCGACTTCCCCACCGCTGAGCTGGTGAAGACCTCGGCGAACTCCTTCCTCGCCACCAAGATCTCCTTCATCAACGCCATGGCGGAGGTGTGCGAGGCCGCCGACGGCGATGTCGCCAAGCTGGCCGAGGCCATCGGCTACGACGACCGGATCGGGAAGAAGTTCCTGCGGGCGGGGATCGGGTTCGGCGGCGGCTGCCTGCCCAAGGACATCCGGGCCTTCATGGCCCGTGCCGGTGAGCTCGGTGCCGACCAGGCACTGACCTTCCTGCGCGAGATCGACTCCATCAACATGCGTCAGCGCGGACAGATGGTCGAGCTGGCCCGTCAGGCGCTGGGCGGCGGGTCCTTCCTGGGCAAGCGGATCGCCGTGCTCGGGGCCACCTTCAAGCCCGACTCCGACGACGTACGGGACTCGCCCGCCCTCAATGTCGCCGGTCAGATCCATCTCCAGGGCGGGCAGGTCACGGTGTACGACCCGAAGGGCATGGCCAACGCCCGCCGGGTCTTCCCGACGCTCGCGTACGCGGACTCGGCCCTGGAGGCCGTCCGGGGCGCGGACGCCGTACTGCACCTCACCGAGTGGCAGGAGTTCCGCGAGCTCGACCCGGCGCGGCTCGGGGAGGTCGCGACGACCCGGCTGGTCCTCGACGGACGCAACGCGCTCGACCCGGTCCTGTGGCGCAAGGCCGGATGGACGTACCGGGCGATGGGTCGCCCGACCGCATAAGCAGCGGCACGAGCACGGACGCCGGAAACAAGCACGGGCACCGGCACGAACGCGGGCACGAGCACGGGCGCCGGCACCGCCGCGCGCGAGGCGCGGGCAGAGGCCTACGGAGCGACGCCGGTTCGGCCGAGGCTCAGTCGGCCGAACCGGCGTCTTGCTGCATTCTGCACCACCGGCCTGTGCCCCGGCCGGTGAACTACTTCGCCCGGTACCGGCGCATCTTCGCGCGCGCCCCGCACACCTGCATCGAACACCAGCGCCCACGGCCCGCCGGACTGCGGTCGTAGTACGCCCAGTGGCAGGTGACGGCCTCGCAGGCCTTCAGCCGGGTCCAGGTGCCCGCGATCAGCGCCTCCGCCACCGCGGCGGCCGTACGGGAGAGCAGCGAGGCCGCGCCGGCGGCGGCCAGGCGGGCGGAGCCGTCGTGCTCGTCGATCGTCACCAGCAGGGGCGCCGACGCCAGCAGCTCGCCCAGCGGGGTCACCTCGCGGTGCGGCGGATGGCCCGCGTGGGCCAGCAGGGCCGCGCGCAGCGACTCGCGCAGCTCACGGGCGCGCGCCACCTCGCCCCCGGCCTCCCCGACGGCGTCGGCGTTCGCCGGGTCTTCCGGGTTTTCCGGGTTTTCCGGCAACCCGAATCGGGCCCGGCCCTCCGCCGTGTCCAGCGCGTCCGCGCCCGACTCGAGGTCCAGCGTGTTCACCAGGGACTCGACCAGGGCCAGGCTCCCGGGCGCCGCCGATCGGTCATTCATGGTTGCGACGTTACCGCCAATGCGGGAGCATGCAGTAACCGTTACTGGTTACCAGGATCTAGGGGTAACCCATCCGATCGCCAGGAGGAAGTCATGGCTCTCGCCAAGCTGGGTGTCGTCGTTCTGGACTGTCCCGACCCGGGCGCACTGGCCGGTTTCTACGCCGAGGTGCTGGGCGGGAGCGTCGAGGGCGAGGGGGATTGGGTCGACGTGAAGGTGCCCGGTGGCCAGTCGCTGGCCTTCCAGGCCGCCGCCGGGTTCGTACCGCCCGCGTGGCCCGCCCCCGAGCACTCGCAGCAGTTCCATCTGGACCTGACCGTCGACGACCTGGACGCGGCCGAGCGGGGCGTGCTGGCGCTGGGCGCGAAGCCGCTGGACGCGGAGGACCGCTCGCGCGGCTGGCGTGTGTACGCGGATCCGGCTGGGCACCCGTTCTGCCTGTGCAGCTGCTGAGGCCCGCACCCCCACCGCAATCCCGCACGACCGACGAAGCCCGCACGACCGATGAAGCCGCACGCCCGATGCGGCGGCACCAGCGATGAAGCCGCCACCGCCGACGCGGCACAGACGCCGAGGCGGCACAGGCACAGACGCTGCAGCCGCATGACGCCGAAACCGTACGACTGTCGAAGCCCCGTACCGCGCTCGAGCCAGGAGGATTCCATGCCGCCCGTCGCCCGCTTCCGTTCCGTCGTCCTCGACTGTCCCGACCCGCGCGCGCTCGCCGACTTCTACGCGGCGGTCCTGGGCGGTACGCCCGAGGCCGAGGACGGCGAGGACGACTGGTTCGTCCTGTACGTCCCCGGCGGTCCCCGGATCGCGTTCCAGCAGGTCGAGGGGTACACCCCGCCGGAGTGGCCGCGCGCCGACCGCAATCCGCAGCAGTTCCATCTCGATCTCGACGGCGGCGCCACCTGGGCGGAGATCGACGCGGCCCACGAGCGGGTGCTGGCGCTGGGCGCGCGGCCGCTGGATCTGGAGGACCGGGAGAAGAAGGATTTCCAGGTGTACGCCGACCCGGCGGGGCATCCGTTCTGCCTGTGCCGGATCGAGCACCCGTAGCGGTCCTGACCGACAGGCCTGTCCGGCGGGCCCGACCGGCGATCCGCCCGATGGGCCTATCCGTCCAGCTCCGCGATCCTCACCGTCGACGGCTCCCTGCGGTCCTGGGCCGCTCGGGCCGTGAAGTCGGCGGTGCGCAGGACGCGCTGGACGTTGCCCCAGGTCAGCAGGGCGATGTCGGTCTCCGGCCAGCCCCGGCGGAGCAGCTCGGCGATCAGGTGCGGATAGCCGGAGGCGTCGGCGAGGCCCTGCGGGTGGGCGGCGCCGCAGTCGTAGAGGCCGGACAGTCCGACGCAGTCCGGGCCGGCGATCGCGCGGACGTGGTCGAGGTGGTCGGCCACGTCCCGCAGGCCGGGGCCGGTCTGCTCGGCGGTCAGCGGTACCAGGCAGAGTCCCCTGGCCTCGCCCAGCCCGGCGAGCAGTTCGTCGGACAGGTTGGCGGGGTGGGGGCGCAGCGCGCGGGCGGCGGAGCGGGTGCACAGGACCGGCGTCTTGGAGAACGTGAGGACGCGGCCGACGGTGAGGTCGCAGGCACCGGAGAGGTCGGCGAGCACACCGAGCCGGTTCATCTCGCGCACCACCTCCTCGCCGAACCGGGTCAGCCCCGTGTCGCCCCCCGCCCAGGAGACGCCGGTGAGGGTGAGGACGCGCAGCCCGAGGGAGTGCAGCACACGCAGGATGCCCAGGGAGTCGTCGAGCGCCGCGGCCGCGGCCGGGCCCAGGACGACGGCGACGCGGCCGCAGTTGCGGGCGTCGATGATCTGCCCGGCGCTGCGGGCCAGCCGCAGTCCTTCGGGGTGGGCGGCGATCACCGACCGGACGAGGTCCAGCTGCTCCAGGGTGGCCCCGACGGCCCGGTCGGCGACAAGGCCCTCGGGCAGGTGCAGCGACCACAGCAGCGCGCCGACATTTCCCCGGCGCAGCCGGGGCACGTCCGTGTCGACGGCGCTCTCGCCGAGCTGGAGGTCGTAGCAGGGCAGGTGCCGCAGGGCCGAGGGCAGTCCGCTGTAGCCGTCGGCGACGGGGTGCGCGGCGAGCAGGGCGCGGGCGCGTTCCAGCGGGGTGCTCTCCGGCTCCTGGACGTCCCGGACGGCGTCGGCGGCCTCCTCGGCCGTGAGCGGCGCGTACGGGCGGAACGGGGCCGCCTGCGCCTCGTCGTCGAGCTCACCGACCTCGGGAAGGGTGTGCGGCTCGTCATGGAGGTCGGCCATGGCGGTCTCCGTACGTCGATCAGCAGTACGGTCACCGTCGCACGGCGGACGGCGGGCTTCCTGGTGGGCGGGGCGTTCGGGGTACGGCCGCGCCGGCGCCCCGGTCAGGTGCCCTCGGCCACCTGGATCACCTCGTCCAGGGTGTGCCGGGAGCGGACCAGGTCGGCGATGGTCCGGTCGATGCGGTCACGTTCCGCGGTGAGGTCGGCGACCAGCCGGGGGGTGGCGACGGCCGAGGGGCCGCCGTCGGAGTCCCGCATGCAGGGCAGCAGCTGGGCGATCTTGGTGCTGTGCAGCCCGGCCGCGAACAGCTCCTGGATGAGCACGACCCGGTCGACGGCCCGCTCCGGGTAGTCCCGGTGGCCGCCGGGGGTGCGGTCGGCGGCCAGCAGCCCCTGGGCCTCGTAGTAGCGCAGGGAGCGCTCGCTGACGTTCGTGCGCCGCGCCAGTTCACCGATCCGCATGGCCGCTCCCGGTCCGGAAGGACTTGAATCTGACATCAGTGTCAGCTTTTACGGTACCGGCATGACACCGACCAAGGACACCCCGTTCCGGCTGGGAGGACTCGCTCTCCCCCACCGTCTCGTCATGGCCCCGCTGACCCGCAACCGCGCCGCCGCCGACGGCACGCCGGGCGACCTCATGGTCGAGTACTACGCCCAGCGCGCCTCGGCCGGCCTGATCATCGCCGAGGCCGCCACGCCCAACGCGGTCGGGCAGACGTATCCGAACATCACCGCGATCCACCGGCCCGAGCACGTGGCCGGATGGCGCCGGGTGACCGACGCCGTACGGGACGCGGGCGGGCGGATGTTCCTCCAGCTCCAGCACGGCGGGCGGGTGAGTCATCCGGCGACCAGCGGGCTGACGCCGGTCGCCCCCTCCCCCGTCCCGCTGCCGGAGACGATCTTCACGCCCGACGGTCACCGGCCCGCCGTCACGCCCCGGGAGATGGACCCGGACGACATCCGTGCCACCGTCGCCGACTTCGCCTCGGCCGCCCGCAACGCGCTCGACGCCGGGTTCGAGGGCGTGGAGGTGCACGCCGCCAACGGCCATCTGCTGCACCAGTTCCTGGCCGGCAACACCAACCACCGCACCGACGCCTACGGCGGCTCGGTCGCCCGGCGGATCCGGTTCGCGGCGGAGGTGGTGGAGGCGGTCGCCGCGGAGATCGGTGCGGAGCGGGTGGGTGTACGGATCTCGCCCGGCGTCACCTTCAACGGCATCGAGGAGGACGAGGACGAGACGGCGGAGCTCTACCCGGCGCTCGTCGAGCGGCTGAAGGGGCTCGGGCTCGCGTATCTGCACGTGGTGTACGCCGAGCCGGACGCGCCGCTGTTCCGCCGGATCCGGGCCGAGTGGCCGGGGGCGCTCGTCGCCAACCCCGTGCTGACGGAGCTCACCACGGACGCCGTCTCCCGCGCGGTCGACCGGCTGCTCGCCGCCGGGGCCGACCTGGTCGCCCTCGGACGGCCGTTCCTGGCCAACCCCGACCTGGTCGCCCGGCTGCGGCGGGGGGCCCCGCTGAACCCGCTGCGGGACCGCTACCTGATGTACGTGGGCGGGGCGGTCGGCTACACCGACTACCCCGCCCTGAGCGACGGTCCGGCTCAGCCGTCCAGCGACTCGATCGTCGCGTGGGACGGCGACCGGGTCGCCTGAAGGTCGCGGGCCACGTCCTCCGCCGCGCCGAGTACCCGTACCGCGTTCTGCCAGGTCAGCTTGGCGAGGTCCGGCCCGGACCAGCCGCGGTCGAGGAGCTCCGCGATCAGGTTGGGGTAGCCGGAGACGTCGTCGAGGCCGTCGGGGGTGAAGGCGGTGCCGTCGTAGTCGCCGCCGATGCCGAGGTGGTCGATCCCGGCGACCTCCCGCATGTGGTCGAGGTGGTCGGCGACCGTGGCGACGGTGGCGATCGGGCGGGGGTGCGTCTCCTCGAAGGCCCGGTGGACCTTCATCGCCTCGGCCGTGGTGGCGAGGTGGTGGAAACCGTTCGCGCGCATGTTGTCGTCGGCGGCGGCCGTCCAGTCGACCGCCGCCTGGAGGACGAACTTCGGCACGAAGGTCACCATCGCCATGCCGCCGTTGTCGGAGAGCCGTCCGAGGACGTCGTCCGGGATGTTGCGGGGGTGGTCGCACACCGCTCGCGCGGAGGAGTGCGAGAAGATCACCGGCGCGGCCGTCGCGTCGAGCGCGTCCCGCATCGTCGTCGCCGCCACGTGCGAGAGGTCGACCAGCATGCCCTCGCGGTTCATCTCGCGCACGACCTCGCGGCCGAACGCGGACAGGCCGCCGGCCCTGGGTTCGTCGGTCGCGGAGTCCGCCCAGTCCACGTTGTCGTTGTGGGTGAGCGTCATGTAGCGCACGCCGAGCGCGTACAGGCCGCGCAGGGTGCCGAGCGAGTTGGCGATGGAGTGGCCGCCCTCCGCCCCCATGAGCGAGGCGATACGGCCCTCCGCGCGCGCCGTCTCCATGTCCGCGGCCGTCAGCGCGGCGCGCAGGTCCCGCGGGTGGCGGGCGATGAGCCGCCGCACGCAGTCGATCTGCTCCAGCGTCGCCGGGACCGCGTCGGGCAGGTCCGCGCGCACGTACACCGACCAGTACTGCGCGCCGACCCCGCCGGCCCGCAGCCGGGGGATGTCGGTGTGCAGGTGGTCGTGCTGGTGGCCGGCGATGTCACGGGCGTCGAGGTCGTAGCGGACCTGCTCGCGCAGCGCCCAGGGCAGGTCGTTGTGGCCGTCGACGACGGGGAACTCGCGCAGCAGCTCGCGGGCCGCGTCCAGTGAGGTCATCTGCGTCACTTTCCGAAACCGAAGCCGTTCGAACCCTCGACCTTGGCGCGCAGGCGCTTGCCCTTCTCGGTGGCCTGGTCGTTCAGCTCCTGCTGGAAGTCCCGCATGCGGGCGAGCAGCTCCTCGTCCTGGGTGGCGAGGATGCGGGCGGCCAGCAGACCGGCGTTGCGGGCGCCGCCCACCGAGACCGTGGCGACCGGGACGCCGGCCGGCATCTGCACGATGGACAGCAGGCTGTCCATGCCGTCCAGGTACTTCAGGGGCACGGGTACGCCGATCACCGGCAGCGGGGTCACGGAGGCGAGCATGCCGGGGAGGTGGGCGGCGCCGCCGGCGCCCGCGATGATCACCTTGAGCCCGCGCCCGTCCGCCTGCTCGCCGTAGGCGACCATCTCGCGCGGCATGCGGTGCGCGGAGACGACGTCGACCTCGTACGCGATCTCGAACTCGTCGAGGGCCTGTGCGGCGGCCTCCATGACCGGCCAGTCGCTGTCCGACCCCATGACGATGCCTACAACTGGGCTCATTCGGTGATCGTGCCTCTCAGGTAACCGGCTGCGTGACGTGCGCGTTCGAGGACGTCGTCCAGGTCGTCGCCGTAGGTGTTGACGTGTCCGACCTTGCGGCCGGGCTTCACGTCCTTGCCGTACATGTGGATCTTCAGCTGGGGGTCGCGGGCCATGCAGTGCAGGTACGCGGAGTACATGTCGGGGTAGTCGCCGCCGAGGACGTTGACCATGACCGTCCACCCGGCGCGCGGACGCGGGTCGCCGAGGGGGAGGTCGAGGACGGCGCGGACGTGGTTGGCGAACTGCGAGGTGATCGCGCCGTCCATCGACCAGTGGCCCGAGTTGTGCGGGCGCATCGCCAGTTCGTTGACCAGGACCCCGGGAGACCCGTCGGCGTGACGGATCTCGAACAGCTCGACCGCGAGGTGGCCGACCACGTCCAGTTCCTTGGCGATGCGCAGGGCCAGCTCCTCGGCGCGCAGGGCGAGGGACCCGTCCAGGCCGGGCGCGGGCGCGATCACCGTGTCGCAGACGCCGCCCACCTGCTGCGACTCGACGACCGGGTACGCGACGGCCTGACCGTGCGGGGAGCGCACGACGTTCGCGGCGAGCTCGCGGACGTAGTCGACCTTCTCCTCCGCCAGGACGGGCACGCCGGCCCGGAAGGGGTCCGCCGCCTCCTCGGCCGAGTCGACGACCCACACACCCTTGCCGTCGTAGCCGCCGCGGACGGTCTTGAGGACCACCGGGAAACCGTCGCCCGCGTCGCCTTCGGCCAGGCCTTCGGCGGCGAACGCGGCGACGTCGGCCGGGTCGGTCACGATCCTGTGCCGGGGGCAGGGAACGCCGATCGCGTCGAGTCGCGCGCGCATCACCCCCTTGTCCTGGGCGTGCACCAGCGCGTCGGGGCCCGGGCGGACGGGGATGCCGTCCGCCTCCAGCGCCCTGAGGTGCTCGGTGGGTACGTGCTCGTGATCGAAGGTGATCACATCGCACCCGCGCGCGAACTCGCGGAGCGTGTCGAGATCGCGATAGTCGCCGATGACGACATCGCTCACGACCTGCGCCGCGGAATCCAGTGGGGTGTCACTGAGGAGCTTGAATCTGATGCCGAGCGGGATGCCCGCCTCGTGTGTCATACGAGCGAGCTGGCCCCCGCCGACCATGCCGACTACCGGGAACGTCACGCCCCCAGGGTATCGGCCACGCCACCGCGGCCGAATCCCGTGCCTCTTACCGGGACCTTTCCCGTCTCATACCGACCGTTTCCCCGCTTCTTCCCCGCTGGTCACCGGCCCGTGAGCCGGACCACAGGAAACCGACAAGAGTGGTGGTTAGCATGGCTGGGTTGACGAAACCGAACCCGGACGGGGGCCTGTACGACCATGGCGCATGGTTCCTCGGGGCTGAGGAGGGTCGTCCGCGAGCTCGCGAAGTTCGGAGCCGTGGGCGGCGCGGGGCTGCTCGTCAACCTCGGAGTCTTCAACCTCGTCCGGCATCTCACCGACCTTCAGGTGGTGCGGGCCAGTGTCATAGCGACGGTCGTGGCCATCGTCTTCAACTACGTGGGGTTCCGCTACTTCACCTACCGTGACCGCGACAAGAGCGGGCGGACGAAGGAACTGACGCTGTTCCTGCTGTTCAGCGCGGTGGGACTGGTGATCGAGAACGGTCTGCTGTTCGCGGCGACGTACGGGTTCGGCTGGGACAGCCCGATCCAGAGCAATGTGTTCAAGTTCGTCGGCATCGGGATCGCGACGCTGTTCCGGTTCTGGTCGTACCGGACGTGGGTGTTCCGGACGCTGCCCGCGAAGGAGGCCGTGGCCGGCGCCGAATCGTTCCTGGCGGTGACCGAACAGTCGCGGGGGCCCGAGCCGAGGGCCGGGCAGCGGGTCGGCTGACCGCCGTACCCGTCGGCCCCACCTGAGGCCTCCTCGGCCGCTCGCCGCCCTACCTGACCGTCGTCTCGCCGTCCTCCGCGGTCCGCTTCTGCGGGGCCGTACTGGACAGGAACAGCCCGAAGATCGGCGGCTGGGCCTGGAGCATCTCCAGGCGGCCGCCGTCGGCCTCCGCCAGGTCGCGGGCCACCGCCAGGCCGATACCCGTGGAGTTGCGGCCGCTGATGGCCCGCTCGAAGATGCGGGCGCCCAGATCGGCGGGGACGCCGGGACCCTCGTCGGTGACCTCGACCACGGACTGGTTGCCGGTGACACGGGTGCGCAGTGCCACCGTGCCGCCGCCGTGCATGAGGGAGTTCTCGATCAGGGCGGCCAGGACCTGGGCGACCGCGCCGGGCGTGCCCACCGCCCGCAGATTGCGCTTGCCGGAGCTGACGATGGCCCGGCCCACGCCGCGGTAGGCGGGGCGCCACTCGGCGAGCTGCTGCTGGATGACCTCGTCGAGGTCGAAGGTGACCGCCGAGCCGGTGCGGGGGTCCCGGGCGTTGGTCAGCAGGCGTTCGACCACGTCCGTCAGGCGCTCCACCTGCGTCAGGGCGATCGTCGCCTCCTCCTTCACGGTCTCCGGGTCGTCGGTGAGGGTGATCTCCTCCAGGCGCATGGAGAGGGCCGTCAGCGGCGTGCGCAGCTGGTGGGAGGCGTCCGCCGCGAGACGGCGCTCTGCGGTCAGCATGCGGGCGATGCGCTCGGCGGAGGCGTCGAGGACGTCGGCGACCCGGTCGAGCTCGGGAACGGCGTACCGCTTGTGCCGGGGCCGCGGGTCGCCCGAGCCCAGCCGCTCCGCCGTCTCGGCGAGGTCGGTCAGGGGGGAGGCGAGCCGGTTGGCCTGGCGGATGGCCAGCAGCACCGCCGCGATCACCGCGAGCAGCGCCACCAGGCCGATGATCAGCAGCGTGCGGCCGACCTCCCGGGTGACCGTGGAGCGTGGCTCCTGCACCAGGACGGTCTCGCCCTCCTCGCCCCGGGCCGTCGCCTTGATCACATCACCCTGGGGCTCGGTGCCGACCTGGATGACCGTCCGGCCGGGGATCCGGATCTCGGCGTAGCGGTCCTGTGTGACCTGGTCGCGCAGTATCTCGGCGGTCACGTGCTCCGCGCCCACCAGCCGGCTGTCCACGATGCTGGCCAGCCGCAGCGCCTCGGAGTCCACCCGCTCCTGGGCGCTGTTGCTGATCGTGCGGGTCTCGACGATGACGAGGGACACGCCGAAGACAGCGATGACGACGAGCACCACGGCGAGGGTGGACTGGATGAGACGGCGACGCACGAGGCCCTCCGGGCGATGACTTCACAAGACCGTCGGTGCACCCCGCCGGAACGCGGTGCCTCTACGAGACCGGTCGGGGCAACCCCCCGGGGGACGCGGGGAACCGCACGACACCGGCCGAACCCCACCCCCTCAGGGGCGCGGGGAACTGCGCGACCAGCCCCCACTCACCCGCGCCCGACGACACGGGGCGAGGCGAGGCGCGGACACCGGCCGGGCCCGCGCCAGGGGGTGCCCCCTCTGGGGGAGCTCAGCTCTTCTCGAAACGGAAGCCGACGCCCCGCACAGTGGCGATGTAGCGGGGGTTCGCCGCGTCGTCGCCGAGCTTCTTGCGCAGCCAGGAGATGTGCATGTCGAGGGTCTTGGTCGACGACCACCAGGTGGTGTCCCAGACCTCGCGCATCAGCTGGTCGCGGGTGACGACCCGGCCCGCGTCCCGGACGAGGACCCGCAGCAGGTCGAACTCCTTGGCCGTGAGCTGGAGTTCCTCCTCGCCCATCCAGGCGCGGTGCGACTCCACGTCGATGCGGACGCCGTGCGTGGCGGGCGGCTGCTGGGGCTCGGACGCGCCGCGCCGCAGCAGGGCCCGGACCCGGGCCAGCAGTTCGGCGAGCCGGAAGGGCTTGGTGACGTAGTCGTCGGCGCCCGCGTCCAGACCGACGACGGTGTCGACCTCGTCGGCGCGCGCGGTCAGGATGAGGATCGGGATCGCGTGGCCCTCCGCGCGCAGTCGGCGGGCCACCTCCAGACCGTCCATGCCGGGCAGCCCGAGGTCGAGCACGACCAGGTCGACGCCGCCCTGCATTCCGGCGTCGAGCGCGGTGGGGCCGTCCTCACGCACCTCGACCTCGTAACCTTCCCGGCGCAGGGCGCGGGCCAGCGGCTCCGAGATGGACGCGTCGTCCTCGGCGAGCAGTACACGGGTCATGAGCTGATGGTAGTCCGCGCCGGGCGGCGGCCGAAGTGTGATCGCCCAGCTGTTTCTTACTCACGGACATGCCGGACAGCCGGCGTGCCGAACGGTCGACCACCCTCCCCTCGATCTTGGTACGGACCTACGGTCGGTGGATGGCATCCTGGTGAGGACCTTCAAATCCTCGCCCACGGTTCCTTGATCACCTGTGATCCGTGTCTCAAGTCCTTCCATATCAGGCGTTGTGCTGCCGTATGGTGAGGTAACGCCTGTAGCACGCATGGACCTTCGGCGGTCGGCTCGACGTCGAGGGTCTCCTTTGTGTGCGGGCCGGTCCCCGCCGGCCTCCAAAGGAATGACCTGTGGCCGGGCCCCCGACTCGAGGGGGCGTGGATCCCGGTGGTCGCCGTCCGCCGCTCCGAGACCCGGAGCGGCCTCCCCCGGGGCGTGGGGGTGGACGACGCGGTCCGCCGGTGCCGGCCGCCCCCCACCGGGCGCGCAACGCTCCACCGCGGCGCGCGTCCCGAGCAGCAAGGAACGACATGGCGTCCAGCCTGACGAAGGACTCGGTCCGCCCGGGCACACCCGGCTCCGGGAAGACCTTCTTCGGCCACCCCCGCGGACTGGCCACCCTCTTCATGACCGAGATGTGGGAGCGGTTCTCCTACTACGGCATGAAGGCCCTGCTCCCGCTGTACCTCGTGGCTCCGACCGGCCTGAACCTCGACGGCGCGACCGCGATCACCATCGCCTCGGTGTACGTGTCGCTGGTGTACCTGCTCGCCCTCCCCGGCGGCTGGTTCGCGGACCGCGTCCTCGGCCCCCGCAAGACGGTCGCCCTCGCCGGCCTGATCATCATGCTGGGACACCTGACCCTCGCGGTGCCCGTGACCGGCGTCTTCTACGTCGGCCTGGCCCTCGTGGCGCTCGGCTCGGGTCTGCTGAAGGCCAACATCTCCACGATGGTCGGTCACCTCTACGACGGCCCGAACGACCCGCGTCGCGACGGTGGGTTCACCGTCTTCTACGTCGGCATCAACACGGGCGCCTTCGCCGCGCCGCTGATCATCGGCACCGTCGGCGAGAAGGTCAACTGGCACCTCGGCTTCGCGCTGGCCGCTCTCGGCATGGCGCTGGGCCTCGCCCAGTTCCTGCTCGGCACCCGTCACCTGAGCTCGCGCAGCGACATCGTGCCGACCCCGCTGTCCGCCGCCGAGAAGTCATCCACCCTGCGCAAGGGCCTGTTCTGGCTGGCCGCCGCCGCGGTCTTCTACGGCGCCGTCGGCCTCTCCGGCCACTTCACGCTCAACTGGGCCATGATCCCGCTCACCGTCATCGGGCTGGTCGTTCCGATCTGGGTCATCGCCCGCATCAGGCGGGACAAGTCCCTTGACTCCACCGAGCAGTCGCGGGTGTCGGCGTACGTCTGGTTCTTCGTGGCCGCCGCCGTGTTCTGGATGATCTACGACCAGGGCGCCACCACGCTGTCGATCTTCGCCGACTCCTCGGCCGACAACAGCGTCCTCGGCTGGGACTTCCCGGTCTCCTGGTACCAGTCGGTCAACCCGGTCATGATCATGGCAGCCGCCCCGGTCTTCGCCTGGCTGTGGCTGTGGCTGAACCGGCGCGGCAAGGAGCCGAGCACGGTCGTGAAGTTCGCCTCCGGGCTGATCCTGGTCGGTGCCTCGTTCTTCGTCTTCCTCATCCCGTTGTCGATCGCCGACGGTGGCCACAAGGCCGCGGCGCTGTGGATCGTCGCGATCTACTTCATCCAGACGATCGGCGAGCTGACGCTCTCCCCGGTGGGCCTGTCGGTCACCACGAAGATGGCTCCCGCCAAGTACGCCTCGCAGATGATGGGCGTCTGGTTCCTCGCCGTCACCGCGGGCGACTCGTTCACCGCCCTGCTCTCCAACCCGGCCGTCGGCGGGGTCAACCTGGACAAGATGGGCTTCGTTGCGTTGGAAGCGGTCCTCGCCGTGCTCGCCGGCATCGCGGTGTGGATGTACCGCGGCAAGGTCAAGCGGCTCATGGGCGACGTCCACTGACGTCCGCTCCGGCACTCGACGGAGGGCCGTCACACCCGCGTGGTGTGACGGCCCTCCGTCGTTGCGTCCCGCGCGGCTCAGCTCGCCCTTCTCCTGGGCATGAACGTGAACACCGCGCCGCCCAGCAGGATCGCCGTACCCGCGACCAGGCCCAGCGCCTTCAGGGTGCCGTGGTCGCCGGAGCCCGTCTCGGCGAGGCCGCCGCTACTCGACGTGGAGCCACCCGCCGACGACGAGGACGACGAGGAGCCACTGCCGCCGGACGCGCCGCTCGCCTGTTCCGAGGTGTCCAGGGTGAGGGAGACCGCCGTGCTGTCCGGAGTGCAGGTGGTGGTCGTGCCCATGGCCTCGATGAGGAGGACCCCCGGGGAGAGCGTGGATTCACCGGTGGCGCCGGGCTTGTAGACGCCCGTGAGGTCCGGGATCTCGATCGGTTCGTTCTGCGGGATCGGCGCGGAGTTCAGCGGGCCCTCCACCGTCACCGAGCCCGTGTCCGCGCCGCCCAGCACGATCTGCATGGTCGGCTTCACCTTGCCGGCCGGGATGTCGATCGGGCTGTCCATGACCGACTTCTTGAACTGCACGGTGAGGTCGTAACTCCCGCCGTTCTTCTTGGCGTTGATCTGGATCGGCGAGGTCGCCTTCTTCTCGCCGATCGGCGACTGGCAGGTGTAGGGGATGTCGACGACCTTGCCGGTGAAGTCGGTCTGGCCGCCACCACCGGTCGCGGACGCCGAAGGGGAGGTGCTGGGGGTGCCGGACGCGCTCGACGACGGCGACGGGCTCTGGCTCTGCGAGGGGTCGGAGGACGTGCTCGGCGAGGCCGATCCCGAGCCGGAACCCGAACTCCCCTCCCCCGCCGTCACGGTGATGGTCGCCGCCGGCTGGACGGCCTCCGTCGGCGCGCACTTGGTGTCCGTGGACAGCGCGTTGACGACGTACGCGTCCGGCGTCAGCGTCACCTGTCCGGCCGCCGTCAGCTTCAGCGTGCCCTTCATGTCGGACAGCGTCATCGCGCCGCCCTTGGGGATCGCCGGGTTCTCGCGCGGCCCCTGCATCGCGATGTCGGCCGTCTGCGCACCGGCCGCCTCGAGGGTGCCGGACGGCTGGACCGAGTTCGCGGGCAGGTCGATGATGTCGGGGTTCTTCGACGCGGCCTGGGTGAACTTCCAGACGATGTCGACGGTGTCGCCGACCTTCGCCGTCGCCGGCGCCGTGATCTCGACCTTGGTGGTGCCGTTGACGTCGGGCAGACCGATGCCCGAGGGCGGAACGCACTTGGTGGCGTAGGCCACCTCGGCGGCCTGGGCCTGCCCGGCGCTCACGCCCAGCAGGACGGCCGCCCCGGTGATCAGGACGGCGGCGCCCGCCGCTGCCGCTCGCTTCCGCGCGGGCGCACGGTCAGGTGATACGGCTCTCTCACTCACGTGGATCCCTTCCTGCCGGGAGTCGTGGGAGTCGTGGGACTCGTCGGATGGTCTTCGTGCGGTGCGGAGAGCCGGCCCGCCGGGCCCGGACCGGTGTCCGGGGTGAACCAGGGCAGGGTCGTGTTCGGGGTGGGGGGCGCGGGCCTCGGGGGCGCGATCGCCGTCCTGCGCCTGCGTCCGTGCCCGGGGGCGGGCGAGGGCCGTCGGGGGGCGTGGCGCGGGCGTACCCGGTCCACCACCGCCATCCCGATGCGGAAGAGCGCCGCCGGCACCACCAGGCAGAGCAGGATCCAGAACAGGGTCACGCCCCAGGGGCGGCCCACCCCCCACGGCTGTTCGGCGAGGACCTTCCCGCCGTACTTCAGGGAGACGGTGTAGTCGCCGTGCGCGCCGGCGGTGAGTTCGACGGGCAGTTCGACGCGGGTCTTCTCGCCGGGGCCGAGCGTGCCGTGCCACTGCCGCTCGTCCCACTGCGGGGCGAACACCCCGTGGGCGGTGCCGACCTGGAAGACGGGGTTCTCCACGGCCGCGGTGCCCACATTGCCCACGGTGAAGGCGAGCGTGCGCGACGGCGGCGCCCCGAACCAGGTCAGCAGACCGCCGGAACCGTCGAGCCGGGCGTCGCTGAGCACGGACAGGCGTCCGCCGGCCGTCTGCGCGGGAAGCGGTTCGACCGGGTGACCTGCCACCTGGAACACCGCGTCGGCCTGCGCCTTCGCTCCGGTCGCGGTGACCACGTGCACCACGCAGGGGCACGGCACGGGCGGCTCGGTCACCGGCAGTGCCCGGCTGAAACGGCCGTCGGCGTCGGTGGTGACGGCGCGTCCGTCGGCGTTGGCGCAGGAGTTGGTGCCGCCGACCACGCCCCGGGCCGGTGTCGCCTGCCCGCAGACCAGCAGCATCAGCAGGGTGCGCGACCGCCAGCCGGTGCCGCTGACGGTGATCGAACCGCCCGTGCCCGCCTGCGTCGTCGAGAGGGTGACGGCCGGCTTGCCCTCCGCGGCGGCGGCCGTGCCGGCCGAGGGCAGTGCGAGCGGGAGCAGCGTCAGCAGCAGGGCCGGCACCAGCGCCGTGATCCGGGGCTTGCCTCTCATGTCAGTGCTCCCGTCGCCGCGCCCCGGTTCACAGCCGTTCCGCGTCCCCGTCGCCGTACGGCCACCGCGGCCGCCGCGACCGACAGCGCGCCGGCCGCCGTGCCCGCCGCCGCACCCCAGGGAACGAACCGCGCCGACGCCCGCCCGGTGGCCCGCGCCGCGCCCGGCGCGGTCACCGTGAGGCGGACGGTGACGGCGTCCAGGGCCGGGCGGTCGGGCCACGGTTCGTCGAGGCTGAGGCGGCGGCCCGGGGGCAGCCGGACGGGCAGGGTGCGCGGGGCCCGGTCCAGGACTGCGCCGAGGACGCCGTCCGCGTGGACGGCGAGCCGCGGGACGAGGGCCGTGGTGCCGCGGTTGACCAGCTCGTACGTGATGCGGTCGCCGCGCACGGCCACGTGCTCGACGGTCAGCGCGGCCAGCTCCGGGCCGCCGACCCGGATCAGCAGCCGGACGGCGGACTCCCGGCCGGTGGAGTCCCGTACGAGGAGGCGGCCGGCGCGGTCGCCGGGCGGCGCGTCCGCCGGGACCGTCATCGTGAAGGGCACCTCGGCGCGGGTGCGGGCGGGGACGCCGAGGGCCGGTTCGGCGAAGGCGACCCGGAGCCCGTCGCCGGTGGCACGCAGCCGTACGCTGAGCGGCCCCGTGCCCCGGTTGGTCACGGAGAGCGCGTCCCGGAGCACCGCCCCGGGCGTGCCCTCCGCGTAGAAGGACGGCCGTCCGCCACCGGAGGGCGCGACCGACCAGCCGCCGGGGGCGGCCGGGGTGGCCGCGAGCAGCAGCGGCAGCGACAGGGTCAGCAGCAGGGCACGGGCGGCGGCGTACGGCATCGGCGGCTCCAGCACTCGTACGAGGGGGCGGTCAGCGGGGGACGCGTGCCGCCCGGCCCCGCCGGGTCAGCCACAGGGTTCCGGCCGCGCCCGCGAGCAGCACCGTGCCGCCGAGGGTGCCGAGGGCGATGGCGGAGTCCTCGGGGCCGGTCTGCGGAAGGCCGCCGCCGGAACCGCCGCCACTCGTGGCGCCGCCACCCGTGCTTCCACCGCTCGTACTGCCGCCGCTCGTACTGCTCCCGCCGCCCGACGCGGTCACGTCGAGGGTCAGGGAGGGACCGACGTTGTTGGTGGGCGTGCAGGTGGTGGTCGTCCCGAGCGCCTTGATGGTGAGCACGCCGGGCGTGAAGGTGACCTTGCCGGTCTTCTTCGGGGTGTACGTGCCGCTCAGGTCGTTGATCTTGATGGGGGTGTTCTCGGGGATCGCGGTCTGGTTGGCGGGGCCGGTGACCGCGAGGGTGCCGCTGTCGGCGCCGCCCAGTCCGATCGTGGCGCTCGGCTTCATGGAGCCCGCGCCGAGTTCGACGGGGCTGGACGAGACGCCCTTCTGCCAGGACATGGTGATCTTGTAGCCGCTGCCGCTCCTGACGCCCTTGATGTCGATGGGCGACACGGCGCTCTTGTCGCCGATGGGCGTCTTGCAGGCGTAGTTGACGTTCACGACCTCGGCCATGGCCGCGGGGGCGGCCATCCACACCGCCGAGCCGGCCAGGGCCGCGGCAGTCGCGAGCGCGGCGGTTCGCTTCCGGTAGGACACGGTCCCGTCCCCTCACTCCCACCGCCCCGCCCTTACTGACGAGGCATCAGATTGAGCCGTCAAGGTACGCCCGGGGCGATGAGGAGGGAAGAGAACGTACGCGCCGGAGTTGTGGCGATCCGGCGCGCGGGTTCAGGGGCTTTCGAGAAGGCCCGGAACTCGCCGACACCACAGCACTCCGGAAACGACGACCACCCGCCGGACCCCCGCCACCACCCCGAAACGGCCGATCCCGCCCACCACACTCCCCCGAGACGGGGGGGCACGGACGGCGAGAAGCGGGGCCGGGAGGCTCGCCCAACGGGAGGTGACCGGGGGTGGCGGGGAGGTGGCCCGGGAGGTCGACCGGAAGTCGGCCTGGGAGCCCGCTGGGCCGGAAGTCAGCCGTGAGCCCGCTGGGGGCAGGACGGCGACCAGGAGTCCGGGGGTCGATCCAGGGGCGGAAACTTCTGGGAGCCCGGGATGGAAGGCACCAGGGGCCCGGGACGAAAGGTCCCGGGGCCCGGGGCGAAAGGCTCCGGGGCCGGGAAGGAAGGCTCCAGGGGCCCGGGGTGGAAGGTTCCCGGGCCCTGGGGCGGTCAGGCCGGGGCGCCCAGTTCCGCCCAGACCGTCTTGCCCGCGACGTCCGGGGTCCGTACGACGCCCCAGTCCAGGCAGAGACGCTGGACGATGAACATGCCGTGGCCTCCGGGGCGGCCCGCCCGGTGCGGGGTACGGGGGGCCGGCTGGCCCGCTCCGCGGTCCGAGACCTCGACGCGGATCACCTTGTTGTCGCAGCTGAGGACCATCGCGTCCGGCCCCTCGGCGTGCAGGCACGCGTTGGTGACCAGCTCGGAGACGACGAGCAGCACGTCCTCCGCGGCGGCCCGTTGGTCGGCGGTGGCCGCGGGCAGCCAGGCCCACGCGTAGAGCGCCTGGCGGGCGAAGTCGCGGGCGAGCGGGACGACCCCGCTGGCGCCGTCGAAGCTCAGCCGGCGTACCTGGCGGCCGCCCGGCGACCCGGACGTCACGGTCGCCGCGCCGCCTTGGGGCGCCTCGACTCCCGGTGCGCCCGCTTGGGACGCCCCCGGAGCGTCGCCGGGCTCCGGGCCGCGGTCGCCCGGCGAACAAGGCCGGGTGGTGCTCATCAGCGCTTCACCTCACCGATTCCCCGATTCACCGGTTCACAATTCACGAGTCGGATCACTGCAAGTCTGTACATAGGCGGACGGCGTTCGCGTCGGCAAGACCGCCGACATGTTCGGGTTCAGGATGTCTCCTGCCCGAGAGAACCGCCGGAACACCCCCCGTTCACGTCCGTTCGCACCCGTTTCCGGCGGACGGCGAAGCTCAGCCGTCCTCGTCACGCTCGTCGTGCCCGTCGCTCAGGGCCGCCTCGACCGTGGCGTGCACGGTGAACACCGCGTCCGCGCCGGTGATCTCGAAGACCCGCGCCACCACGGGCAGCATGCCCGCCAGATGGACCCCGCCGCCGGCCGCTTCCGCCTTCAGGCGGGCGCCGAGCAGCACGTTGAGCCCGGTGGAGTCGCAGAACTCCAAACGGGTGCAGTCCACCACAAGGCGACTCAGCCCCTTGGAGAGGCAGTCCTCCAGTGGTTCACGCAACAGATCGGCGGTGTGGTGATCCAACTCACCCGCCGGGGTCACCACGGCGCTGGAGCCCTCTTGCCGTACCTCGACCAGAAGCCGGCCAGACTGTGCGCTGCCGACCGTCCCGCGGTCCATGCCGTCTCTTCTCCTGGGGTCGTTGACTGCTTCCTGACGCCCTCGCACCCTACGCCTTCGACCCGCACCTCAACACCCGAACAATCACACACAAACGGACATAGTCGTACAAAATGCACTTGCGGCGGGGCAAGTAAAGCGGGTAGGGCTAGTAGAAGCACGTAACCGACACGGCCGGCTTTGGAGGCGCCGCACACCGCAGTGCGCTCACTGGCTTCGGCAGCCATACGCCGAGAACGATGGAGGACATCATGTCACCCCGGCTCGACGCACCGCCTACCCGCGGAGCGACGTCGACACCCCCTCCGGAACAAGAACATCTGAAACCCATCGCGCAGGACGCGGCACCGGACGTCGACCCCACCGACGTCCTCGCCGGACTTCCGGAGATCCCCCCGTACGACGAGGTCGGAGCCGTCGACGCACGGGCCCTGTCCAAGACCCTGTTCGCACGGCTCGAATCCCTCGAGGAAGGCACGTACGAGTACTCGTACGTCCGCAACACCCTCGTCGAACTGAACCTCGCCCTGGTCAAGTTCGCCGCCTCCCGGTTCCGCTCCCGCAGTGAGCCGATGGAGGACATCATCCAGGTCGGCACCATCGGCCTGATCAAGGCGATCGACCGCTTCGAGCTGTCACGCGGCGTCGAGTTCCCGACCTTCGCGATGCCAACCATCATCGGCGAGATCAAGCGCTTCTTCCGCGACACGTCGTGGTCGGTGCGCGTCCCGCGCCGGCTCCAGGAGCTCCGGCTCGACCTGGCCAAGGCGGGCGACGAACTGGCCCAGAAGCTCGACCGGGCGCCCACCGTCGTGGAGCTGGCCGAGCGTCTCGGCATCTCCAACGAGGAGGTCGTCGAGGGCATGGCCGCGTCCAACGCGTACACGGCCTCCTCACTGGACGCGCAGCCGGAGGAGGACGACTCCGAAGGCGCCCTCGCCGACCGCATCGGCTACGAGGACCACGGACTCGAAGGCATCGAGTACGTGGAGTCGCTGAAGCCGCTGATCGCGGAACTCCCGTCCCGCGACCGGCAGATTCTCTCGCTCCGCTTCGTCGCCGGTCTGACCCAGTCGGAGATCGGCGAGGAGCTCGGCATCTCGCAGATGCACGTGTCGCGGCTGCTGTCGCGGACCCTGGTGCGGCTGCGGAAGGGGCTGACGGTCGAGGAGTGACCCGTCCCGTCCGTGTCCGGGTGCTCTCCCGGACACGGACGCCGGTGTCACCCCGGCCCCTCGCCTCCACCCTCTCGTTACCCCCGGAAACCTCCCCACAGGACCCCTTGGGCCACTAGGGTCACCTCCACCACAGACTGACCGGTACGTCAGCAGCCGGGCGCGCTGCGCATCCGGCGAGGAGGCGACCCCATGGCCCGTGCCGATGTGGACGGCGACGGAAACGGTGACCGTGACGAAGGCGGTCACGGCGGCGACCTGAGCGCCGACGCCTCGGACGCATACCTGACCGACCGGCTCCGCGCCGCCCCCGCCGCCGCGTACCCGGCGCTGCGCGCACTCCGCGCCCGCCACCACCCCGCCGTCCTGGCCTACGCCCGCCGCTGCACGACCGGCGAACCGGCGGCGCGGCGCCTCGCGGCCGAGGCGTTCACCCTCGCCGCCCGGGAGACCGCCCGCGGCAACGACCCCGGCGGGTCCTGGCGCCACCACCTCCTGCTGCTGTCCGGGCGGGTGGCCACCGACTGGGCCCGCGACGACCGGGCCGGCGGCCTGGACGCGGGACTGCTGCTCGTCCTCAACACGGCGGCCCCCGGCGGCCCGGTGCCGCCACTGCTCGCCGCGTTCCGTTCCCTGCCCTCCCGCACCCAGGGCCTCGTCTGGTACGGCGTCGTGGAGCGCGAGCCCGTCGAACGGACGGCCACGCTGCTCGGTCTGACCCCCGAGGACGTCACGTACGGCACGGGCCCCGCCCTCCATCTCCTGGCCCAGGCCTGTCTCCGGCACCGCCTCGCCGCCTCCGACGACCCGCGCTGCGGGGACTTCCGCCGGCTGATCGAGCAGTCCGTACGGCCGGACGCCCCGCGGCACAGCCCGGACCTCGAAGCCCACAGGGCGCACTGCCCGCACTGCGCGACCGCCTACGAGGAACAGTGCGCGCTGCGCGACGATCCTCGCGGGGCGCTGGCGGAGGGGTTGCTGGTGTGGGGCGGGTCGGCGTATGTGCGGGACGACCGGCAGCCGTCCGGGGGCCGGGGACCGACGGCCGCGAGACGACCGTCGCGGCGGGTCGCGCTGGCCTCGGCCGCGCTGGGGGTGGCGGTGGTGCCGGTGGCGGTGGCTCTGTTGCTGACCTCGGGCGGCTCGGGGGACTCGCGGGACGCGGCAGGAGCCGTCGTCACCGGGCCGTCGGCGGTCCCGCCGGTGACCGTGACGGCGACGGTCGCCGCGCCGCCGGCCTCCTCCCCCGCCTCCCCGTCGCCTTCCCCGACGCCGAGTTCGTCCCCCTCCCGCACGGGCACCCCGCCGCCGCCGAAGCCCACCCCGCCACCGACCCGCGCGCCCGGTGGGACGTTCGCCCAGGTCGTGAACGTGGACAACGGGCGCTGCCTGGAGGTGGCGGGCGACTTCGACAACGGCACGGACGTGGTGACGGTCCCGTGTTCCGGCTCGCCCAGCCAGCGGTGGCGGGTGGACGCGGCGCGCGGGGTCCTCCAGTCGTACGCCGACCAGGACTTCTGTCTGGACAGCAGGGGGTCCGTGGACAAGGGCGTGGGGGTGTGGGAGTGCGCCTCCGTGGACGGTGATCACGGGACGAACCTGCGGTTCACCGTGGACGAGGACGGCACCGTCCGCCCGGCGATCGCGATCCTGACGGCGCTGACCGCGGACGCGGGCGGCGGGGTGTCGCTGGAACCGCTGGACGAGGACGGGGACCAGCTGTGGCGGGCAGGGGCGGCCTGAGCTGTCTGAGCTGTCTGAGCTGTCTGAGCTGTCTGAGCAACGTAGCGGCCTGAGCGCAGGACGCGGGAGCCGCCTTCGGGTGTCCTCATGTTGGAAACCCCGTGGCCTGATCCCCGTCGGTGACTACTCTGACTCAGCCCTCTGACCAGCAGAGCCGCTGGGCCAGCCGCGTCATCTGTTCATGAGGAGCCCCATGCCCGACTCCCCTGACTCCGCCCCTGCCTCGCCCGCCCCTGCCTCGCCCGCCCCGGCTGCCGGTCCCTCCGCGCTCGGGCGGCTCGCCGATCTTCCCGTTCTGCTCGTCGCCGTCGTCTGGGGGTCGAGTTATCTCGCCGCCAAGGGGGTCACGACCGCCGACACCGTGCCGGCCGTGCTGGTGCTGCGGTTCGCCGTGGTGCTGCCGGTGCTGGTGGTCGTGGGGTGGCGGCGGCTGCGCGCGCTGAGCGGGCCGCAGTGGCGCGGGGCCGGGGTGCTGGGGCTGATCCTGGCCGGGATCTTCCTGCTGGAGACCTACGGCGTCGTGCACACCTCCGCGACCAACGCCGGGCTGATCATCAGCCTGACCATGGTGTTCACGCCGCTCGCGGAGAGCCGGGTGCGCGGGGTGCGGCTGCCGGGGGCGTTCATGGCGGCGGCGGGGCTGTCGGTGCTCGGCGTGGCGCTGCTGACGCAGGGCGCCGGGTTCACCGCTCCGTCCGGGGGCGATCTGCTGATGCTGGGGGCGGCCGTCGCCCGGACCGTGCACGTGCTGGCCATGGCGCGCATGGACTCGGTACGCGGCGCCGACGCGCTGTCGCTGACGACGGTCCAACTGGGCTCCGCGGTGGCCGTGTTCGCGGTGCTGGTGGCGCTGCCCGGCGCGGGCGACTCGCCGTGGGCGGCCGCGGCGGACTTCGACGGCGGCGACTGGCTGGGGCTGGTCTACCTCTCCGTGTTCTGCACGCTGTTCGCGTTCTTCGTCCAGATGTGGGCGGTCCGCCGTACGTCGCCGTCCCGGGTCAGCCTGCTGCTGGGCACCGAGCCGGTGTGGGCGGCGGCCGTGGGCATCGCGCTGGCCGGGGACCGGCCGGGGTGGCTCGGCTTCGTGGGCGCGGTGCTCGTGCTCCTCGGCACCGGATGGGGCCGGACGGTGGCGGACCGGGGCAAGGGGCCGCAGTCGGCTCAGACGACCCGTACGCCGCGCCGCCACACGCCCGAGACGAGCGGCACGCCGGGCCGGTAGGCCAGGTGGACGTGGCTCGGGGCGTCCAGGAGGGTCAGGTCGGCACGGGCGCCGGGGGCCACGCGGCCCACGTCCGTGCGGCGCAGGGCCGCGGCGCCGCCCGCGGTCGCCGACCACACCGCCTCGTCGGGTGTCATCCCCATGTCCCGCACCGCGAGCGCGATGCAGAACGGCACCGACGAGGTGAAGGACGAGCCCGGGTTGCAGTCCGTGGAGAGGGCGACGGTCACGCCCGCGTCCAGCAGCCGGCGCGCGTTCGGCCACTCGGCCCGGGTGGAGAACTCGGCGCCGGGCAGCAGCGTGGCGACCGTGTCGCCGCTCGCGAGGGCGTCCACGTCCGCGTCCGTGAGGTGGGTGCAGTGGTCGGCGCTGGCCGCGTCCAGCTCGACCGCCAGCTGTACGCCGGGCCCGTAGGAGAGCTGGTTGGCGTGGATGCGGGGGTGCAGCCCCTTCGCCCGGCCCGCGGTGAGGATCGCGCGGGCCTGGTCGCCGTCGAAGGCGCCCTTCTCGCAGAAGACGTCGATCCAGCGGGCGTGCGGGGCGCAGGCGTCGAGCATCTCGCCGGTGACCAGGGCCACGTAACCGGCCGGGTCGTCGGCGTAGTCGGGAGAGACGATGTGCGCGCCGAGGTAGGTGACCTCGTCGGTGTGGGCGGCGGCGAGGCGCAGGGCGCGGGCCTCGTCGGCGACCGTCAGGCCGTAGCCCGACTTGGTCTCGAAGGTGGTGGTGCCCTGGCGCAGCGCCTCGGAGAGGAAACGGGTGAGGTTCGCCTCCAGTTCCCCGTCGGTGGCCGCCCGGGTGGCCGCCACCGTCGTGCGGATGCCGCCCGCCGTGTAACCGCGGCCCGACATACGGGCGTTGAACTCCTCGGTGCGGTCGCCCGCGAAGACCAGGTGGGAGTGGGAGTCGACGAAGCCGGGGAGGACCGCCCGGCCGCCGGCGTCGACCCGGTTGTCAGTGGCGGGTGCTTTGCTTGATTCACCGGTCCACACGACGCGGTCGCCCTCGATGACGACGGCCGCGTCCCGGATCAGTCCGAGCGGGGAGTCGCCGAGGGAGGGATCGTTGGTGACCAGCGTGGCGATGTTCGTAATGACGGTGGTCGTGCCGGTGCTGCTGCTCATCGTCGTGTCCTCGTGGGGGCGGGAGCCGGTGGTGGTCGCTAGGCGTGCAGGGCTGCCACGGCCCGCGCGAGGGCCTGCGACACGTCGGGGACGAGCGTGTGCGCCCCGTCGCGTACGACGTGACGCCCGGCGACGACCGTATGACGTACGTCCGCCGCGGTCGCCGCGAATACGGCCGTCTCGGCGCCGAGCCTGGGCACCGGGCCCGCCGTCCTGACCGAGTCGAGCGCGATGGTCGTGAAGTCGGCGGCCGCGCCGGTCTCCAGGGTGCCCGCGTCCGGGTTGCCGAGGGCCGCGTGGCCGTCGGCGGAGGCGGCACGCAGCAGGGCCGCCGCCGTCCAGTGGCCCCGGGTGCGGGTGCGCAGCCGCTCGTTCAGCTCCATCGCGCGGGCCTCTTCGAGCAGGTCGATGACGGCGTGGCTGTCGGAGCCGAGGGAGAGCGGTGAGCCCGCCGCCTGGAGGGCGACGGCCGGGCCGATGCCGTCGGCGAGGTCCCGTTCGGTCGTCGGGCACATGCAGGTGCCGGTGGCGGAGCGACCGAGGAGGGCGATGTCCTCGTCGGTGAGATGGGTGTTGTGGACGCCGGTGGTACGCGGTCCGAGGACGCCGTGCTCGGCCAGCAGCTGGGTGGGCGTGCGGCCGTGGGCCGCGCGGCAGGCGTCGTTCTCGGCGGTCTGCTCGGACAGGTGCACATGCAGCGGCGCCCGGCGCTCCTCGGCCCAGCGCGCCACCGTCGCCAGTTGCCCGGCGGGCACGGCCCGTACGGAGTGGATCGCCGCCCCGATCCTCGCGTGATCCCGTTCCTTGAGAAGTGAACAGCGTTCGGCCCAGGCGTCCGCGTCGCCGTCGGAGAAGCGCAGCTGGTGGGCGTTGGGGGGCTGTCCGAAGCCGGCGGACAGATAGGCGGTGTCGAGGAGGGTGATCCGGACACCGGCTTCGGCGGCGGCCTCGATCAGAGCCTCGCCCATGGCGTTGGGGTCGGCGTAGGGGGTGCCGCCGGGCGCGTGGTGCAGGTAGTGGAACTCGCCGACGGCCGTGATGCCGGCCAGCGCCATCTCGGCGTACACGGCACGGGCCAGCTGGTGATAGGTGTCCGGGGTGAGCCGGTCGGCGACCGAGTACATGACCTCGCGCCAGGTCCAGAAGGTGCCGGAGCCGACCTGGACGGTGCCGCGCAGGGCACGGTGGAAGGCGTGGCTGTGGGCGTTCGCCAGGCCGGGGAGGGTGAGGCCGCGCAGGATCTCGGCGCCGGGCGGCGGGGTGTCGACGCCCGTCCGGACGGCGGTGATGCGGCCGTCCGGCCCCGTGGCGGAGCCGCTCGTCGACACCGTGAGGGCGACGCCCGGCTCGACGTGCGTGTCGAGCCAGGCGTGCTCCAGCCAGTACGTCCGTGTCCGCTGCGTGGGGGTCACCGGCAGGCCAGTCCTTCCAGTACGTCGGCGAGGGCGTGCACCCCGGCCACGCAGTCGTCCTCGGCGGCGAACTCGGCCGGGGAGTGCGAGACGCCCGTGGGGTTGCGCACGAACAGCATGGCGGTGGGGATGGTCCCGGAGAGGATTCCGGCGTCGTGTCCGGCGCCGGTGCCCAGGACCGGGACCTTGAGGTCCGTGTCGCTGCCGAGGATGCGGGCGAGTTCGTCGCGCAGGGCGTGGTCGAACTCGACGACGGGCGTGAACGACTCCCGGACGACGTCCAGGTCGATGCCGTGGCCCTCGGCGTACTCGCGGGCGGCCTTCTCCACCCCGCCGACCACGGTGTCGAGGGTGGCCTGGTCGGCGGCGCGGGAGTCGAGCCAGCCGCGCACCAGTGAGGGGATGGCGTTGACGCCGTTCGGCTCGACGGAGATCTTGCCGAACGTGGCGACGGCGCCCGCGAGCCGGGCCTCGCGGCGGGCGGCCAGCACGGTCTCGGCGTACGGCAGCATCGGGTCGCGCCGGTCCACGAGGCGGGTGGTGCCGGCGTGGTTGGCCTCGCCCCGGAAGTCGAACCGCCAGCGTCCGTGCGGCCAGATGGCGCTGGCCAGGCCGACCCGGTCGCCGCTCAGGTCGAGGGCGCGCCCCTGCTCCACGTGCAGCTCCACGAAGGCGCCGATGCGGGCGAGCCGCTCCGGGTCCGCGCCGATGGCGTCGGGGTCGTGGCCGGCGGCCTCCATGGCCCGCGGGAGGGTGATCCCGTCGCCGTCGGTGAGCCGGTGGGCCTGCTCCAGGGTGAGCCGGCCCGCGGTGAGCCGGGAGCCGACACAGGCGAGCCCGAAGCGGGCGCCCTCCTCGTCACCGAAGTTGACGAGGGCGAGCGGCTTGGTGAACGTGACGTCCCGCGCGCGGAGTTCGTCGAGCGCGGCGAAGGAGGACACCACGCCCAGGGGCCCGTCGAAGGCGCCGCCGTCCGGCACCGAGTCGAGATGCGAGCCGGTGACGACGGCGTCGCCGGCCGTCGGGTCCCCGAGCCAGGCCCACTGGTTGCCGTTGCGGTCGACCTCGTACGTCAGGTCCCGTGCCTCGGCCTGTTCCCTGAACCACTCCCGGCAGTCGGTGTCGGCGGCGGTCCAGGCGTAGCGGCGGTAGCCGCCGGAGGCGGAGCTGCGGCCGACCGGCAGCAGCTCCGCCCACATGCTGTGGAAGGTCACGCGTCGTCACCTTCGCGCATGGGCACCCGAACGCCACGCTCCGCGGCGGCGGTCTCGGCGATCTCGTAGCCCGCGTCGACGTGCCGGATGACGCCCATGCCGGGGTCGTTGGTGAGCACGCGGCGCAGCTTCTCGCCGGCGAGCTCGGTGCCGTCGGCGACGGAGACCTGCCCGGCGTGGATGGAGCGGCCCATGCCGACACCGCCGCCGTGGTGGATGGAGACCCAGGAGGCGCCCGAGGCCACGTTGACCATGGCGTTCAGCAGGGGCCAGTCGGCGATCGCGTCGGAGCCGTCGAGCATGGCCTCGGTCTCGCGGTAGGGGGAGGCGACGGAGCCGGAGTCCAGGTGGTCGCGGCCGATGGCGAGGGGGGCCGCCAGCTCGCCGGACGCCACCATGTCGTTGAAGCGCTCGCCGGCCTTGTCGCGCTCGCCGTAGCCGAGCCAGCAGATCCGGGCGGGCAGGCCCTGGAAGTGGACGCGCTCACCGGCCAGCTTGATCCAGCGGTGCAGGGACTCGTTCTCCGGGAAGAGGTCGAGGATCGCCTTGTCCGTCTTGTGGATGTCGGAGGCCTCGCCGGACAGGGCCGCCCAGCGGAAGGGGCCCTTGCCCTCGGAGAAGAGCGGGCGGATGTAGGCGGGGACGAAGCCGGGGAAGGCGAACGCCCGGTCGTATCCGGCGAGTTGGGCCTCGCCGCGGATGGAGTTGCCGTAGTCGAAGACCTCGGCGCCCGCGTCCATGAAGCCGACCATCGCCTCGACGTGCTTCGCCATCGACTCGCGGGCCCGGGTGGTGAAGCCGGCCGGGTCCTTGGCGGCCGCGTCGGCCATGTCGTCGAAGTCGACGCCGACGGGCAGGTAGGCGAGCGGGTCGTGGGCCGAGGTCTGGTCGGTCACGATGTCGATGGGGGCGCCCTCGGCCAGCATCCGCGGGAGCAGCTCGGCCGCGTTGCCCAGCAGGCCGATGGAGAGCGGGCGGCGGGCGTCGCGTGCCTCCACCGCGAGCCGGAGGGCGTGCTCCAGGGAGTCGGCCCGGACGTCGAGGTAGCGGTGCTCGATGCGGCGCTCGATGGCGCGCGGGTCGACGTCGATGCAGATCGCGACGCCGTCGTTCATCGTCACGGCGAGCGGCTGGGCGCCGCCCATGCCGCCGAGGCCGGCGGTGAGGGTGATCGTGCCGGCGAGGGTGCCGGAGAACTTCTTCGCGGCGACGGCGGCGAAGGTCTCGTAGGTGCCCTGGAGGATGCCCTGGGTGCCGATGTAGATCCAGGAACCGGCGGTCATCTGGCCGTACATGGTCAGGCCCAGGTGCTCCAGCCGGCGGAACTCCTCCCAGTTGGCCCAGTCGCCGACGAGGTTGGAGTTGGCGATGAGGACGCGGGGGGCCCACTCGTGGGTCTGCATGACGCCGACCGGGCGCCCGGACTGCACGAGCATGGTCTCGTCCTGCTTGAGGGTCCTGAGCGTGCGGACCATCGCGTCGAAGGAGCGCCAGTCGCGGGCCGCCTTGCCCGTGCCGCCGTAGACGACGAGCTTGTCGGGGTGTTCGGCGACCTCGGGGTCGAGGTTGTTCTGGAGCATCCGCAGGGCGGCTTCCTGCTGCCATCCCAGGGCGCTCAGTTCCGTACCGCGTGGCGCTCGTACGGGGCGGGGTCCTGACATGGTCTGCCTCCTTGCGGATGGGTGATCCCGGCGGTTGTTGCTGTTGTTATTCACATCCTGACTTGATGAATAAGACTAGTCAATACATCGGGGCCATGCATCGCGGCCGCGACGCCGGGGCCACGGCAGGCGGAGGCGGCCGGCGCAGAGAGCGGAGGCGGCCGGCGCAGAGAGCGGAGGCGGCCGGCGCAGAGAAGAAACGCGCAGAGAAGGAAACGCGGGGAGAAGAGGGCGCGCGTTTTCGCGTTCACCACCCCGCCTGGACGTGCGCGCCGTTGACGCGCGCCGGTGGGCCGGTGTTGAACGGTGGAGAAGGGGCGCATGGGGCGCCGATTCGGCCCGAAACGTGGTCAGTCGACCCACGTTAGCCGCCCCGCCGCATGTTCCGCTGGAAAATGCCAGAAGACTCACCCCTCGGCGCCTACGTTGCGTAGCTTCTTCATCACTCAGCCGAACCGAAGGCGGGAGGGGAGCCCAACGGTGCCCGGAATCGACGAGTGTCTCCTGGAGGCCATGCGGCTGCCCGGTGCCCGGGGTGCCGCGCTGGTCGACTGGACCAGCGGGCTGGCCCTGGGCGCGGTCGGGGAGTTCCCCGGCGGCGACCACGAGGCGGCGGCCGCCGAGGCGGCCGAGGTGGCCCGGCTCACGGCCGAGCAGCGGGCGTTCGCACCCGGCGGCTACGACCGTCGCGACAGTCATGACGGCCACGACGAACAGGGAGGCGGTGGCGGGGTCGCCGATCCTCCGGTCGAGGACCTGATCATCAGCAACCGGGACAGCTATCACGTGCTCCGCTTCGTACCGACGTCCTTCGACAGCAGCGTGTTCCTGCACGTGTGGCTGGCCCGGCCGGACGGCAACCTCGCGCTGGCCCGGATCCGGCTGGGCGAGATGGCCGGACGGCTGGTGCTGGGGTGACCGCGGTGAGAACGACCCCGCAGGGGACGACCCCGCCGCCCCGGCTGCCCGTGCGGGAGAAGTCGGCGGCCCGGGAGCGCGGCGGCGGACTGTCGCCGATGCTGACCCGGCTCGCGGCCGAACGGGCGACCGGTGTCCTGGAGCGCGAGCGCGGCTCGCTCTACCTCGCCGAGGGCCGTGTGGTGCACGCCGAGAGCCCGCTCGCCCCGGGCCTCGACGTGCTCCTCCTGGCCCACGGCACCCTCGCCCCCGCCGTCTGGCAGGACGCGGTGGACCGGGCCGACGAGGAGTACGGCGTCGCCCGGCTGCTGCTGGACGCCGGCCGCGTCCCGCGCGGCGCGCTGGAACTGTGCCACCTGGAGGCGGTCTTCGACGCGGCGTACTTCGCGCTCACCCCCAGCAGCACTCCCGGCCACTTCCGGTACGGCGCCGGGCACTGGCTGGGCACGCTCCGGCCGGTCCCGGTCGCGGCGGTCGAGCGCGAGACGCTGCGCCGGCGTGAGCTGCTGCACCGGCTGTGGCCGGACCCGTTGACCGACGGGGCGCCGCTGCGACGGGCCGAGACCGTCGCGGCGCCCGCGCCGACCGCCCGGCAGAGCGCGGTGCTCGCCTCGGTGGACGGCGTACGCACCGCCTCGGACATAGCCCGGGAGCTGGGCCGGCAGGCCTTCCACACCCTGGTGGACGTCCGGCGGCTGGCGGCGGCGGGGCTGCTGACCGCCCTCTTCCCGCCGCCCCGGCAGCACCGCCCGCCGCCGGCCGCGCCCCCGCTCCACCCCGGGCCGGCCGCAGGTCCCGCCGTGAGTCCCGTCGGCCCCGACCCCGAACCGCCACCGGGCATCACCCTGCCCCGTGTCAACGACCCCGACATCACCTTGCTGAAGAGGCTCAGGGATGCGCTGGAGGCCCTTTGAACGGCAGCGACCGCGCGCCGAGAGGAGCGAGCTGATGGTGTCCGAGCCAGTGATACTCGACGAACTCCGGCGGCTGCGGGCCCGGGTGCCCCAGTTGACCGGCGCCCTGACGGCCGGGGTGGACGGTCTCGTCCTCGCCCACGACACGCCGGGCGTGGAGCCGGAGGTGGTGGCCGCCCTGACCGCCGCCGCCCTCGGCGTCGCGGTGCGGATGGCGGACACGACCGGCCAGGGCGACTTCCGCGAGCTGCTCGTGCGCGGGGTCTACGGCTACGTCGCGACCTACGCGGCCGGTGAGAGCGCCGTACTGACCCTGCTCGCGCAGGACCGCGTCAACGTCGGCCGGCTGCATCTGGAGGGCCGCCGGGCCGGGGCCCGCATCGGGGAGCTCGTCGACGCGTGGGAGGCGAAGGCGCGGGAGGCCGAGGCAGCCGCCCCGCCACCGGCCAGGGCGCCGGCGAAGACCCCCGCGAAGGCGCCCGTCCGGACGCCCGCCAAGCCACCCATCGTACGGACCAGATCGGCGCGCGGATCAGCGACCACCAACGCGCGCACCACCACGGAAAGTTGAGAAGGAACCGAGGAGCACAGCATGGCCAACACCGAAACCACACTGAAAGAGTGTCTCGCCTCGATCGAGGGCGCGACCGGAGTGGCGCTCGTCGACTACACCAGCGGCATGGCGCTGGGCACGATGGGCGGCAGCAAGACCTTCGACCTGAACGTCGCCGCCGCCGGGAACACCGACGTGGTGCGCGCCAAGATGCGCACCATGGAGCACCTCGGGCTCAAGGGCCAGATCGAGGACATCCTGATCACGCTGAACGACCAGTACCACCTGATCCGGCTGATCAGCGGCCGCGGCGGCAACGGACTCTTCATGTACCTGGTCCTTGACGCCAAGCGGGCCAACCTCGCGATGGCCCGCCACCAGTTGAAGAGGATCGAGGAGGACCTCGAGGTATAGCCCGACCGGCCGGACGTGCCGGACCGGCCGGACGGACCGGACCGGCCGGACGTGCCGGCCGGACGGACCGGAAAGGCCGGACCGGTCCGTGGCTAGACCAGCGCCGCGGTGCGGCGGCGGGACCCGCCCGGGGCCGCGTCGCCCGCCGCGATGCCGGTGCTGCGGTACGCCTTGACGGCCTTGCCCGCCGGGCGTCCGCCGCGCCGGTCCAGCCAGTCGACGCGCACCCACAGCAGTGCGTCCTCGGCCCGCTCGCGCCGTCCGAGCCAGGCGGCCTTCAGCCGCAGTCCCGTCCCCCAGCCGGCGAGCAGCAGTCCTGCGGCCGCGGGCACCGCGAAGGAGCTGCCGAGCGCGGCCACGAAGGCGAGCAGCAGCCACCAGCGGTGCCCGCGCCGCCAGGTGCGCACGGTCACCGCCCGGTCCTGGAGCACGTCCTGCTTGCCGGCCCGGGCGGCGCCGTGGCCGAGTCCGGCGATCCGCCTGCGGCCGCGCCACGCCACCACGGCGGCGGCGACGATGAACAGGGCGGCCCCGGCCAGCACCCCGATCCGCCGTCCGGTGAGGCCGGGCACCAAGGCCCCGACCCCCGCCGCGAACACCCCGCACCACCACAACGGCGCGGCTCCGGCCCGTACGACGACGGCCACCCGAGCCAGCCCCTGCCCTCCGCGCGCCACGTCCGCCTCCTGGTCTCTCCGGCACAGTCTCGTGACCGTTCAGACTAGTGAGCGAACGTGAGACGAGTCTGAGAGAACGCCCCGAAAAGTCGCGCCTCCCACGCGCGGCGGCCTACTCCACGAAGAGCCCCCGCGCCGCCGCCCGCGCGTCGAACTCCTCCAGCCGGGCCTGCGCGTCGGGCAGGTCGTCGCACATCGCCTCCAGCAGCACCCGCCCGAGCAGCATCGGCGCACACGCCGTGTCGAAGGCGAGGCCGGTGCCGACGGCGGCCGGCAGCAGCAGGTCGGAGACCTTGGCGACCGGCGCGAACGCGGAGTCGGCGACGGTCACCACGCTCAGCCCCGCCTCCCGGGCGTAGCCGAGGGTGTCGACGACCTCGCGCGGATGACGGGGCAGCGCGAAGCAGAGCAGGGCCGAGGCGCCGGCCCGGACGGCGGCGTCGATCCGGTCGTGGATCATCGTGCCGCCCTCGTTCAGCAGCCGTACGTCCGGATGGACCTTGGCGGCGAAGTAGGCGAACCCGTACGCCTGGGAGGCGGCGGCCCGCAGTCCGAGCACGGGAAGCGGACGGGAGGCCGCCAGCAGCCGACCCGCCCGCTGCACCGGCCGGGGATCGGCGAGCAGTTCGGCGAGGTGCTTCAGGTTCTCGATCTCGGCCTCGACGGCCTGCTGGTACTCGTTGTACGAGGCCGGTCCTGCCGTCTGTTCGGCGGGGGCGACCTCGCGCAGGTGCTTGCGCAGGGCGGGGTAGCCGTCGAAGCCGAGGGCGACCGCGAAGCGGGTCACCGATGGCTGGCTGACGCCCGCGAGTTCGGCCAGCTCCACGCTGGACAGGAACGGCACGTCGGCGGCGCGCCGCACCATGCTGTGTGCGATGCGCCGCTGGGTCGGTGTCAGCCGGTGCCCCTCGAAGAGCGCCTGCAGCCGAGCGGCGGGACTGTCCGGCACACCGGCACCCGGCACCCCCGGACCCGATGCCGCCGGACCCGACACCCTTGGACCCGACACTCCTGGCCCCGACCCCCCTGGACCCGGCACTCCCTCACCGATCCCCGTCTCCGCGCTCATGCCCCGCTCCCCCTCCAGATGTCCGTGAACCGGTCCAGCAGCCCGGCCGCCGCCCGTACGTCGTCCGTGAGCGGCCGGTCGGCCTGTTCCGCGTCGAGCACCGCCTCGGCCAGCTCCAGCGCCCGGCCCGCCGGAAGTCCCGGCTCGGGCCGCAGCTCGCGCTGGCGCAGCGCCCGTACGGCGGCGACGAGTTCGCAGCCGACGACGAGACGGTACGCGGCACAGGCGCGCAGTGTCTGCCGGGCCGCGAGCGAGGCGAAACTGGCCTGTTCCTCGACGCCCCGGGAGAGTACAGCGTGGCCGAGCGAGGCGGGCGCCGAGAAGGCCCGCAGGTCACCCAGGGCGGCCGCGGCGGCGTACTCGAGGATCATCACGCCGGAGGAGGCGGGCTCGGGGTCGGCGAGGAAGGGACGCAGCCGGGTGTAGGCCGGTTCGTTCAGGGTCGACAGGCGGGAGGTGGACAGCCGTGCCACCTGGGTCAGCGCCAGCCTGAAGTGGTCCAGGGCGAGGGCGAGCTGGGCCTGGTAGAAGCCGCCGTGGTGATAGGCGGTCATGTCCTCGGGGCAGATGAGCGGGTTCTCGGCGGCCGCGTTGATCTCGATGCCGACCACGTCCTCCAGGGCGTCGGCGGCGTCGTGCGCGGGGCCGTGGATCTGGGGCAGGCAGCGGAAGCCGTAGGGGTCCTGGATCCTGCCGAGGGGTGGCGTGGGCCGGTCCTGCGCGCCGATCAACTCCCGCATCCGGCGGGCGACCTCGGTGGACCCGCGATGCGGGCGGGCGGCGTGCACGGGGGCGGCGTACGCCTCGTGCGAGCCGTCCACGGCCAGCAGGGAGAGCGCGGCGACGACCTGGGTGGCCTCCAGGAGCCCGCGCAGTTCGTGCAGGGCGAGGGCGGACTGGCCGAGGGTGAGGGCGTTGCTGCTGATGAGCGCGAGGGCGTCGTTGTTGTCGAGCTGCTGCGGTTCGGGGATCCCGGTGCCGCGCCACGGGTGCTCCCCCACCAGCGCGAGTCCGACCTGTGCCAGCGCCGCCAGGTCACCGGTCCCGACCGAGCCGAACTCGTTGACGACCGGATACGCCCCGCTCTCCAGCGCCTCGCACAGCGCCGTGACGACGCCGGGCCTCAGGCCTGCGCCGCCGGCGAGCAGCTGGTTGGCGCGGACGGCGAGCATGGCCCGGACCTGCCGGGCGGGCAGTTCCTCGCCGATGGCGCCGGCGTGGCTGCGCAGCAGGCGCAGGCCGTGCTCGGCGGCCGCCTCGGTGGGCACGTCCTCGTTCCGGTTGGCGCCGACCCCGGTGGAGCGGCCGTAGACGCGACCGGTGGCGGCGATCCGGCGGGCGGCGTCCCAGGACTCGGTCATCCGCTTTGTCGCCTCGGTGCCGGGGACCGGGCGGGCGGCCCGGTCGGCGAGGCGGGCGACGTCCGCGACGCCGAGGGCGATCCCGTCGAGGACGACGAGACCGGAGCCCACCCCAGTAGGGGCGTCCATCATCCGAGACGACATAAGTCCACGAACTCCCATCAATCCGGACACTCGATCTTGCCCACCGGTCATCCGTTACCTCGGATTAACACCCAGCCGTTGACAAGCTATTCATCTACCGAGAACTCTGCATGACGTTATACAGCCGGGCAAGGGACAACTCATGATCCAGTTCGACGCGGTCCACAAGCGCTTCCCCAACGGCACGACGGCGGTCCACGATCTCTCCCTCCACATGCCGGAGGGTGGCGTGACCGTGCTGGTCGGTTCCTCCGGTTGCGGCAAGACGACCACCCTGCGGATGATCAACCGCATGGTCGACCCGACCTCCGGGACGATCGAGGTGGGCGGCAAGGACGTCACCCGCCAGGACGCGGCCGAGCTGCGCCGCTCCATCGGTTACGTCATCCAGCAGTCGGGGCTCTTCCCGCACCGCACGGTGCTCGACAACATCGCCACCGTGCCGCTGCTGCTGGGCCACGGTCGCCGCAGAGCCCGCGCCCGCGCGGCCGAACTCCTGGAGACCGTCGGCCTGTCCGCCGACTCCGGGAAGCGCTACCCGCACCAGCTCTCCGGCGGCCAGCAGCAGCGCGTCGGGGTGGCCCGCGCGCTCGCCGCCGACCCGCCGGTGCTTCTCATGGACGAGCCCTTCGGCGCGGTCGACCCGGTGGTCCGCACCCAGCTCCAGGACGAACTGCTCCGGCTCCAGAAGGAGTTGAGCAAGACCATCGTCTTCGTCACGCACGACATCGACGAGGCCGTCCGGCTCGGCGACCAGATCGCCGTGTTCCGCACCGGCGGCCACCTGGTGCAGTGCGCCTCGCCCACCGAACTGCTCGCCCGCCCGGCCGACGACTTCGTGGCCGACTTCCTCGGCGCCGAGCGCGGCCTGAAGCTGCTCTCGCTGACGACCCTCGCGGGCGTCCCCCAGGGCGCCGCACCCGAGGGCGGCACCTGGACCCTCGTGCTCGACAAGGCCCGCAAGCCGCTGCACTGGACGTCCGGGGACGCCGCCGGACCCACCGTGCCCGTACGCCCCCTCAGGGACACCGACTCCCTGCTGTCGGCGCTCAACGAGTCGGTCGCCTCCCCCACCGGGCTCGTCGCCCGCGTCGACGCGGGCGGCGCCCTCACCGGCGTCACCTCCCGCGACGACATCCACACCCACGCCGGCCAGGCGCACACCGAGGCGCGGGTGGCCGCATGACCATCGACTGGTCCTGGATATCGGGCCACACCGACTACCTGGCCACCCTCACGATCTCCCACCTCCAGGCCGCTCTGACCGCGGTCCTCCTCGGCCTGCTGATCAGCCTCCCGCTCGCGGTGATCGCCCACCGTGTCCGCCCCCTGCGCGGCCTGCTGCTCGGCCTCTCCAACGTCCTGTTCACGATCCCGTCGATCGCGATCTTCGTCCTGCTGCTGCCGATCAGCGGTCTGACCCGCACCACCACCGTCATCGGCCTGACCGTCTACACCCTGGTCGTGCTGCTGCGGAACACGGTCGAAGGGCTCGACTCGGTGCCCGCGAAGACCAAGGAAGCGGCCAAGGCGATGGGCACCCGCCCCCTGCGCACGCTCCTCACCGTCGAGTTCCCGCTCGCGCTCCCCGTGATCATGGCGGGCGTCCGCATCGCGACGGTCATGTCGATCTCCCTGGTCTCCGTCGCCACCTACATCGGTGACGGCGGCCTCGGCCAGCTCTTCACCGACGGATTCCAGCGCGACTTCCCGACCCCGGTGATCGCGGGAGTGGTCCTCACCCTCCTCCTCGCGGTCGTCGCCGACGCGGCTCTGGTCGGCGTCCAGTACGTCCTCACCCCGTGGAAGAGGCGGCGAGCCTGATGTTCGAACTGTTCAAGAACCTCGGCGCCTGGCTCACCAGCGGCGCCCAGTGGTCCGGCTCCGACGGCATCGCACACCGCCTCGCCGAACACCTGCAGTACTCGCTGCTGGCCACCCTCGTCGCGGCCGCGATCGGCCTCCCCCTCGGCCTGCTGATCGGCCACACCGGCCGGGGCGCGTTCCTCGCGATCAACCTGGCCTCCTTCGGCCGGGCGCTGCCGACCGTCGGCCTGGTCGTCCTCGTCTTCCTCGCCAGCGGCCTGTCCATGTGGCCGGTCTACATCGCGCTGGTCGCGCTCGCCGTCCCGTCGATCGTCACCAACACCTACGCCGGCATGACGGCCGTCGACCCGGACGTGAAGGACGCGGCCCGCGGGCAGGGCATGCGCGGCCACCAGGTCCTGTTCCAGGTGGAACTGCCGCTCGCCCTCCCGCTGATCATGACCGGCCTGCGCCTCGCGCTCATCCAGGTCGTCGCCACGGCCACCATCGCCGCGTACGTCTCCTTCGGCGGCCTCGGCCGCTACGTCTTCGACGGCCTCGCCCAGCGCGACCTCGTCCAGGTGCTCGGCGGCGCGGTCCTGGTCGCCGCGGTCGCCATCGCCCTGGACCTGGCCCTCTCCGGCCTCCAACGCCTCCTCTTCCGCCACCGCCCCGCACAGACCGCCTAGGCCCAGGGAATCCCGACATGAACCGACGCATGATCCTCGGCGGCCTGTTCGCGGCCGCGACCGTCCCCGCCCTCTCCGCCTGTGCGAGCGGCATCACCTCCCTCGACAACGAGGGCACCACCACCTCCGGCGGCGGCTCCAGCAAGAGCGGGGTCACCATCGGCACCGCCAACTTCACCGAGAACCAGGTGCTGGGCTACCTCTACGCCGCCGCCCTCACAGCGGCCGGCGTGAAGGTGAAGGTCCGCCCCAACCTCGGCACCCGCGAGATCGTCTTCCCCGCCCTGAAGAGCGGCGACATCGACCTCCTGCCCGAGTACCAGGGCGCGCTCCTCACCTACCTCGACCCGAAGGCCTCGGAGACGGAGGAGGGCGCGATGCAGAACGACATCACCATCGCCCTGCCCGCCGGTCTCCAGGTCCTGCCGTACGGCGCCGCCGAGGACGCGGACGCCTTCGCCGTCACCCGGGAGACGGCGAAGAAGTACGGCCTGACCTCCCTCGCCGACCTGAAGAAGCTGAACGGCAAGCTCGTCATCGGTGCCGCTCCCGAGGTGAAGACCCGTCGTGTCGGCGTGGTCGGCCTCGAGGAGGTGTACGGCGTGGAGTTCAAGGAGTTCAAGTCCCTCGACTCCTCCGGACCGCTGGTCAAGGGCGCCCTGAAGAAGGGCGACGTCGACGTGGCGAACCTCTTCACCACCGACACCGACATCCTGGACAACGGCTGGGTGGTGCTCACCGACCCGAAGAACCTCATCCCCGGCCAGCACATCGTCCCGCTCATCGCCGACCGCAAGGCCGACTCCACCGTCCGCAAGGCCCTCGCCCGCCTCGGCAACATCCTCACCACCACCCAGCTCACCGAGCTCAACCGTCAGGTGGACAAGGACAAGAAGGACCCGGAGGACGTGGCGAACGCGTACGCGAAGCAGCACGGGCTCACCAAGAAGTAGGCCCCGCGCTCTCCGCACGCTCCCCGCCGGCTCCCCGCCGCCCTCCCGCGAACCCGACTCCCGACAGGGGGGCTATCCCCAGTGCGGCGGGCGTTCCCGCTGCCTAGCCTGGTCACCATGACGGGATGGGAGACCACCATGGAAGCGCGCGACGCGGACCTGAAGAAGGAACTCGACGCCACCCTGGCGACCCGCAGGGAACTGGGCGAGGAGTACGAGTCCGCGCTGGTGGACTCCTTCCTGGAGAAGGTCGACCAGCGCATCGACGGCGTCGTGGAGCGCCGGGTGCGGCGGCAGTTCGCGGAGCAGCAGATGGTGGCGGCCCGGGACGCCCGCTCGCCGAAGGCGACGGACTCGTGGGGCGAGCGCTTCGGCTTCGGCATCGTCTCGCTGGTGCTGGCGGTCCCGCTGTCCGCGATCGGCGCGGGCACCGCGCACCTGCCGGGCCTGATCGTCTCCTGGGTGGGCATCGTCGGCGTCAACGTGGTCCAGGCCGCCCGCTCCCACCCCGGCCTCTTCGGCACCCGGCGCGGCTCCTCGAAGGGCAGCGACTGGGAGGAGTGACCCGGGGGCCCCGAGGCCCGGCGCTCACGCCTGGCGGGTCGGCAGCACCATGATCTGCCGCAGGTTGACGTGCCGGGGACGGCTGGTGGCGTAGGCGACGACATCGGCGAGCTCGGCCGCGGACAGCCCGCCGATGGCGTCGAACATGCCGTCCAGCTGCCCGGCCAGCTCGTCGTTGTCCAGGTGCGTCGCCAGCTCGGTCTCCGTCAGCCCCGGCTCCACGTTGGTGACCCGCACGTCACGCGGCCCGAACTCGATGCGCAGGGCCTGGGAGAGATAGGTGACGGCCGCCTTGGTGGCGCCGTACACCCCGTAGTTCGGGAACGCGATGTGCGCGGCGATGGACGAGATGTTCACCAGGTCCGCGGTCCGTCCCTCGGCGGCGGCGCCCACCAGGTCCCCGGTGAAGGCGCGGATCACCCGCAGCACACCGGTCACGTTGGTGTCGAGCATCCGCCGCCACTCATCGATCCGGCCGTCGTCGACGGGGTTCGGCAGCATGACGCCGGCGTTGTTGACGACCAGGTCGACGCTCCCGTAGGCCTCGCGGATCGTGGCGGCCGCCGCGTCCACCGACGCGTCGTCGGTGACATCGGCGACGACGGCCAGGGCCTCGCCCCCGTCGGCGCGGATCTTCTCGACGACCGACTCCAGCCGGTCGCCGCGCCGGGCCAGCAGGGCGACCCGGGCCCCCGAGGCGGCGAGCAGCACGGCGACGGCCTCACCGATACCGCTGGCAGCGCCGGTGACGACGGCGGTACGACCGGCCAGACCCGCGTACCGGTCCCCGTAAGGGTTCTGGTTCTGGTTCTGCTGCCCGTTCTGGTCCTGGTTCTGCTGCCCGTTCTGGTTCTGCTGCCCGTTGTGGTTCTGCTGCCCGTTGTGGTTCTGGCTCTCGTGCGACATCCGTTGCTCCTGGAAAGGCGGGCCGGGGTGGTTCCCCGGCGGCACGCACCACCCTCGCCGTCCGCGTCCGCGCTACCCAGGGATGCGCTTTTCCTGGGTCTGCCAGTACCAGGTTCGCGGCCCGCCGCTCCCCTACCATCGAACGCATGGACGGGGACCTTGGAGACTTTCTGCGCTCGCGCCGCGCCCGCATCCAGCCGGAGGAGGTCGGGCTGCCCTCGCACGGGCGCCGACGGGTACCCGGGCTGCGACGCGAGGAGGTGGCGCAGCTGGCCGGAGTGAGCGTCGACTACTACATCCGCCTGGAACAGGGCAGAGGCCCTGGGGGCCCCTCCCGGACGAAGTCTGGGGGAGTCAGCGACGCGGTCCTGGACGCCGTCGGGCGCGTGCTGCGCCTGGACGACACGGAGCACGCCTATCTGCACGCCGTCGCCCGCCCCCGCAAGCAGGCCGGTCGACCGGCCGCGCCCCGCGTCCGCGCGGGCGTCCGGGCGCTGCTCGACAGCATGGAGCGCACCCCGGCCTTCGTGCTGGACCAGCGGATGGACGTGCTGGCGTGGAACACGCTCGCCGACGCGGTCTTCGGCTACAGCCGTACCGGTCCGGGGGGCCGCAGCATCCCGCGGCACGTCTTCCTCGACCCCGGCTCCCACGACTTCTACCCGGAGTGGTCCGCGGTGGCCGTCCAGTGCGTCGCGCATCTGCGGATGCTGGCCGGCCATCACCAGGACGACCGCCGGCTGACCGCGCTCGTCGGGGAACTCTCCCTGAAGAGCGACGACTTCCGCCGGCTGTGGGCCGATCATCCGGTCCGGGAGTGCGCGTACGGGGTGAAGCGCATCCACCACCCGGTCGCGGGCCTGCTGACCTTCCCGTACGAGACGCTCGCGGTCTCGGCGGACCCGGACCAGTCCCTGCTGGTCTACACCCCGGAGGCGGGTTCCGAGACGGAGGAGCGGCTGCGGCTCCTGGGCAGCTGGGGAGCGACGCCGGTCCGGACGTCGTCCTGATCCGGGTCCGACCCGAGTCCTGCTCCGGGTCCGACCGGGGTCCGGCGCACACGACTCAGGGCCTGTCCGGTGGACAGGCCCTGAGTGACGGAAGCTTGCGCGGGGACCGCCGCACCCCCGTTACCGGGGGGCGGGACGACGGCGGTCCCCGCGAGGGACGCGGGCCGGGTCAGGCCGGGCTTGCGCGTCCGTGGCGTCGGTGGAGGTCCGGGAGCCGCTCCGGAGGTCCGTGACGCCGTTTTGGTGCCGGTGGGGCGGGGAGCCGCTCCCGCCCTGCCGACACCCATAAATATGCCGGACGCGTGTTAACCGAGTGCTGCGTCGACGTGACACGCTCGTACCACTTCCGCGAAGTCCACCACTTCGGTAGGCAAACGGAAGTTCAGCGCTTCCAGGGGCCGTTCACCGGCGGTTTCCCCGGGGTTTCGGCCCCTGCCCCCGGAAGTTACTTCCCGCCCTTGGCCAGGAAGGCCAGCAGGTCCTGGCGGCTGACGACCCCGGTGGGCTTGCCCTCGACGAGGACGATCGCCGCGTCCGCGGTGCCGAGCACGGACATCAGGTCGCCGACCGGCTCACCGGAGCCGACCTGCGGCAGCGGGGCGGACATGTGCTTCTCCAGCGGGTCGTCGAGCGAGGCCCGCTGGGTGAACAGCGCGTCCAGCAGCTCCCGCTCCACGACCGACCCGACGACCTCGGCGGCCATGACGTCCGGGTGACCGGCGCCCGGCTTCACGATCGGCATCTGGGAGACGCCGTACTCGCGCAGCACCTCGATGGCCTGGCCGACGGTCTCGTCCGGGTGCATGTGGACGAGGGACGGGATGGCGCCGTGCACCTTGTCGTTGAGGACGTCGGCGACGCGCGCGCTGGGACCCTCGTCCTCGAGGAAGCCGTAGTCGGCCATCCACTCGTCGTTGAAGATCTTCGAGAGGTACCCGCGACCGCTGTCGGGCAGCAGGACGACCACGACGTCGTCCGGGCCGAGCCGCTCGGCGACGCGCAGGGCGGCCACGACGGCCATCCCGCAGGAGCCGCCGACGAGCAGCCCCTCCTCCTTCGCGAGCCGCCGGGTCATCTGGAAGGAGTCCTTGTCGGACACCGCGACGATCTCGTCGGCGACGGTCCGGTCGTACGCGGTCGGCCAGAAGTCCTCACCGACGCCCTCGACGAGATACGGCCGCCCGGACCCACCGGAGTACACGGAGCCCTCGGGGTCGGCGCCCACGACCTGGACCCGGCCCTCGCTGGCGTCCTTCAGATAGCGCCCGGTCCCGGAGATGGTGCCGCCGGTGCCGACGCCGGCGACGAAGTGGGTGATCCGCCCCTCCGTCTGCTCCCACAGCTCAGGGCCGGTGGAGTGGTAGTGGGAGAGCGGGTTGTTCGCGTTGGAGTACTGGTCCGGCTTCCACGCACCCGGCGTCTCCCGCACCAGCCGGTCGGAGACGTTGTAGTAGGAGTCCGGGTGCTCGGGGTCCACGGCGGTGGGGCACACGACGACCTCGGCGCCGTACGCCCGCAGCACGTTGATCTTGTCGGTGCTCACCTTGTCGGGGCACACGAAGATGCACTTGTACCCCTTCTGCTGCGCGACGATGGCCAGCCCGACCCCGGTGTTTCCGCTGGTCGGCTCGACGATCGTGCCGCCGGGCAGGAGCTCCCCGCTCTTCTCCGCCGCCTCGATCATGCGCAGGGCGATGCGGTCCTTCACGGAACCGCCCGGGTTGAAGTACTCCACCTTGGCCAGGACGGTCGCCTGGATGCCCTTGGTCACGCTGTTGAGCTTCACCAGCGGGGTGTTGCCGACGAGGCTGATCATCGAGTCGTGGAATTGCACCGTTGTCTCCGGTTGCTTGCAAAAACAGTGGTCGTAGTGGTGACGCCAGGGTACGGCCCGGGCGGCGGCCGGGTCGGCACGTTCACTCCCGGTTGAGATTGGGCGACGGTCCGTACGGGGCAAGGAGTGGGTGTACGGACACGAGGAGGTGGCGTCGAGGCATGACGAGCATGTCGAGGGCGAGAGTGGCCCGGCGCATCGCGGCCGGAGCGGCCTACGGCGGCGGCGGCATCGGACTGGCCGGGGCGGCAACCGTAGGGCTGGTGCTGGCGGAGGTGCATCTGGCGCGGCGCCAGGTGAACAACGGGGCGCATCCGCACGTCCCGCAGGCGGACGGCCGTTACGGCCTCGCCTACGACGCACCCGGGCCCGGCAAGGAACCCCTGCGCCTGACGATGCTGGGCGACTCCACGGCGGCGGGCCAGGGCGTGCACCGCTCCGGGCAGACCCCGGGCGCGCTGCTGGCCTCGGGCCTGGCGGCGGTCGCCGAACGCCCCGTGGAGCTGCGCAACGTGGCGCTGCCGGGCGCGCAGTCCGACGATCTCGACCGCCAGGTCGCGCTGGTCCTGGCGGACTCCGACCAGGTGCCCGACGTCTGCGTGATCATGATCGGCGCGAACGACGTGACCCACCGGATGCCGGCCACCCGCTCGGTCCGCCACCTGTCCTCGGCGGTACGACGGCTGCGCACGGCCGGCGCCGAGGTCGTCGTCGGCACCTGCCCCGACCTGGGCACGATCGAGCCGGTCCAGCAGCCGCTGCGCTGGCTGGCCCGCCGGGCCTCGCGCCAGCTGGCGGCCGCCCAGACGATCGGCGCCGTCGAGCAGGGCGGCCGCACGGTCTCCCTGGGCGACCTGCTGGGCCCCGAGTTCGAGGCCAACCCGCGCGAGCTGTTCGGCCCCGACCACTACCACCCCTCGGCGGAGGGGTACGCGACGGCGGCGATGGCGGTCCTCCCCACGGTCTGCGCGGCCCTCGGCCTCTGGCCGGCCGAGGAGGAGCGCCCGGACGTCTCCCGCCGCGAGGGTTTCCTGCCGGTGGCCCGAGCGGCGGCGGAAGCGGCCTCGGAGGCCGGCACGGAGGTCACCGCGGCGATGCCGACGGGCCCCCGAGGCCCCTGGGCCCTCCTGAAGCGCCGCCGGAGGCGGCGCGTCTCGGAAACAGAACCCGCGTCCCCCGCCAACACATAACCAGCCCACCCGACCCCAGCCCCCCGACCCGCCCGGGGTCCGACCGGCCAGCCCCGCCCGGGGCCAGCCTTTCCAGCCCGCCGGGGGGCCGCCCTCCAGCCTCGTCCGGGGGGCCGCCCTCCAGCCTCGTTCGGAGGGCCGCCCTCCCAGCCTCGTTCGGTGTCCGCCCCACCAGCCGGTCCCGGGGTCCGCCGAACCAACCCGTCCGGAGTCCGCCCCACCAGCCCGTCCGATGCCCGCCTCGTCGGGGGCCGCCCCCTCCCAGCCCCGTCCGGACGGCCGCCCTCCCGGCCCGTCCGGGGGGGCCGCCCTCCCCAGCCCCGCCCGGGGTCCGCCCACCAGCCCGCCGCCGGGGGTCCGCCCACCAGCCCGTCCGGCGTTTGAGGACGAGGCCCCTTCAGGGCCGATGGGGGGTCTGGGGGCGCAGCCCCCAGGGGACCGGCGCGTGGACCCACCCGCACATTCCCCGCCCACCGCCGGAGGCCCAAGCAAGCGCTTAGTAAATTGCGGCCAGGGTCACACCACGACACCAGTGACCCAGCCCATACGTACGGGTAACTTCCCAGACAGCCGTGCCCGTACGAACCCCCTCGCCAATGGAGCCGTGATGCCCGAAGCAGTCATCGTCTCGACCGCCCGCTCACCCATCGGCCGCGCATTCAAGGGCTCCCTGAAGGACCTGCGCCCGGACGACCTCACCGCCACGATCATCCAGGCGGCCCTCGCCAAGGTCCCCGAGCTGGACCCGAGGGACATCGACGACCTGATGCTCGGCTGCGGCCTGCCGGGCGGCGAGCAGGGCAACAACCTCGGCCGCATCGTGGCGGTGCAGATGGGGATGGACCACCTCCCCGGCTGCACGATCACCCGTTACTGTTCCTCGTCCCTCCAGACCAGCCGGATGGCGCTGCACGCCATCAAGGCCGGCGAGGGCGACGTCTTCATCTCGGCCGGCGTCGAGCTGGTCTCCCGGTTCGCCAAGGGCAACTCCGACAGCCTGCCGGACACCCGCAACCCGTTCTTCGCGGAGGCCGAGGCCCGCACCGCGGCCGTCGCCGCGCAGGAGGGCACCACCTGGCACGACCCGCGCGAGGACGGCCTCGTCCCGGACGCGTACATCGCGATGGGCCAGACCGCCGAGAACCTCGCCCGCCTCAAGGGCGTCACCCGCCAGGACATGGACGAGTTCGGCGTCCGCTCGCAGAACCTCGCCGAGGAAGCCATCAAGAACGGCTTCTGGGAGCGGGAGATCACCCCGGTGACGCTCCCCGACGGCACGGTCGTCAGCAAGGACGACGGCCCGCGCGCCGGCGTCACGCTGGAGGGCGTCCAGGGCCTGAAGCCGGTCTTCCGCCTCGACGGCATGGTCACCGCCGCCAACTGCTGCCCGCTGAACGACGGCGCCGCCGCGGTCGTCGTCATGAGCGACACCAAGGCCCGCGAGCTCGGCCTCACCCCGCTCGCCCGCATCGTCTCGACCGGCGTCTCCGGCCTGTCCCCGGAGATCATGGGCCTCGGCCCGGTCGACGCGTCGAACCAGGCCCTGCGTCGCGCCGGTCTCACCATCGACGACATCGACCTGGTCGAGATCAACGAGGCGTTCGCCGCCCAGGTGATCCCGTCCTACCGCGACCTGAACATCCCGCTGGAGAAGCTGAACGTCAACGGCGGCGCCATCGCCGTCGGCCACCCCTTCGGCATGACGGGCGCCCGCATCACCGGCACGCTCATCAACTCCCTCCAGTTCCACGACAAGCAGTTCGGTCTGGAGACGATGTGCGTCGGCGGCGGCCAGGGCATGGCCATGGTCATCGAGCGCCTGAGCTGATCGCCCCCACGCGGGCCCTCGACAGGGCCCCTGCGTAACCGCTTCAGCACCTGCGGTGACGGATCGGCCCGGAGTCCGGAAAGCCCCTGGACTCCGGGCCGTTTTGTGATCCAATCTCCCCCAGGATGTGACCTATCTCCCTCCCCGGAGGGATTTACGCAGCTCAGCGCCTTTCGGCACCAAACCCCAGGCCCAAAGTCCTGCCCGTTTCGTGACGTTACGCACTGACAGTTGGATAGTCCACCCTTCAAGCTGATGTAGGAAGTCGGGGGTCGACTTTGAACCGGGAGTACGTCAGTGAGCGCCATGCCGATCGCCTTGCTGGTCACCACGGCCGCCACGGGCGCCGTGGGCGTCGCCGTCCTGCGCACCCTCTTGCAGTTGCGCCGGCAGGTGGCCGCCCTGCACACCCAGCTCGCCAAGGACGCCAGGAACGCCGAGGAGACCGCCGCCGAACTGCGCGGCTTCGTCCCGGCCGCCCGAAGTACGGCCGACGCGGCTGAGATACGCGCCGCCGTCGCCGACGCGCTGGCGGAGGAGCGGGAGCGGGAGCTGGCCGAGGCCCGTGCCTTCTGGGCCGCGCAGGAGGCCCGTGACGCCTCCGACGCGCCCACCCTGCTGGGCCTCCCGGACAGCGAGCTGTTCCTGCCCCGCCAGGCCGACTTCGTGGGCCTGGAGCCCCTGGAGTCGGTGAGCGAGCCGGCCTCGGACGCCGACGAGTTCGCCGGGGACTCCGCCGAACTGGCCGCGGCCCGCCGCCGTCACCCGTCCCACCCCGACTTCGTACCGGTCCAGTCACCGGTCGTGAACGACCACGAGCGCACGGTGGCGACACTCGAGGAACTGGCCGCGTCCCAGATCGAGCTGACCGATGTCCGCCCGGGTCCGCTCGGCACCCTCGACGTCTACGTCTTCGGCGACGGCACCACCCTGTGCATGACCCCGGGCCACCGCGAGACGGCGGAACGCCTGGCCGCGGCCCTCACCGCGGGCGAGACGCCGTTCCTGCTGGGCGGGTCGGGCATCTCGGGCGCGTACACCCTGACGTTCCAGTGCGGGGCCGAGAACGTCTACATCCTGGCCGACCGGGTCATAGCGAGCCTGTGAGGCTCACACGCCCGCCCGCTTCTGCGCCTGCGCCACCAACTCCAGAGCTTCCCTCACCTGGCCCTCGTCCGTGAGCACGAGGGCCAAGTCGTGCACCGCGACGGTGATTTGATCGGCGGCGGCGAACATCCCGGCGTCCGGCATCTCGCGCGGCAGCGCTCCTGGCTCCTCGATGAGCTGCGCGCGCCGGACCAACTCCCGGGCCAGCGCCAGCGCCTCCGTGGCAGCGCCTCTCTGGAGCCGGCTCTGCGAAGCGGCGCGCAGACGATCGGCGAAGTGGTCCACCGCACGGGTCAGGGACGTCGTATCAGCCACGCCGCGAGACTACGCGTCGCACCGGCACTGTTGCCAACGGGCGAACACTCAGGCACCGTGACCTGAAGGACCGGCTTACATCCCCTTTGCTACCGGAGGCGCCGATGTCCCATGTCCTCTCCGAGGAGACCCACCGCAACATACTGGCCCGCATCCCCCACTGCACCGGTCGTGAAGTCGCCGACTGGCTGCGCACCGTCGACGAAGGCCCCGCTCTCCGCTTCGAGGAGAAGGTCAGCTGGCTGCGCGCCGAGCACAACCTCGCGTACGGCCACGCCAAGGCGATCATCCACGAGTACGACCTGAGGAGGGCCGCGCGCAAACTCCTCTAGCGCGCACGCGACACACCACTCTACGGACACGGGAAAGGGCCCCGGGATCGGATCCCGGGGCCCTTCTCGCGGTCTGGGTGGATCAGTCGCTGTTGAGGATCGAGAGGAGTCGCAGGAACTCCATGTAGATCCACACCAGCGTCAGCGTGAGGCCGAAGGCGGCGAGCCAGGCCTCCTCGCGCGGGGCGCCGTACGCGATGCCGTCCTCGACCTGCTTGAAGTCCAGGGCGAGGAAGCAGGCGCCGAGCAGGATGCCGATGACACCGAACACGATGCCGAGCGGACCGCTGCGGAAGCCGAGACCGTCACCGCCGCCGAAGACGGTGAACAGCAGGTTCACGGCCATCAGCAGGACGAAGCCGAGCGCGGCGGCCATCACGAAGCCGTAGAAGCGGCGGTTGACGCGGATCCAGCCCGCCTTGTACGCCACGAGCACACCGGCGAAGACCGCCATGGTGCCCATCACCGCCTGGGCGACTACGCCGTCCGCGATGTACGTGGAGACCGCGCTGGAGATCACGCCGAGGAAGACGCCCTCGAGGGCGGCGTACGACAGGATCAGCGCGGGGGCCGCGCGGCGCTTGAACGACTGGACCAGGGCCAGCACCATGGCGACCAGACCGGCGCCGATGGCGATGCCGTACGACTTGCCGAGGTTGGCCTCGTCGACGGGCAGCAGCACCCAGGACAGCACCGCGGTGAGGACGACGAGGCCGAGCGTGGTCGCGGTGCGCGCGACGACGTCGTCCATGGTCATCCGGCCGGCGGCGGCCGGGGCCTGCGGCGGGGCGCCGTACTGAAGGTCCTGCTGGGCGTAAGGGTTCTGCGCGTACGGGTTGCCGGCCTGCTGGGCGTAGGGGTTGCCCTGCTGCGTGCCGACTGCGGGTCCCCCGGCCTGCGGCGCGGCGTTGAAGCCCGCGTAGCCGTTGTCGCGGCTGAACCCCCGTCGCGAGAAGACCGGGTTTCTGCTCCTCATTGCACTCCTCCGTGGCCACACTGCGCGGCCTTGAGCTCAAGGGTAATGGGTAGGCAAAGGATTGACCCTAGTGCTTGGGGAGGATCTTTCCCTCTTCCTGCTGGCCAACACGCTACGTGGCGTCATGATTCCCGGCACAGGAGGGCCGTATTCATGACCAAGCCGCGACATGGCCGGTACCCCGCGGAGACCGGACAGGCCCGGACGGGCCGAGCCGGGCCCTTGACGGGACCCGCCGTCCGATCACCCGAACGGGAACCCGGTGTACGCCTCGGCCAGCTCGGTCTCGGCGGCGCGGGAGGAGGCGAGCCGCTCCAGCCGGGCCAGCTGGAGACGGTCCTCGAAGGGGGTGGCGTCGGGGGCGCGGTGCAGGAGGGTGGTCATGTCGTACGAGAACCGCTCGGCCTGCCACACGCGCCGCAGACAGGTCTCCGAGTAGGCGTCCAGGAGAGCGGTGGACCCCGTCTCCCGCCGGTGCGTCAGCGCCCGCGCGAAGGTGACAACGTCCCCGACGGCGAGGTTCAGCCCCTTCGCCCCGGTCGGCGGCACGATGTGGGCCGCGTCGCCGGCCAGGAAGAGCCTGCCGTGCCGCATGGGCTCGTGCACGTAGGAGCGCATGGGGGTGACCGACTTCTGGGTGATCGCCCCGCGCTCCAGTTTCCAGTCGTCGTCGGTCTCGAAGCGGCGCTCCAGCTCGTCCCAGATCTCCTCGTCCCCCCACGCCTGCGCGTCCGTGCCCTCCGGTACCTGGAGGTAGAGGCGGGAGACGGACGGGGAGCGCATGGACAGCAGCGCGAAGCCGCGGTCGTGGCGGGCGTAGACGAGCTCGTCGTGCGAGGGCGGCACGTCGGCGAGGATGCCGAGCCAGCCGAACGGGTACGTCCGCTCGAAGACGCGGGTCGACGCGGCCGGGATCGCCTGCCGGGCGACACCCCAGAAGCCGTCGCAGCCCACGACGTAGTCGCACTCCAGGACGTCCTCGACGCCCTCGTGGCGGAAGCGGATCCGCGGGTGGTCGGTGCCGGCGTCCTCGACGGCCAGCGCCTCCGCCTCGAACAGCAGCGGGCCGCCGTCCGCGAGCTGGAGCGCTATGAGGTCCTTGCACACCTCGGTCTGCGCGTAGACCATCACCGACCGGCCACCGGTGAGGGCGGGGAAGTCGACGCGGTGACGCCGCCCGGCGAACCGCAGCTCTATGCCGTCGTGGGACAGCCCCACGCGGTCCATGCGCTCCCCGGCGCCGGCCGCGCGCAGCACGTCCACCGTGCCCTGCTCCAGGATCCCGGCGCGCTGGCGCTGCTCGACGTAGGCCCGGTCGCGGCTCTCCAGCACCACGGAGTCGATGCCGGCGCGGTGCAGCAGACGGGCGAGGAGGAGGCCGGCGGGGCCGGCGCCGACGATGCCGACGGTGGTGCGCATCGGGCGTTTCCCTTCACTGTTCGCACAGTGAAGTTTTCTTCACTGTATTGGGACGTGAGTCTGCGCTCCTGCTCACCGGGTGTCAACGGTCGGAACGCCGAGACGCCGAGGCATCGAGGCGCCGAGAGGCGCGAGCAAGGAGGGGGGCGGCCGCCGCGGCGGTCAATGCCTCAATGGAGGATGCAGCGATCGCCGAGACGTCGGAAGTGCCCAGAGCCGGACTTGAACCGGCACGCCCGCGAAGGGGCAGCGAGGTTTAAGCTCGCCGTGTCTGCATTCCACCATCTGGGCAGGCCTGACGGCTCCGTTGGAGCTTCCGACCCTATCGGGATCCGTCCCTCGAACAGCGGAACAGCGGACCGATGTTGTCTTATTTTATTGAGGTCTGAGGGTGCATCAGCACCTGGAACTGGCCATCTGCACTTGCCAGTAGCCTCGCGCGCGGCAACCGCTTGCGTACGCGGAATGACGGAATTTCACCGTCCGAACGAGGTTGCTCCACCGGTTCTTGACGACCTGGCCCTCAGGGACGGGCGTCATCCCCAGGTATGACACGGCGGTCCGCCGTCCGACCCGAGGCTGCCCTCGGAACCGGGACAGCGGCTGACTACACGGCCGTCGGCGGCCAGGACGATGGTTCATGTCCCCCAGACTTGCCGTCGTCCCGTCAGGAGCCACGCCCGTGACCACCAGCCCCCTCGCCGAACGGACCACCGCCGTGGCCGCACGCGCCACGGACCTGTCGAAGATCTACGGACAGGGCGAGACCCAGGTGGTCGCTCTGGACCGGGTCTCGGTCGACTTCCGGCAGGCCGAGTTCACCGCGATCATGGGGCCGTCCGGCTCCGGCAAGTCCACGCTGATGCACTGCGTGGCGGGCCTCGACAGCTTCTCCTCCGGTTCGGTGCGCATCGGTGACACCGAGCTCGGCGCCCTGAAGGACAAGCAGCTCACCAAGTTGCGCCGGGACAAGATCGGGTTCATCTTCCAGGCGTTCAACCTGCTGCCGACGCTGACGGCGATCGAGAACATCACGCTCCCGATGGACATCGCGGGGCGTAAGCCGGACAAGGAGTGGTTGGAAAAGGTCATCGGGATGGTGGGGCTCGCCGACCGGCTGAGCCACCGGCCCTCACAGCTCTCCGGCGGTCAGCAGCAGCGGGTCGCCGTCGCCCGTGCCCTCGCCTCCCGGCCCGACATCATCTTCGGCGACGAGCCGACCGGAAACCTCGACTCGCGTTCGGGCGCCGAGGTGCTGGGCTTCCTGCGCAACTCGGTGCGGGAGCTGGGGCAGACGGTGGTCATGGTGACCCACGACCCGGTGGCTGCGGCCTACGCGGACCGGGTGATCTTCCTGGCGGACGGACGGATCGTCGACGAGGTGTACGGCCCGACGGCCGACTCGGTGCTCGACCGGATGAAGCGATTCGACGCCAAGGGCCGCACCAGCTGATCCCCCACCGGGACCGACCGCTCGTCGACGAGCAGGACTGAGAAGAACCCATGTTCCGTACCGCCTTGCGCAACGTACTCGCGCACAAGGCCCGGCTCCTGATGACCGTGCTCGCCGTGATGCTCGGCGTGGCCTTCGTGTCGGGGACCCTGGTCTTCACCAACACCCTTTCCGGAGCCCTCCAGAAGAGCTCCGCCAAGGGCTTCGACCAGGTCGACGTCGCCGTCACCGCCGAGGTCCAGGACGATGTCGGCGACCGTATCGTCAAGACGCCCGAGCTGACCCAGGCGCTGCTGGAGCAGAGCGCGAAGGTGCCGGGCGCCGCGTCCGCCATCGGCGTCGTCAACGGCTTCACCGCCATCGCCGACAAGGACGGCAAGCTCGTCGGCGGCGGCTTCCAGTCGCAGGGCGGCAACTACTGGGGTGACAAGGACGCCCGGTACCCGCTCGCCACCGGGCACGCGCCGAGCGGCGCCGACGAGGTCGTCATCGACTCCCGGACGGCCGAGCGGACCGGGTACAAGGTCGGCGACACCGTACGGATCTCCGTCGACGGCCCCGTCCTCTCCCCGAAGATCACCGGCATCTTCACCACCGACGACGGCAACGTCGCGGCCGGCGGCAGCCTCGCCCTGTTCGACACGGCGACCGCGCAGACGCTCTTCGGCAAGACCGGCACCTTCGACGAGATCGACGTCCAGGCCGCCGCCGGGACCTCGCAGAGCGCCCTGAAGTCCGCTCTGGACAGCGCCCTGCCGAAGGGCAAGGTCGAGACCGTCACCGGAAAGAAGCTCGCCGACGACCAGGCGGAGATGATCGCCGCCTCGATGAGCGGGATGAAGCAGGGCCTGCTGGTCTTCGCCGGGATCGCGCTGTTCGTCGGCACCTTCATCATCGCCAACACCTTCACCATGCTGGTCGCCCAGCGCACCAAGGAACTCGCCCTGATGCGGGCCGTCGGCGCCTCCCGCCGGCAGGTCACGCGGTCGGTGCTGATCGAGGCGTTCGTCGTCGGCACGGTCGCCGGGGTGACCGGTCTGGTCGCCGGTATCGGGATCGGGGCCGGGCTGCGCTCGCTGCTGGGGACGCTGGGGGCGACCGTCCCCGACGGACCGCTCGTCGTCTCGGGCGGCACCGTCGCCACCGCCCTCGTCGTCGGCGTCGTCATCACCATGCTGGCGGCCTGGCTACCCGGCCGCCGGGCCGCGAAGATCCCGCCGGTCGCGGCGATGAGCAGTGTGCACGCCGCCGCGAGCACCAAGTCGCTGGTGCTGCGCAACACGCTGGGCGCGCTGTTCTCGGCGGCGGGCGTCGCCGTGGTCCTGGCCGCGACGACGATGAGCGGCTCGGACGGCCAGGCCCCCATGGGTCTCGGCGCGGTCCTGCTCATCGTCGGCGTCTTCATCCTGACGCCGCTGCTGTCCCGTCCGCTGATCGCGGCCGCCGCGCCCGTCCTGCGGATCTTCGGGGTGTCCGGCAAGCTGGCCCGGCAGAACTCGGTGCGCAACCCGCGCCGTACGGCGGCCACGGCCTCCGCGCTGATGATCGGTCTGACCCTGATCACCGGGATGACGGTGATGGCGGGCAGCCTGCAGAAGTCCATCGACAAGATGGCGTCCTCCGCGGTCAGGGCCGACTACGTCGTGTCGATGGCGAACGGCAACGAGCTCTCGGCCGGCATCGACGAGAAGCTGAAGGCCACCGAGGGGGTCACCGCCACCAGCCCGATGCGCAACGCGCCCGGCCGGATCGACGGCACGACCGAGTACCTCACCGGCGTCACCGGCTCCACCATCGGCGCACTGACCGACCTCAAGGTCGACGACGGCTCCTTCGAGGTGGGCGGCGGGCAGGTCGTCGTCGACGACACCACCGCCGAGTCCCACGGCTGGAAGGCCGGCTCGTCCTTCACGGTGAACTACGAGGACGGCAAGAAGCAGCAGCTGACGGTCTCCGGGGTCTACGAGGGCAACGAGCTGATCGAGGGCATCCTGCTGGACAACGCCGCCCTCACCCCGCACCTGACGGACCCGGCCGACATGCGGGTCATGGTCAAGACGTCCGGCGGCACCTCGGACGCCACGAAGGACCGGCTGGAGAAGGCCCTCGGCGCCAACCCGGCCATCAAGGTCCAGAGCAAGCAGGACCTCTCCGACGAGGTCGCGAAGATGTTCACGCTGATGCTGAACATGCTCTACGGGCTGCTCGCGATGGCCGTGATCGTCGCGGTCCTCGGCGTCATCAACACCCTCGCGATGTCGGTCTTCGAGCGGTCCCAGGAGATCGGCATGCTGCGGGCCATCGGCCTGGACCGGCGTTCGGTCAAGCGGATGGTCCGGCTGGAGTCCCTGGTGATCTCGCTCTTCGGCGGGGTGCTCGGCATCGGCCTGGGCGTGTTCTTCGGCTGGGCCGCCGGTGAGCTGCTCGGCACCAGCATGCCGACGTACGAACTGGTCGTGCCGTGGGCCCGGATGGCCGTCTTCCTGCTGCTGGCCGCCGGGGTGGGCATCCTGGCCGCGCTGTGGCCGGCCCGGCGGGCGTCGCGCCTGAACATGCTGGCCGCGATCAAGTCCGAGTAGAACGAGTCCGGCCGGGGCCCCGTCGCGTACCGCGGCGGGGCCCTCGTGCGCCGGGCGGCCGTCAGTTCCAGGTGCGGGCGCGCAGCGGCATCCCGGAGTCGCCCGACCCGGGGGTCCGGACGGCCAGGACCTGGTTGACGCCGATCTGGTTGCGTTCGAAGGCGACGGCGGAGGCCGCCATGTAGAGCCGCCAGACCCGGGCCCGACCGGGGCTGGTGAGGTGCACGGCCCGGTCCCAGCCGGCCTCCAGCCGGGCGACCCAGCGGCGCAGGGTGAGGGCGTAGTGCTCGCGGATCGACTCGACGTCACGGACCTCGAACCCCGCGCGTTCGAGCTGGCCGACGGTGGTGCCGACGGGGGCGAGCTCGCCGTCCGGGAAGACGTAGGCGTCGATGAACGAGTCCACGCCGTACGCCGACTCGTCGCGCTGCGGACGGCGGGCGATCTGGTGGTTGAGCAGCCGGCCGCCGGGCCGGAGCAGCGCGAACAGGACCTGCGCGTACTCCAGGTACCGGTCGGAGCCGACGTGTTCCGCCATACCGATGGAGGAGACCGCGTCGAACGGCCCGTCGGCGACGTCCCGGTAGTCCTGGACGCGGATCTCGACCTTGTCGGTGAGCCCGGCGTCGGCGACACGCTTGCGGGCGAACGCCGCCTGCTCCTGGGAGAGGGTGATCCCGACGACGGTCGCACCGTGCTCACGGGCCGCGTGGACGGCGAGGGAACCCCAGCCGCAGCCGACGTCCAGCAGCCGCGACCCCGGTCTCAGGTCCAGCTTGCGGCAGACGAGTTCGAGCTTGTCGCGCTGGGCGAGTTCGAGGGTGCTGTCCCCGGACTCCCAGTAGGCGCACGAGTAGACCATGGACGGGCCGAGGACGAGCGCGTAGAAGTCGTTGCCGACGTCGTAGTGGTGGCTGATGGCGCGTCGGTCGGTGCGGCGGGTGTGGAGGTGTCCGGTCCGGCGGACCTCTTCACGCGGCGGGGCGGGCGGCAGCGGCGGTCCGGCGAGTTTCAGCAGGCCGCGCACCGCCGACCGGAAGTCCGGGTCGCGCAGCGCCCGGCCGAGCGTACGGGCGTCCTCGCCGCGCTGCCAGATCAGGCCGGAGAGCAGATCGAGAGCGGTGTACAGGTCCCCCTCGATCCCCAGGTCGCCGGCCACCCAGGCGCGGGCGAGGCCGAGTTCGCCGGGCTTGAAGAGGAGCCGGCGCAGGGCCCGCCGATTGCGTACCACCAGGGTCGGCGCATCGGGCGGACCCGCCTGCGAACCGTCCCAGGCGCGGACGCGCACCGGAAAGGGGGCTCCCAGCAACTGTTCGACGAGGGCATGGAGCCGCGGCGCGGCGTCAGCCATGATGCACACCTCCGTGACGGGTGATCCCGCGATGTCCTGACACCACGTAAACACGGAAGAGCACGCCGTCCAGTCCCGCGCGCCCGTCATGGCCCGGCAAAATACATGTATGCAGCATGCGCCGCCCGGCGGCGGGCGGGCGCACGCCGAAGGGGCCGTCCGCACCACGGATGGCGGACGGCCCCTTCGGGGGTGTTTCAGTGACCGGCGGCCCGGAGGCCGGAGGTCGGGTGACTCGAGGTCAGGTGACCGGGAGTCAGGTGACCGGAGGTCGGGTGACCGGGGGTCAGGAGGCCTTGGCCTTCTCGTTCTCGGTCTTCTCGGCGGCCGGCTTCGCGGCGACCGGCGCCGGCTTCGCGGCCTCGTAGAACTCCTCGCGCGGGGACTCCAGCGCACCCAGCGCCACGACCTCGCGCTTGAGGAACATGCCGAGCGTCCAGTCGGCGAAGACACGGATCTTACGGTTCCACGTCGGCATCGCCATGCCGTGGTAGCCGCGGTGCATGTACCAGGCGAGACGGCCCTTGACCTTGATCTTCATCTTGCCCATGACGATCATCGCGACGCCCTTGTGGAGGCCGAGGCCCGCCACCGCACCCTTGTTGGAGTGCGAGTACTCCTTCTGCGGGAAGCCCCGCATACCGGAGATCACGTTGTCGCCGAGGACCTTGGCCTGCCGCAGCGCGTGCTGCGCGTTCGGCGGGCACCAGGCGTTCTCGACACCGGCCTTGCGGGCGGCGACGTCCGGGACCTGGGCGTTGTCGCCGGCGGCCCAGATGTAGTCGGTGCCCTGGACCTGGAGGGTCGGGGCCGTGTCGACGTGGCCGCGGGGGCCCAGCGGCAGGCCGTAACGGGCCAGCACCGGGTTGGGCTTGACGCCGGCCGTCCACACGATGGTGCTGGAGTCGACCTCGAGGCCGTTCTTCAGCACCACGTGGCCGTCGACGCAGGAGTCCATGGAGGTGGAGAGGTAGATCTCCACACCGCGGCCCTCGAGGTGCTCCTTGCCGTACTGGCCCAGCTTGGGGCCGACCTCGGGAAGGATCTTGTCGGCGGCGTCGACGAGGATGAAGCGCATGTCCTCGCGGGACACCGTCTTGTAGTACTTGGCCGCGTCCCGGGCCAGGTCCTCGACCTCACCGATGGTCTCCGCACCGGCGAAACCGCCGCCGATGAAGACGAAGGTGAGCGCCTTGCGGCGGATCTCCTCGTCGGTCGTGGAGTCGGCCTTGTCGAGCTGCTCGAGGACGTGGTTGCGCAGGCCGATGGCCTCCTCGACACCCTTCATACCGATGCCCTGTTCGGCGAGGCCGGGGATCGGGAAGGTGCGGGAGACCGCGCCGAGCGCGATCACCAGGTAGTCGAAGGGCAGCTCGTACGCCTCGCCGACCAGCGGCGCGATCGTGGCGACCTTGCGGTCCTGGTCGATGGTGGTGACCCGGCCGGTGAGGACCTCCGCCTTGGGCAGCACGCGTCGCAGCGGGACGACGACGTGGCGCGGGGAGATGTTGCCGGCGGCGGTTTCGGGGAGGAAGGGCTGGTAGGTCATGTACGACCGGGGGTCGACGACCGTGACGGTCGCCTCGCCGTAGCGCATCTTCTTCATGATGCGCCGAGCTGCGTACAGGCCTACGTACCCACCGCCTACTACGAGGATCCTGGGACGCTCCGTGGTGCTCATGCCATCGAGTATCCACCCGCTCGAGGGGGGTCGCTCGTGCGCCCCTTCACAAGCTTCCCGGGGGTGTGTGCTATCCTCCGCGACCCGCGTGATCCACGTCATGGCGCGGAGGGGGAACCAGCGTGTAGGGCATGGCGTTGTCAATGCCGCGTGAGCTGCCTCTCCGGGCTCGGAAGGGCTCCGTGAGGGCCGTCCGGGACCCCTTCCCCCGACCTCCGCGATACGTCCGCGCCCGCCTCTTTTGAACACGTTCACACGGGTGTTGAGCCCCCGGAAGGGTCAACGAAGACACGTCTGTCCTCCGACAGGGCCGAATTCCTTGTGAAGAACTTCACGAACTTTCCCGAGGGGGTGCCTCCGGAACGCGTCCGAGGGGCCACGAAGGGCCCCTCGGGTCTGCTCATTCGCGCATCCTGCCTGCTCAGCAGAGTGCAAGTAGCGGGTCCGCCGGAGTCACGCGATCGACCAGGCGATGCCGTCGAGGATGTCGTGCTCGCTCACGACGACCTCCTGCGCGCCGATCCGCTCCATGATCGCCAGCAGGACGAGCGCACCCGCCGCGATCACGTCCACCCGGCCCGGATGCATCGCCGGATGCGCCGCGCGCTCCTCGTGGGTGGCCCGGAGAAGCTCGTCGCTGATGCTCCTGACCCGGTCGAGACCGATCCGCGCGTGGTGGATCTTCGTGGAGTCGTACTCCTCAAGGCCCAGGGCGATCGCCGCGACCGTCGTCACCGAACCGGCCAGGCCGACCAGGGTGTGCGCCTCGCGCAGCGGGACCGTCCGCTCGGCGAGGTCGAGGGCGGCCTCGATGTCGGCGCGCATCGCGGTGATCTGCCCGGCGGTGGGCGGGTCGGTGACCTTCCCGTCCACGACCAGGTGCCGCTCCGTCATCCGTACGCAGCCCACGTCGACGGAGCGCGCGGCACGCACCCGGTCGTCGCCGACCACGAACTCGGTCGAGCCACCGCCGATGTCCACCACCAGGAACGGCTTGGCCAGGTCGGTGCGCCCCTTCAGTTCCTTCGTGGCGCCGGTGAAGGAGAACTCGGCCTCCTGGTCGCCGGTGATGACCTCGGGCTCGACGCCGAGGATGTCCAGCACCCCGCGCACGAACTCGTCCCGGTTCTCCGCGTCCCGGGAGGCGGAGGTGGCGACGAAGCGCAGCCGCTGCGCGCCGTACTCCTTGATGGCGGCCGCGTACTCCCGGCAGGCCGCGAAGGTCCGCTCCAGCGCCTCGGGGGCGAGCCGTCCGGTGCGGTCGACGCCCTGGCCGAGGCGGACGATCGTCATCCGGCGGTCCAGGTCGACCAGCTCGCCGGTCTCCGGGTCGGCGTCGGCGACGAGGAGGCGGATCGAGTTCGTACCGCAGTCGACGGCGGCGACCCGGGTCACCGGGCGGCCGCCTTCGCGTCGTCCCGCGCGGCCGGCACCACACACGTGCCCTTGCGCCACCACTGCGGGAGCATCTCCAGGGCCTCGTCGCCGAGGGGGTTCACACCCGGGCCGGCCGCCAGGGAGTGCGCGACGAGCACGTGCAGGCACTTCACCCGGTCCGGCATGCCGCCCGCGCTCGGGAAGTTCTTCAGTTCCTCGATCTCGTCCCGGCGCCGGACGTAGTCCTCGTGCGCGGCACGGTAGGAGGCGGCCAGCTCCGGGTCGGCCTGGAGCCGCTCCGTCATCTCCTTCATCACGCCGTTCGCCTCGAGCGTGCCGATGGCCGAGTTGGCCTTCGGGCACGTCAGGTAGTACAGCGTCGGGAAGGGCGTGCCGTCGGGCAGGCGGGGGGCCGTCTCCACGACGTCCGGCTCACCGCACGGGCAGCGGTGCGCGATCGCGCGCAGACCGCGCGGCGGCCGTCCGAGCTGCTGCTTGAAGGCCTCGACGTCCGCGTCGGTGGGCTCGGTGCGCGGGGTGGTCGGCGGGGGCGTTTCCATGCCTGTCTTTCTATCGGTTCCGGCAACCGGTTCTGACCACCGGTCGGTTCACCGGTCTCAGTTCACCGGTCGGTCGTTCACTGGTCGGCTGTTCACTGGTCCGAGGCGTCGGACTTGTCGACGCCGTCCCAGACGTTCGAGTACCAGGGGCGGTCGGCCGACCCGAGGTCGGCGCGGGACTGCCTGGCCGCGTCCGGGTCGATCACGACGAACCCGGTCTCCCCCGGCAGCACGTAGTGCAGCCGCTGCCGGATCTGCTGCTCGGCGTAGGCGTCGTCCTGCCAGCGCGCCTTGAGGTCGCGCAGCTGCTCGACGCGTTCGCTGGCCTGCCGCTTCTCGCGCTCCAGATCGGCGATCTCGGCGCGCTGGGAGACGTACTGGCGCATCGGGTAGGCCAGGGCCACGATCAGCGTGCAGAGCACGAGCGCGAGGAGCGCGGCACGGCCGGTGAGCCGGGAGCGGCGGGCCTGGCGCTTGGTCTGGGAGCGGTAGACCCGGGCCGCGGTCTGCTCGCCGAGCAGCTTGATCCTGGTCGCGGTGGAGAAACGGTCCCGGTCCTTCACGGCCACTGCTTCCCGCCTCCCGTCTCACACGTGCGTACGTCCCCGCACACGGTACGGGACCGGTACGGGGACGTACGTACGACTGGCGGAGCCTTGCCCCGGTTGGGGTCGGCGGCGTCAGCCCTTGATCAGACCTTGCTCAGCCCTTGAAGCGCGGGAAGGCGCTGCGGCCGGCGTAGACCGCGGCGTCGTCGAGGATCTCCTCGATGCGCAGCAGCTGGTTGTACTTGGCGACGCGGTCCGAGCGGGCCGGGGCGCCGGTCTTGATCTGGCCGCAGTTCACCGCGACCGCGAGGTCGGCGATGGTGACGTCCTCGGTCTCGCCGGAGCGGTGGGACATCATGCACTTGAAGCCGTTGCGCTGGGCCATCTCGACGGCGTCCAGGGTCTCGGTCAGCGAACCGATCTGGTTGACCTTGACGAGCAGGGCGTTGGCGGAGCCCTCCTCGATGCCGCGGGCCAGACGCTCCGGGTTGGTGACGAAGAGGTCGTCGCCGACGATCTGGACCTTGTCGCCCAGCTTGTCGGTGATGACCTTCCAGCCGGCCCAGTCGTCCTCGTACAGCGGGTCCTCGATGGAGACGAGCGGGTACGCGGAGACGAGCTCCTCGTAGTACTCGGTCATCTCGGCGGCCGAGCGGGACTTGCCCTCGAACTCGTACTTGCCGTCCTTGTAGAACTCGGACGCGGCGACGTCGAGCGCGAGCGCGATCTGCTCGCCGGGGACGTAACCGGCCTGCTTGATGGCCTCGATGATGAGGTCGAGCGCGGCGCGGTTGGACTCCAGGTTCGGGGCGAAGCCGCCCTCGTCGCCGAGGCCGGTGGACAGGCCCTTGGTCTTCAGCACCTTCTTGAGGGTGTGGTAGACCTCGGCACCCCAGCGCAGGGCCTCGGAGAAGGACTCCGCGCCGATCGGGGCGATCATGAACTCCTGGATGTCCACGTTGGAGTCGGCGTGCGAGCCGCCGTTCAGGATGTTCATCATCGGCACCGGCAGCAGGTGCGCGTTGGGGCCGCCCAGGTAGCGGAACAGCGGCAGGTCGCTGGCCTCGGAGGCGGCGTGCGCGACGGCGAGCGAGACGCCGAGGATGGCGTTGGCGCCGAGCGAGGCCTTGTTGTCGGTGGCGTCCAGGTCGAACATGGCCTGGTCGATCAGGCGCTGCTCGGTGGCGTCGTAGCCGACGAGCTCCGGGCCGATCTGCTCGATGACCGCGAGGACGGCCTTCTCGACACCCTTGCCGAGGTAGCGGTTGGGGTCACCGTCGCGGAGCTCGATGGCCTCGAAGGCACCGGTGGAGGCACCGGACGGAACGGCGGCACGACCCGTGCTGCCGTCGTCGAGGCCGACCTCGACCTCGACCGTGGGGTTGCCTCGGGAGTCCAGGATTTCCCGGGCTACGACGACGTCGATGGACGGCACGAGCATCTCCTTCTTGGGATGTGACGCTGGTTGTGCGGGGCCCAGGGGACTTGATGAGCCCTTGCTGAGCCTTGCGACTAGAGCCTAACCGCCCCGGGACCGTCGGCAGCCGACCGACCGTCCCGTGGACAGACAGACGGTACCTATTGTTTCCGCCCGGAACAAAGGGGGTGGCCGAGAAAAGCCGACAGGAAGTGACGAACGGGCAAAGAGAAACCCCGCTCCGGTGCGTACGGGGGAACACGCACCGGAGCGGGGGGCCCGTGGGGACGGGGGGTGACCCTCACGAGGTCTTCAGTGTGCCGACCTCGGATATGAGGGTGCTGTGGCTTCTCTGGGGGCCAGGTGTCATTTCGGGCGAAGCGTCACTGCGGGCCCGGTGTCACTTCGGGCCGAGCGTCACTTCAGGTGCAGCTGCTGGCCCGGGTAGATCAGGTCGGCCTCGACGACGATGTCCTTGTTCAGCTCGAACAGCTTCGCCCAGCCACCCTTGACCTTGTGCTTCTCGGCGATGGAGCTGAGGGTGTCGCCCTTGACGACCTTGTACTCGCCGTCACCCTTCTTGACCTTCTTGCCGGTGGGGGTGGTGACCGTCTTGGAGGCGGCCGGGCGGTCGGTCGAGCGGGAGGCGCTCTGCTCGTCGGTCGAGCGGCTGCTGGTGCTGCCGCCGTTCGACGAGCTGGAGGAACCGGAGGAGCCGGAGCCCGAGGAGGCGGCGCTCGAGCCGTTGTAGGCGGCGCCGGACAGGCCGGTGCCGCAGACCGGCCAGGCACCCTTGCCCTGACCCGCGAGGACCTTCTCGCCGATGGCTATCTGCTGGGACTTGGAGGCCTGGTCGGCGGTGGAGGCGTAGGCGGTGCCGCCGTACGCGGCCCAGGTGGACGCCGAGAACTGCAGACCGCCGTAGTAGCCGTTGCCGGTGTTGATGGACCAGTTGCCGCCGGCCTCGCACTGGGCGACCGTGTCCCACTCGGAGGCGGTGGCGGCGGAGGCGTTGCCGGCCGCCATCAGCGGGGCGGCGATGGCGACGCCGGTGACGCCGGCGAGCGTGGCGACGCGGGTCGCCTTGGAGGGACGGCGGTGCTTGCCCTTGGCGGAAAACAGCATGGTGGATCCCCTCACCGACGCCTGCGAGGTGAGCTGTCGGGTTCGGGTCGTGTGAGTTGCCCGGCCACTTCCTCGCCCGTCGGAGCGCTGCTCCGTGGGAGGTGTGGCTTCACCCCTAGCCGTTCCGGTCAACCGACCGGCGCGGCACTTACCTTGGGTCCCCCGCTCCTGCCTACGGCGCTTGACGCGACGACTGTTCCCGGTTCGTCGCTGGCAGGATTCGGCGTTGCGACGGCCGGGGCTCGGGTTGCCGAGCGGCCTCGACCGTAGACACGCGATCGACGGAATTTCAAAGACGATCAGGGCTTCTGAGACTCATCCCACACTTTCACCAAACCGGACATTCGGCGCGAAGCGTGACGTGAACTCCCGCTGTTTTTCTTGGGCTTTGCGCCCTATTCCACCCCTGTGTCGAGGGTCTGACCGGCGGCGATGTTGCTCGGGTCGACACCGATGAGGCCCCTGTTCTCGGCATAGAGGGCGCGCCATCCGCCGTCGAGACCAAGGGAGTCGGCGATGGACGCGAGGGAGTCGCCCTCCTGGACGACATAGGTGGCCGCGGCATGCCGGCCGGCGGAGGCGGGGGCGGTGCCGTCCACGCCGGTGCCGGTCGCGCTCTTGGTCGCGGCCTCGTCGGCGGTGGCGCCGCGGTGCTTGCCCGGGCCCAGGGAGCCGGTGTCGACGAGACTCCAAGAACCTTCGTCCTGGACGTATTTGTCCGAGTCGTCCGCACCCGGGGTCGCCGTGGGCGAGCTCGCGCCCGTCGAGCCGTCGCTCCGGCCGCCGGAACCGCCGGACGTGCCGGAGTCGACCGTGGCGGCGGAGGAAGAGGATGAAGGGGAGGAAGCGGACGCCGAGGGCGAACCGGAGGAATCAGCGGACGAGTCGGACGATCCGGCCGAGGAGTCGTCGTCGGCCGTGGAGCCCGAGGATCCGGACAATCCCCTGGACAGGTCGGACAATCCGGAAGACCCAGATGAGTCGGACGAGTCGGACGAGTCGTCCGCCACGCCGGTGTCCACGCTCAGCGCGCCGTTCTCCTGGGTGAGCCCGGAGGTCAGCCCGCAGGTGCCCCAAGCGCCGATCCCCTCGGCCGCGAGCACCTTCTGCGCGACGGCGATCTGCTGGCTGCGGCTGGCCAGGTCGGGGCTGGTCGCGTAGTCGAGGCCGCCGTTCGCCTCCCAGTCCTTCTGGGTGAGACTCAGGCCGCCGTACTCGCCGCCACCCTCGTCGGCACTCCACGAGCCGCCGGTCTCGCACTGCGCCACCTTGTCCCACACCGTGCCGTCCGCCGCACTCGCGCCGGAGGCGGCGAGCAGCGGGATGGCGATGGCGGAGCCCGTCACTCCGGCCGCGACAAGGAGGGCCGGGGCCTGGCGGGGGCGACGGTGACGACCGTTCCCGGAGAGCATGCGAAGGGCCTTTCTCTGGACAGCACTGACCGGCGCGGCGAGTGGAACCGATGCGTCGCGCTGACGAGAGAACGTATCGGCAGACGATCACTTGTCACAAGTTAATGCCGCGCAGATCACGTGAAGATCACAGACTTGAGTGTTGGTCACCTTTACTCCGCCGAACGGTCACACTCCGGCTGACATCCGGTCAGATGTGGATCGCTTATGAGCCGGAATGCACCGGAGTGAACTCGACCGGCAAAGTCCGCAGTCCGCGCATGATGAGCCCGCCGCGCCACCTCAACTCGGCCGGTTCCACGGCCAGTCGGAGATCGGGCAGCCGGGTGAGCAGGGTGGCCAGCGCGGTCTGGCCCTCCAGCCGGGCCAGCGGGGCTCCCAGGCAGTAGTGGATGCCATGGCCGTAGCCGAGGTGCTGGTTGTCACGGCGGGACAGGTCGAGGGTGTCGGGGTCCGCGAAGCGCGCCGGGTCACGGTCGGCCGCCGCCAGCACCACGAGCACGGGGTCGCCCGGCGCGATGTCCTGCCCGCCGATGCTCAGCGGCTCGGTCGCGAACCGCCAGGTGGCGAGCTCCACAGGACCGTCGTAGCGCAGGAGTTCCTCGACGCCCGTCTCGAGGAGGCCGCGGTCGCCGTCGTGCTCGGTGAGCGAGAGCTGGAGGCGTGCGCGCTGCTCGGGGTGGGTGAGGAGGGCGTAGGTGCCGTTGCCGATGAGATTGACGGTGGTCTCGAAGCCCGCGAACAGCAGGATGAAGGCCATGGCGGCGGCCTCGTTCTCGGTGAGGTGCTCGCCGTGGTCCGAGGCGCGGATCAGACCCGAGATGAGGTCCTCGCCGGGAGCCGGATCGGCGGGAAGCTCCGCGCGCTTGCGGTGGATGAGCTCCAGCAGATAACCGCGCATCTTCTTCACCGACCGCGCGACACCGCCCCGCGGGCCCCCGCCGTGCCGGATCATCATCCCCGCCCAGTCGCGGAAGTCGTCCTGGTCCTCACGGGGGACGCCCAGGAGGTCGCAGATCGCGTAGATGGGGAGAGGGAAGGCGAAGTCGTGGATGAGGTCGGCCTTCCCCTCGGCGGCGAACCGGTCGATGAGCTGATCCGTCAGCTCCTGGACCCGGGGCGCGAACTCGGCGACCCGGCGCGGGGTGAAGGCCTTGCTGACGAGCCGTCGCAGCCGGGTGTGGTCCGGCGGGTCGATGTTGAGCAGATGCGTCATCAGCTCGGCCTTGCGCTCACCGGGGATGCCGGTCTTGCCCTTGGCGTGCGCCGGTTCGTCGTGGTGCGCCGGGTTCTTGGAGAGCCGCTGGTCGGCGAGGGCCTGTTTCGCGTCGGCGTACCGGGTGACCAGCCAGGCCTCGACCCCGCTGGGCAGAACGGTGCGGTGCACGGGCGCGTGCTCGCGCAGCCAGGCGTAGGCGGGGTAGGGGTCGGTCGCGAACTCCCAGGTGAAGAGTTCGGGAGTGGTGCGGTCCTGGTGGTCTGTGTCGGGCTGCTCGGTCACTCCCCGACCGTAGCGGTGTCCTCGCCGCGCTCCGCGAGGGCCTTCCGCGCGGCGGGGTGCCCCAGGTCGGCGGCCTTGCGGTACCAGAGGGTGGCTTCGGCGGCGCTGTCCTGCTTCTCGAGGAGCAGCGCGAGCCGGTAGGCGGCGTAGGCGTCGCCGCGGGCGTGACCCTGCTCGTACCCCTTGCGGGCCTCGTCCGAGAACCCCATCTTCTCCACCACAGCGGCCTCGTGTGTGGCGTCCAGCCTGCCGTCGCCGGCGAAGTAGTCCGCGGCGTCGTCCAGGCTCTGCCGCGGCTTGCGGAGGCCGGCCAGCAACTCGGCGGCCCCCTCGTCGCCGTCGGCGGCGGCGCGGGCCAGCAGTACCTCGGCGGTCTCTTCCTCGTGACTCAGCAGGAAGGACACGGCCGCGCTGCGGGCCACGGGGGTGTATCCCTGCATCTCGGCACTTACGTAGAGGTCCATCGCCTCGCTGAACTCGCCGCGCCCCAGCAGCAGGTCCCCCAGCCGGTGTGTGGCCGCCATGTCAGCCTCGGCCGCCGCCTTGCGCAGCCACTGCTCGGCCAGCGCCAGGTGCGCCTCCCCGACCAGCCGCGCCTGTGGACCATCGGGCTTCGCCTCGGCCGCCGCCCGCAGATAGGGCAGCGCCTCCTCCGCCTCGCCCTGCCCGAGGAGCCGCTCGCCGACCTGTCCCGCCAGCTCCGTCCTCCCCGCGTCCACGGCCTTGCGCAGCCAGTCCAGCGCCGTCGCCTCGTTCTCGGAGAGCAGGCTCAGCATGTGCATCGCCCCGGCGTCACCGTCCTGCGCCCTGGCCGAGAAGACGAGGCCGGCGGTCGCACGGACGTTCAGGTGCACCCCGGTGTCGTACTTCGTCCCCTCCAGCGCACAGCGCCAGACGGTCTCCGGGACCGCCCTCGCCGCCGCCTCCTCCGCGTCGGCTACCAGCGAGCCGTACGGCCGCCAGGTCTCCTCGCTCTCCCCCACCCTCAGCGGCGCTCCCGGGACCAGCATCCCGGTGACCCCGTGCAGCGGCTGGACGGCCCAGTCGACGGCTTCCTGGAACGACTCCATATCCGGACGCCCCGCCCCGTAGCTGCGGCACGCCTCCTCCAGCAGCCGACGGGGGATGTCCCCGGTGACGCCACAGCGGGCGAGATCCGTCGCGGCTCTGATCAGCAGGTGACCGTACGGATGGCGGCTGTTGGAGCGGGCGGCCCGCTGCCACTTCGCCCGGAGTTCCGCGCCGATGGCCAGGTACTGGGTGACGCTGGTGGCGCCGCGTCGGTCGAGGGCCTCGCCGAGCCGGTCGTCGCGCAGCCCGGTCAGCCGCTCGACCTCCTGCTCGCTCCACCCCGAGCTCACCCGCTCCGACCGTGCCAGCGTCATCAGGCGGGACGCGGGTCCCTCTCCGAAGCGGTGCGTGTCGTAGGCGTCGTCGCCCATGGTGGCCACCACCGGGACCCCGAGCGTCCTCAGGTCGGCCAGCAGGCCCATCGTCAGGCCGTGCTCGCCGAGGTGGCCCTCCAACTCGTCCAGCCAGAGCACGTACGCACCGTCCCGGCCGCGCAGCAGGGCGGGCAGCCCGCGCAGGTCCGTGCCGGGGGCCGGCGCGTACACCCGGGTCCCGGGACCCGTCTCACGGACCACGGCCGCCCAGGCCGTCCTCGACTTGCCGGTCAGCGGGCCGCCCGTGATCACCAGCAGCCTGTCCCGCGCGGTCCAGCCCCGCAGCGCCTCGTCGATGTCACGGGGCACGTACGGCGGCAGCCCCGGGTCCGCCCAGCGCCGCCCCGCGGGCCGAACGCCCAGGGTCACCAGGTCGGCGTCCTCCACCGTGGGCCAGCCGGCGGGGTCGGGCACCCCGAAGACGCCGGGCGGCGTGGCGTAGGTGTGCTGGTTCAGAACGCCCACGACGGGGCCGTGGTAGTTGCCGCCGTAGTAGCCGACGGTGTCACCGGAGGAGGCCGGGGCAGTGGGCTCGGAGGGCTGGGGAGTGGGCTCGGAGGTCCCGGCAGCGGGGTCGGGGAGCCGGGCAGTGCGCTCGGAGGACACGGCAGCGGGATCGGGGAGCCGGGCAGTGCGCTCGGAGGACACGGCAGCGGGATCGGGGAGCCGGGCAGTGCGCTCGGAGGACACGGCAGCGGGCTCGGGGAGCCGGGCAGTGCGCTCGGAGGACACGGCAGCGGGATCGGGGAGCCGGGCAGTGCGCTCGGAGGACACGGCAGCGGGATCGGGGAGCCGGGCAGTGCGCTCGGAGGACACGGCAGCGGGATCGGGGAGCCGGGCAGTGG
>NZ_JBHVYO010000023.1:108590-149040 GCF_042880655.1 Streptomyces sp. NPDC058295
GCCGGGCAGTGCGCTCGGAGGACACGGCAGCGGGATCGGGGAGCCGGGCAGTGCGCTCGGAGGACACGGCAGCGGGATCGGGGAGCCGGGCAGTGGGCCCGAACCCCTGGCGAGCGGACTCGGAGGACCCCGCAGGGGGATCGGCGCGATGGGCAGTGGGATCGGCGTGCCGGGCGGTGGGATCGGCGCGATGGGCAGTGGGCTCGGGCGGCCATGGAGTCTGCTCGAAGCGGTCGATCAGCTCGAACAGCTCGGTGAGCGCTCCTTCCTTCCCGGACAGGAGCCAGGCCTCGATGTGCCGGCCCTCGACCTCGACGAGCGTCGCCTCGGAGCCGTCGGAGCCGTCCAGCGGAGAGGTGATCTGTGCCGGAACCGAGCCGGGTCCCCCGTGTCGCACGAACCACTCGACGAACGCCCGCCGGATCTCCTCCCGGTTCTCCGACAGCAGCCCCCGGTTGAGCACCCCCGCGGCCCAGGCCGCCAGCTCCTCCGACTCCCGTTCCATACAAGCCCCCGCACCCCACGAACCGGATCAGAAGCTCACCGTACTAACCCTCGACCCCCTCGACACCCCGGATCGCGTCCCGGTACGCCCGGGCCGCCGCGCGCAGGGCCGCCTCCGGGTCGACGCCCTCCGACTCGGCTCTCGCCGCCAGGGCCAGCAGTTCGTAGCCGATGCCCTCGGCCGTCGGCAGCGGTACCTCCAGCCGTGCCGTGCGGGCCCGGGACACCAGCTTCGCCGCGAGGGCCAGGCCGGGCTGGTGGAGGGGAATGCCGTCGGTCACCGACTCCCGCCGCTTCTCCGCCGCCTTCGTGCGCAGCCAGTGCTCCTTCACTTCCTCCGGGGTGGTGGCCGTGGCGTCGCCGAAGACATGGGGGTGGCGGTGGATGAGCTTGGCGACGATCGTGCCCGCGACGTCGTCGACGGAGAACGGGGACTCCTCGTCCTCCTCGGCGATGCGGGCGTGGAAGACGACCTGGAGCAGGACGTCGCCCAGTTCCTCGCGGAGTTCGTCGTGGTCGCCGTCCTCGATCGCCTCGACCAGTTCGTACGACTCCTCGACCGCGTACTTCGCCAGGCCCTGGTGGGTCTGCCGGGAGGACCACGGGCATTCGGCGCGGATCCGGTCCATGACCTGGACGAGGTCGAGGAGCCGGGCGCCGGGGAGGTCGTAGGAGGCGGGGAGCAGTTCCAGGTCGGGCATGGACACGCGGCCGGAGCCGGCCAGGCGGGCCAGGCCGTCGGTGAGGGCCGGTTCGCCCTCACCGGTGGCCACGACCACGACCGTGCGGCCGTCGGCGCAGGCGGCGAGCAGTTCCTCGGCGGTCGGCGAGGTCTCCTCGACGGTGACGCCCGCGTCCCGCAGATAGGGCAGCTGCGGATGCGCGCCGTCCGCGCACAGCACCCGGTCCGCCGTGCGCAGGGCCTGCCAGGCGGGCCAGGACAGCAGGCCGGGGGCGACGCGGTGGCTGGTGGTGAGCAGGACGACGCGGCCGGGGGCGTCGGCCGTGGTGTGGGCAGCGGCGGAGCTGATGGCGTTCACACCCCGAACGTAACCCACGCCCGTCAGCGGCCCCGCGAGTTATCCACAGGAAGGACCGCCCGGTCGTACGATCACACGATCACGTCGTCTGCTGCGTCCCGGCCGCCGAGATCTCCCGTACCCAGGGCGTCTTCGCGTCGACGCGTGCGACCTTCTGCGCGTCCCAGTTCCCGTAGCGCGGGTTGAGATCCACGTCGAGCGCCTTGGACGCCTTGGACAGCGCGTTCCAGAAGGCGGGCTGGCTGGTGTTGGTGCCGAGTTCGGTGGCGAGTTTCTGGGCCTCCAGCTGGAGGCGGAGGTTCTCGTCGAGACGCTGCGGCGGAATGCCGTACTGCTGGAGCCACGCCGTCTCCAGGCCCTTCGCGCCACCCGCCTGCTGTTCCAGGCCGGCCCGCATCTCCTGGACCTCCCGGCGGCTGACGGTGATACCCGCGTCCTCGGCGGCGCGGTGCAGCACCTTGTCGAGGACCATGCCGTGCAGGGTGTCGCGGGCGAGTGAACCGGTCTGGGCGACGGCCTGCGCGTACTGGGCGTCGTCGGTGACCGCGGCCCGCTGGGCCGTGCGCACCTCGTTCACCCGGCTCTCCAGTTGCGCGACGGTGATCCGCTGGTCGCCGACGACGGCCGCCGCGCCGGGATGCGCGTCGTTCCCGCAGGCGGCGAGGAGAGGGGCCGCCACGATCGCGGCGGACAGCAGGAGCGCGGTGCGACGACGGCGGTGCAAGGGAAACCTCCCGAGGAGATTGTGCGACGGTGCACAAAGTCTTGCGGTGATCGATGGTAGGCAGTGGGGCGGCTGGGGCCAACCCATTCGACCAACGATTCACCAGGACTTCGGGCACCGCCGCGCCCGCTCGTCGCCCGCTCTTCGGTGCGAGGGCTCAGCCCCCCGCGCGCGGGGCACCCCTCACGGGGACGATCCGGTTCAGCCGACGATGGCGACCGGCGCGTCCCACGCGTCGCGGTCCACGGTGATCGTGTAGCCGCCGCGGGTCTCCTTGCTGTTCACCATGTACTGGTGACCACGGCTGTGGGCGGTGTACTGGGTGGCGCCCCACGGCCAGTCGGTGGTCGTGGTGTCCTTCTTGTCCCACAGGGCGTACCAGAGGTTGCCCGGCAGGTCCGTCTTGTTCGTCGCGGTGGCGATCGCCTTGGCGCTGGAACTGCTGAAGCCGTAGTAGCCGGCCCGGTACGTCTTGGCGCGCAGCGTCTTGGTGAAGGAGCGCACATACGTCAACACGGCGTCGTTGCACGCCTTGTCGGTGATGTCGTAGGGCTCCATGTCGAGGTAGATCGGGCTGCCGGCCTTCATGCCGAGCGCCGCGGACTTGGCGACCGCGTCGGCGCCGTCGGTCGCGCCGAGGGAGGCGGCCGTGGCGGCGGTGAGCTTCTCGGGGCTGGAGCCGGTCTGGCAGGACGGCTGGGCGCCCACGTAGATCGGGATCAGCTTCCAGCCGGCCGTGTTGACCGACTTCACCCAGGAAGCGGTCAGGTTGGGCTGCGCGCAGCCGCGGTTCTTGCCGCCGACGTAGACGGCGGCACCCCCGTAGTAGCCGTCGGTCTTCCAGGCCTTCATCGCGGCCGACGAGGGCGCGGTGCAGGCGTCGAAGGCGCGGCCGGTGTACGTCTTCTGGGCGGGCCAGGTGGTGGCCGCCATCGAGGTCTGCGCCGCTATCCCGGCCCCCGCGAGGACGGCCGCGCCGGCCACGCCCCACGTGATGTATCTGCGCTTTCTGGACTGCCGGTGCTCGGCCATCCCCACCCCATCGTTCATCTTCGCGTACGGCGCTGTCGCCGCGCACGGTCGTGTCTGGCTGAAGTCCCCTGATTCGGTGCGACGATACGGCCTCGGCTCGACGTCCAGCACCTGAACGGAACGCACGGTAACCCGCGGCCCGTCACCGATCGGGAAACGCAGGCCCCCCATAGGCACAAGATTCACTCATGTCACAGTAAAGAAGCGATGCCCTGCGGCAGCCTGTCCGTGTCCTACCCTTGGCCTCTGGTGACTTGGGGGGCGACATGACAATGCCGACGATGCCGACCGGGGCGGGCGCGGAGAGACAGCTGACGGCCGGCTGGTTCCAGCGGCTCGCCTGGGTGGCCCTGGTGTGGGTCTCGCTGGGCTTCCTGGTCTGGGTGCCCTTCCTGTACGTGGCGACCCGCCGCGGCCTCTCCTCGGACTGGGTGGCCTTCGGCTCGTTCGCGCTGTACGAGTGCGCGATCCTGCCGTGGGCGGTGATCACGCCCGACGGCGACGGGGACGCGCTCTTCGGCATCGCCATCCTGGTGACCCTGCTGACGGCGACGGTGCTGCTGCTGAGCGCGGTGTTCGACAAGAAGATCCCGGCCGTCCAGCCTGCGTACGCAGGGGCCATGGCCCCTCAGGGCCAGCCGTATCAGCAGGGGTATCCGTACGGGCGGTAACCGCCGCGCGTCAGGGACTTCGGGCGCGGCACCACCTCAGAGCGGGTGCCGCATCCACACGTTGGGCTCGACGTACACCGCGTAGTCCCGCTCCGGTTCGCACCGTACGGGGACCAGCGCGCCGGGCACCTCGACGTCGCCCTGCATGTCGAAGGGCAGCCCGGTCCAGCGACGCCACTCCGCCAGCGAACCCGCCACCGTCATCGACGCCGGCGCGACCCGCTCGATGCTCGCGCCCGCCCGGGCGTGCACCCGCAGCCACGGGTCGTACGGCAGCCCGTCCTCCCGTACCCGGTGCGCGTACTCCTCGATCGGAGTGCGCGGCTCCAGGTGCTTGGCGTTCGGCCGGACCGGGGCCACGACCTCGGTGAAGCCCTTCGCCCGGGCACTGTCCCGCATCGCCGCGAGCATCCGCCCGGACAGGCCGAGGCCCTGCGCGTGCGGGGCGATGACGATGGAGATCGCGCTCACCGTGTCGGGCCGCGTCCCGCTCCGCTGATCGGCGAAGGCCCAGACGAGCACCTGGTCCCAGCCCCGCGCGGGCAACCCGCCCCGGCCGTCGGCGTGCAGGGCGAACGGCACGCTGTAGGCATGGGCGACGACCTGCCCCCGCTCGTCCTGCGCGAACAGCACGTACTCCGGGAACTCGACGGGGATCCGGCCGTAGTGCGCGTTGCCCACCGGGTCCTGAGTCGCGAACTCCGGCCAGGTGTCGGGCATGTCCTGGACCGGGCCGAGCATGTCGGGACGGTCGGCGAGGCTGGACACCTTCAGTTCCATACGGTCACGGTAGGCGAGGAGCCGAGCGGGCGGGACTGGATTTCGGCGGCCTCGGGTGCTTCGGGGACCTGGGCAGCCTCAGACGCTCCGGGGACCTCGCGACTTCGGTCGCCGCAGGGCCTCCCCGAGGCCTCCCTGAGGCCGCCGTAGGGCCGCCGCCGGTCTGCCGTTCCGCTCACCCCGCGTGGAAACGCTCCGGTGCCTTCGTGGGGTTGCCCCCGGTGGGGAGTTTCTGGGCGGGGCAGGTCTCCAGGACCTTCTCCATCGCGGACTTCTCCGCCGCGGTGACCCACAGTTCGTACTTCTTCTTCACGGCGACCTGCGCCGCCACGTACGTGCACCGGTAGGCCTTGTTGGGTGGCAGCCAGGTCGCCGTGTCGCCGTCGCCCTTGGAGCGGTTGGTGCTCGCGTCGACGGCCAGGAGGTTGAGCGGATCGTTGGCGAGAGCGATGCGCTTGCCGGCGTCCCAGTATTTGGCGCCCTTCTGCCAGGCGTCGGACAGGGCGACCACGTGGTCGATGTCGACCTTGCTGCTGCCACGCCGGTACGTCACGTCCTTCCCGGAGTACGGGTCCGACTCCAGCACGCCGTAGGACACCTTGCACACGCCGCCGGTGAACTTCACCTCCTCCAGGTCGCGCTTGAGTATGTCGTCACGGGTGTCGCAGGAGTTGGAGTCCGTGTCCGCCCAGGCGGAGCCGAACTTCTCCCGGTCGTAGCCGGTCTTGGGTGCCCGCCCCTTCACGGCCAGCGACTCGGCCGCCGCGAGAGCCGCTCCGCCGCTCCCCGCTCCATCGCCCGCCGTCGCTCCCGCACCACCGGAACCCGCACCCGCACCGGAACCGGAGTCCGAGCCGGTGACCTGCTCCTTGCATCCGGCCACCGAAACGGCACACATCAGCACGGCGGCGACCGCCGCCCCACCCCTCAGACGCTTCACGCGCCCCTCCCCTTGCCTGCCCGATGCCACCCCGCACAGGGCGCTTTCCCCTGACGGGGACTGCCACACACGGTAGCGGGGGGGCGCCCGGGGGCAGTCGGGAGGTCCAGACCACCCCGACTCAAGTGGGCATCTCGTACTTGTCGGGAATATCGTCGGTGGAGAGTCACCTCCGGAAGGAGCTCTGGATGGGCATCCTCGACAGGTTCAAGAGCCACAAGGCGGCACAGGACAAGGCCAGGAACATGTCCGACTCCGCGGAGCAGAAGGCGAACGAGAGGACGGGCAACAAGTACGAGTCCCAGGTCGACTCCGGGCAGCAGAAGCTGCACGAGCGGCTCGGCATGGACGAGGAACGGCCCGACCAGCCCTAGCCCGCAGCCCGGCCCGAAGACTCATGGGGCCGAGCCACCGACATCACCCGGCACATGAGGCCGTCCGCGCGGAGCGAGCCCGCCGCGGGCGGCTTCGCCCTGCCCCCTCCTCCTCTCCCCGGTGGAGCGGCGGCGACGCTCACACCCTGCCGATGCCGAGCGTCGACTCCGAGGGCAGCAGCCCGGATCCCAGCACCGCGACCCAGTAGTCGCCGAGGAGCGCGGCCAGGCGTTCGGTGCATTGCGGGCCGAGGGCCTGCCAGGGGCCGAGTGCCAGCCGGTCGGTGTCCTCCTCGACCAGGCGGCGCAGGTCACGGCCCGCTTCCGTCGCCGCACCGTCCGGCTCGAGCAGGCCCCTGGCCGTCAGCCGCTCGCGCGCCGCCGCCCACTCCTCGCGGGTCCAGCCGCGGCTTTCGAAGCGCTCGACGGACGCGGCGCCTATCGCGGCGAAGGACACCAGCGCCTCGACCGGGTCGAGGCCGGCGAGCAGCAGGGCGGCGAGATGCCCGTCGCCGCGGTGCTCGCGCAGGACGGTCGCCGCCTGCCAGAGCTGGAGGTGGGGCTCCCTCGGCCACTCCAGCGCGGCGTTGGCCGCGGCGAGCGGGCGCCCCGCCGTGACGGCCGCCTCGGCGGCGCGGCGGGCGAGAGCGGCGGCCTCGGCCAGCCCGGGACTGTCCACCAGGTCACCGAACAGCCTGCGGTACAGCCGGTCGATGCCTCTGCGTCGCGCCGCCAAAGCCGCTTCGGGGGTGGCAACCTTCCAGGCGTCCTCGACGTACCGGGCGACCATGCCGGGCTGGAAACTGTAGAAGGCGGAGGTCACCGCCTCGACACTCACCGGGCCCAACGGGGCGGCCCGGAACGGGAAGTAGCTCCCCCAGCGGTCCTCGGTCGCGTAGCCGAGCGCGCCCGCCTCCTCGAAGACCTCGGGCGCGTAGTACACCACCGCGTGCAGCGGCTCCAGCAGATGCCAGAGCCTGCGCGCCTGCGCCGGCGCGACCTGTTCGCCCCGCTCGCCCGGTCCGAACCGCTCGGCCTGTTCGGCCTGTTCGCTTGCCTGGTGCTCGTGATTCTCGGACATGACGTCTCCCCCTCGTCGCGTTCGGACATCGGCCACAACTTGACACTGACTAGATTGCCCGAGCCTCGCGAACTTGTCAATGCCTAGATACCGCGTACGCTGCTGTCCATGAGCGACCGCCCCTACCACCACGGTGACCTGCGGCGCGCCATCCTGGCCGCCGCCCTCGACGTCATCGCCACCGACGGCCCCACCGGGCTGAGCCTGCGCGACCTCGCCCGCCGCGCCGGTGTCTCGCACGCGGCGCCGGCCCACCACTTCCGGGACCGCACGGGCCTGTTGACGGCGATCGCGGCGGAGGGGCACGGGCTGCTGGCCACCGCGCTGGCGGAGGCGACGGATCTACGGGACTCGGGCGTGCGCTACGTCCGCTTCGCGCGCGAACACCCGGCGCACTTCCAGGTGATGTTCTCGCCCGAGCTGCTGCGCGCCGACGACCTGGAGCTGACCACGGCCCGTGCTCTGTCGGCCGCCGCCCTGGCCGACGCCATCGCCACCACCGCACCCGCCGGGGACGGCACGGACGCCCGGCTGGCCCGTATCGCCGTCTGGTCCCTGGCCCACGGCTTCGCCACCCTCCTGCTCGGCCACAACCTCGACGGCCTCCTGGGCGACGAGGACCCCGAGGAGGTACTCCGCGCGCTGCCGATGGTGCTGTTCCCTTCGGCCTGAACCCGGCAGGCCACCGGCGGACGGATCCGACCGGTGGCCCGAGGACGGCCGCGTCCCCCGCACGCCGCCTGCGACCGCGGCCTGCGACCTACGACCCCAGCACCGTCGCCAGCAGCTCGCCCACCCAGCCCAGCAGTTCGCGTCCGACCAGCGGCTTGCCGCCGACCTTCGCGGTCTTCGGACGGGGCACCAGGATCTGGTGCGCGGCCGGCTTGAGGACGGTCCCGGGGTAGAGCCGCTTGAGGCGCAGCTCCTGGGACTCGCGCAACTCCACCGGCGCGAAGCGGATGTTGGCGCCCTGGAGCACGATCTCGCCGACGCCACACGCGCGTGCCAGCATCCGCAGCCCCGCCACCAGCAGCAGGTTCTCCACCGGTTCCGGCAACTTGCCGTAGCGGTCGACGAGTTCCTCGCGGACCGCCTTGACGTCCTCCTCCGAGTTGGCGGAGGCGATGGCCCGGTAGGCCTGGAGGCGCAGCCGCTCGCCGGGCGCGTAGTCGTGCGGGACGTGCGCGTCGACGGGCAGCTCGATCTTGACCTCGAGCGGCGGCTCCTCCTCGACCCCGCCGGACTCCAGCTGACGCCGGTAGTCCGCCACGGCCTCGCCGACCATGCGGACGTACAGGTCGAAGCCGACCCCCGCGATGTGACCGGACTGTTCGCCGCCGAGCAGGTTTCCGGCGCCCCGGATCTCCAGGTCCTTCATCGCCACGTACATGCCCGCGCCCATCTCGGTGTGCTGGGCGATGGTGGCGAGACGCTCGTGGGCGGTCTCCGTGAGGGGCTTCTCCGGGGGGTAGAGGAAGTAGGCGTAGCCGCGCTCGCGCCCTCGTCCGACCCGGCCGCGCAGCTGGTGCAGCTGGGACAGGCCGAAGGTGTCGCCGCGCTCCACGATCAGCGTGTTCGCGTTGGAGATGTCGATGCCGGACTCGACGATCGTCGTCGAGACGAGCACATCGAACTTCTTCTCCCAGAAGTCGACCACCACCTGCTCCAGCGCCGTCTCCGACATCTGGCCGTGGGCGGTGGCGATGCGCGCCTCGGGCACGATCTCGCGCAGTTTCGCCGCCGCGCGGTCGATCGACTCGACCCGGTTGTGGATGTAGAACACCTGGCCCTCACGCAGCAGTTCGCGGCGGATGGCGGCGCCGATCTGCTTCTGCTCGTAGGGGCCGACGAAGGTGAGCACCGGGTGGCGCTCCTCCGGGGGCGTGGTGATCGTCGACATCTCGCGGATGCCCGTCACCGCCATCTCCAGCGTCCTGGGGATCGGGGTCGCCGACATCGTCAGGACGTCCACGTTCGCGCGCAGCTTCTTCAGCTGCTCCTTGTGCTCGACGCCGAAGCGCTGTTCCTCGTCGACGATGACCAGGCCGAGGTCCTTGAACTTCGTCTCGGAGGAGAACAGCCGGTGGGTGCCGATGACGATGTCCACCGCGCCCTCGTGCAGCCCCTCCAGGGTGGCCTTGGCCTCCGTGTCCGTCTGGAAGCGGGAGAGCGCCCTGACGTTGACCGGGAACTGCGCGTACCGCTCGCTGAACGTGCCGAAGTGCTGCTGCACGAGGAGGGTGGTGGGCACCAGGACGGCGACCTGCTTGCCGTCCTGGACGGCCTTGAAGGCGGCCCGGACGGCGATCTCCGTCTTGCCGTAGCCGACGTCACCGCAGATCAGGCGGTCCATCGGGACCGTCTTCTCCATGTCGTCCTTGACCTCGGCGATGGTCGTGAGCTGGTCGGGCGTCTCCGCGTAGGGGAAGGCGTCCTCCAGTTCGCGCTGCCAGGGGGTGTCCGTGCCGAAGGCGTGACCGGGGGCCGCCATCCGCGCGCTGTACAGCTTGATCAGGTCGGCGGCGATCTCCTTGACCGCCTTCTTCGCACGCGCCTTGGTCTTCGTCCAGTCGGCGCCGCCGAGCCGGTGCAGCGTGGGTGCCTCGCCGCCGACGTACTTGGTGATCTGCTCCAGCTGGTCGGTCGGGATGTAGAGACGGTCGCCGGGCTGGCCGCGCTTGGCGGGCGCGTACTCCACCACCAGGTACTCGCGTGTGGCGCCCTGGACCGTGCGCTGCACCATCTCGATGTAGCGGCCCACGCCGTGCTGCTCGTGGACGATGTAGTCGCCCGCCTCCAGGGTGAGCGGATCGATGGTCTTCCTGCGGCGTGCGGGCATGCGCGCGCCGTCCTTGCCGGCCGCCTTCTGGCCGGACAGGTCGGTCTCCGTGAGCACCGCGAGACGGAGCGCCGGGTCGACGAAGCCGTAGTCGATCGAGCCGCAGGAGACGTGGACGACGGAGGGACTCAGTTCGGTCAGGTCCGCGTCGAGGCGGGCCGCGACTCCTTCGCCGCCGAGCACCTCGACCGTGCGGGCCGCCGGGCCGTGCGCCTCGGTGACGAAGGCGACCCGCCAGCCGTCGGCCAGCCAGCCCTTGGTGTCGGCCAGCGCCTTCGCGGTGTCGCCCCGGTAGGTCTCGGGGGCGTGCATGCCGAGCTTCAGGGTGCCGGCGTCCAGTTCCTCGTCGGCCGCGAACGGCGACACCGACCACCACATCATGTCCAGCTCGCGCGCGTGGTCACGGACGTCCGCGATGGACCACAGGGAGGCCGCGCCGACGTCGATGGGTGCCTCGCCGCCGCCGGCGGTGGCCGCCCAGGACGCCTGGAGGAACTCCTGGGACGTCGCCACGAGGTCGGTGGCACGCGTGCGTACCCGCTCCGGGTCGCAGACGACGGCCATCGCGCCCTTGGGCAGGACGTCGATCAGCAGCTCCATGTCGTCGACCAGCACCGGGGCCAGGGACTCCATGCCCTCGACGGCGATGCCCTCGGCGATCCTGCCGAGCAGGTCGCCCAGCTCGGGATGTTCCTCGGCGAGGGCACGCGCACGCGAGCGCACGTCTTCCGTCAACAGGAGTTCACGGCACGGCGGGGCCCACACACCGTGTTCGGCGACTTCCAGGGAGCGCTGGTCGGCGACCTTGAAGTAGCGGATCTCCTCCACGTCGTCGCCCCAGAACTCGACGCGCAGGGGGTGTTCCTCGGTGGGCGGGAACACGTCCAGGATGCCGCCCCGCACGGCGAACTCGCCGCGCTTCTCGACGAGTTCCACGCGCGCGTAGGCGGCTGCCGCGAGGGCATGGACGATGTCGTTCAGGTCAGCGGTCTGGCCCGAGCGCAGAGCCACCGGTTCCAGGTCACCGAGGCCCTTGACCTGCGGCTGGAGTACCGAGCGGACCGGCGCCACGACGACCGAGACCCGGCCGGTCTCCGGGTCGTCGGGGCGCGGGTGGGCCAGCCGGCGCAGGATGGCGAGGCGGCGGCCGACGGTGTCGCTGCGCGGGCTGAGGCGCTCGTGCGGGAGCGTCTCCCAGGAGGGGTACTCCACCACGCCGTCCGGTGGGAGCAGCGAGCGCAGGGCGGCGGCCAGGTCCTCGGCCTCGCGCCCGGTGGCCGTCACCGCGAGGACCGTGCGGCCGGTCTCGCGGGCGAGGGCGGCGATGGCGAAGGGGCGGGCCGCCGGGGGGCCGACCAGGTCGACGTGCATGCGGTTGCCGTCGGCGGCCGCGGGGATCGCTTCCGCGAGGGCGGTGTCCTTGACGACGGCGTCGAGCAGACCGTGCAGGCTCATGGAGGGCTGGGCTTTCCGTCCGAGGGGCCGGGGTACGTCCGGGGGCGGGCGTACCGGGGTCCGGGGTGGGCAACGCGAAGGGCCCGACGCGTGTCACGGGCCGGGGGTGTCCAGCGTACGTCGGGGCGGGGTTGTTCGTCGGGGGCTGTGGACAACCCGGGGGACGGTGGGGTCGTGCGGGACTTTCCTCGCCCCCGCCGCCCCTTCCCGTCCCGACCCCGGGGCTGCCGCCCCCGGACCCCCGCTTTCGGCCTGCGCGGTCTCGTCCTCGAACGCCGGACCGGCTGAGGAAGCACGAATGAGCCCGGCCCCGAGAAGACCCCCGTTCTTCTCGGTGCCGGGCTGGTTCGGGTGGGGCTAGTCCGTCGCGATCGCGTTCAGGACGTTCATGCGGCCCGCGCGGAACGCCGGGATCAGGGCGGCGAACAGACCCACGAAGGCGGATCCGATGAACACGCCGATGATCGTCGGCCACGGGATCTCGAGGACGTTCAGGCCCTGGAGGGCGAGGAGCTGCTGGGCGGTGGCGCCCCAGCCCATGCCCAGACCGAGGCCCAGGAGGGCGCCGAAGAGGGCGATGACGACCGACTCCATGCGGATCATGCGGCGCAGCTGGCGGCGGGAGAGACCGATCGCCCGCATCAGGCCGATCTCCCTCGTGCGCTCCACCACCGACAGCGCGAGGGTGTTCACCACGCCCAGGACGGCCACGATGATCGCGAGGGCCAGCAGGCCGTAGATCAGGTTGAGCAGCTGCCCGATCTGGTCCTTGAGCTCCTGCTTGTAGTCGGTCTGGTCGCGGACGGTGTACTGCGGGTAGTCGTGCAGCGCCGTCTTCAGGGACGTGTACGCGGCGTCCTGCTGGCCATCCTTCGCCGTGGCGAAGACCAGGTCGTCGAGCGGCAGTTTGTCGGCCGGGACGTACTTCTTGAGGGTGGAGATGGAGGTGTACATCGCGCCCTGGTCGATGACGGCGTCACTACTGGTGATCGCGCGGACCGTCAGCCGGGCCGTGGAGCCGTTCTTGAAGGCCACCGAGATCTCGGAACCGAGGGTGACCTTGTGGTCCTCGGCGAACTTCTCGTGGACGGACATCGAGTCGGGACGATAGGCGTCGGCGAGGTTGCCGGCGACGGTCTCGACACGCAGGTCGGTCGCGTAGGTCGGGTCGGCCGCCGTGATCGCCGTCTTGTCGAGCGTCTTGCCGTCCGGCGTGGTGAAGTCGGCCTGGGTCCACTTGTACTCGGTGACCCGCTCCAGGCCCGGTGTCGACTTGATGGCCTGCACCGCCTGCGGGGTCATCAGCTGACCGCCGTCGCTCTGGATGATGAAGTCCGTGCCGACGCTCTTGTCGAGCTCCTCCGTGGCGGAGGCGACCATGGAGGAGCCGACCACCGACAGACAGGCGACCAGCGCGAGGCCGATCATCAGGGCCGCGCCCGTGGCGCCGGTGCGGCGCGGGTTGCGCAGCGCGTTGCGCTCCGCCATCCGTCCGACCGGTCCGAAGGCCCGCAGCACGATCGCGCCCAGCACCCGGATCACCGCGCCCGCCAGCAGCGGGCCGATCACCACGAAGCCGATCAGACTCAGCACCACGCCCAGGCCCAGCCAGAGCGAGCCCTCTGCGGCCTTGTCGGCGGCGGAGGCGAGGTAGAGGCCGAAGCCGCCGGCGCCGGTGAGGAGCAGGCCGATGACGGCCCGTACGGCGCCCGCCTTGGCGTCGGCGGGAGCGCCGGCGTCGCGCAGCGCGGCCATCGGGGAGACCTTGCCGGCACGGCGGGCCGGAAGGTACGCCGCGAGGACCGTGACGACGACGCCGAGGACCATGCCGACCACCGGGGTCGTCCAGGCGACCGTCAGGTCGTCCGTGGACAGGTTCATGCCGGTCATGCTCATGAGCTTCATCAGCCCGATCGCGATGCCGACACCCGCGCCGACGCCGAGGAGCGAGCCGACCACCCCCAGCAGCAGGGCCTCCGCGAGAACGGACCGGTTGACCTGCTTGCGGCTGGATCCGATGGCCCGCATCAGGCCGATCTCACGGGTGCGCTGCGCGACCAGCATGGAGAAGGTGTTGATGATCAGGAAGATGCCGACGAGGAAGGCGATCCCGGCGAAACCGAGCATCGCGTACTTCATCACGTCCAGGAAGCCCCCGACGCTCTCGCGGTTGGCGTCGGCGGTCTCCTTGGCTGTCTGCACCTTGTAGTCGGCGCCGATCTCGGCCGCCACGTTCTTCTTCAGCTGCGCGTCGCTCACGCCGGACGCGGCCGTCACGTTGACGTTCGTGTAGACGTTCGACTCGCCGACCAGGGCCGCCTGGGCGGTCTTCGTGTCCAGGTAGAAGATCGCCGCGCCGGGGTTGGTGACCTGGAAGGCGGCGATGCCGGAGATCTTCGCGGAGTGCGTGCCGACCGCGGTGATCACGCCGATCCGGTCGCCGAGCTTCAGGTGATGCTTGTCGGCGGTGTCCGCGTCCACCATCACCTGGTCGGAGCCCTTGGGCGCCGCGCCGTCGGTGATCTCCATGGTGCGGGCGTCGTTGCCGTTCCAGTTGCCGACGATGGTGGGCGCGCCGCTGGTGGGCGACAGGCTGTCCTTGTCGGCGTCGACGACGGTCGCGGAGGTCGAGAAGACGGTCCCCTCCGCCGACTTCACCCCGTCCGCCTTGCGGACCGCACCGAGCACGGAGGCCGGCATGACCGGCGGCTTCCCGTTGTCGGACGTCGTCTCGCCGGTGTCGGAGGCGCCCTTCGCGCTCACCGTCACATCGGAGGAGGTGCTGGCGAAGAGCTTGTCGAAGGTGGTGTTCATCGTGTCGGTGAAGACGAGCGTCCCGCAGACGAACGCCACCGACAGCAGGACCGCCACGGCCGACAGGGCCATCCGCCCCTTGTGCGCGTAGAAGTTGCGCATCGAGGTCTTCATGACGGTCATGACGTACGCCCCCGCGCGTCGAAGTCCTTCATCCGGTCCAGGACGGTCTCGGCGGTCGGCTTGAACATCTCGTCGACGATCCGGCCGTCCGCGAGGTACAGCACCCGGTCCGCGTAGGAGGCCGCCACCGGGTCGTGCGTGACCATCACGATGGTCTGGCCCAGGTCGTCCACCGAGCGGCGCAGGAACCCCAGGACCTCGGCGCCCGCGCGCGAGTCGAGGTTTCCGGTCGGCTCGTCCCCGAAGATGATCTCCGGGCGGGCGGCGAGGGCGCGCGCCACGGCGACGCGCTGCTGCTGACCGCCGGAGAGCTGGGTGGGCCGGTGCCTGAGGCGGTCGGCGAGCCCGACGGTCTCCACGACCTGGTTCAGCCACGCCTGGTCCGGCTTGCGGCCGGCGATGTCCATCGGCAGCGTGATGTTCTCTATCGCGTTGAGCGTGGGCAGCAGGTTGAACGCCTGGAAGATGAACCCGATCCGGTCCCGGCGCAGCTTGGTGAGCTTCTTGTCCTTGAGCCCGGTGATCTCGGTCTCGTCCAGGTAGATCTGTCCGGACGAGACGGTGTCGAGACCGGCGAGGCAGTGCATCAGGGTGGACTTGCCGGACCCCGAGGGGCCCATGATCGCGGTGAACTGACCGCGGGCGATGTCCACGTCGACGTGGTCCAGGGCGACGACCCGGGTCTCACCGGACCCGTACGCCTTGACGACCTGCCGCGCCCGCGCGGCTACGGCCGTACGCCCTCCAGTGCCCCCGTGCCTGGGAATGGTCACAGCCGAAGTCACGGTAAGTCTCCTATGTCGGATGTCAGAAGCGAATGAGCGGCGCATCGGACGATCAAGGGATGGTGCGAAGCGCTACGTCGAAGAGTCTGTCGGCGGGAGGGGGTCCCTCGCGCTGGTGCTCGGGCCCGTCTTTCCGGGGGGTTAACCCCACCCCCCGGAAGTGGTGCCGGCCGCCCCCCAGCGGCGTAAAGCCAGGTTAAGGACGGGACCCCGCCCATCTCCTCCTCCGGCAGTACGAACCCTCCCCGAGCCGTAGTACGGAGGTACCCCTAGGGGCCGTCCACCTCGGGGTGGAGGGTCCTCGGGGTTGCCTCCACCCTCCGGCCCGGTCAGGCTCCACCCTCCCGCGACGCGAGGGTCAAGTGGGAAGCTGACCCCCGGCAGTTAGATGCAAGGGGCACGGGAGATACGGGGGCATCAGGTGGGGGACATCCAACCGGCGACACGCGAGGCCGCACGGCCGACCGCACCGGACCGACGGGGAGCGGTCGTCGCCGCCCTCATGCTCTCCATGGCGCTTGCCGCCCTCGACTCCACCGTGGTCTCCACGGCCGTCCCGCAGATCGTCGGCGACCTGGGCGGATTCTCCGTCTTCTCCTGGCTGTTCTCCGGCTATCTGCTCGCCGTGACGGTCACCCTGCCGGTCTACGGCAAGCTGTCCGACACCTTCGGCCGCAAGCCGGTGCTGGTCGCCGGGGCGGCCCTCTTCCTGCTCGGCTCGCTGCTGTGCGCCCTGGCCTGGAACATGGGGGCGCTGATCGCGTTCCGCATCGTGCAGGGCCTGGGCGGCGGGGCGTTGCAGGGCACGGTGCAGACGCTCGCCGCCGACCTGTATCCGCTGAAGGAGCGGCCGAAGATCCAGTCGAAGCTGTCCACGGTGTGGGCGGTCTCGGCGGTCGCGGGGCCCGGCCTGGGCGGGGTCCTCGCCGCCTACGCGGACTGGCGCTGGATCTTCCTCATCAACCTGCCCATCGGGGCCGTGGCGTTGTGGCTGATCGTCCGTCATCTGCACGAGCCGCAGCGGCAGTCGTCGCCGTCCGGACAGAAGCCGCCTCCACGCGCGCGTGGCGGGTCGCGGGTACGCGCGACGCGTGGCGCCACGCGTGCACGCGCGCGTGTCGACTGGGCGGGCGCGCTGACGGTGTTCGCGTGCGGCGGGGTGCTGCTGACCGCGCTGGTGCAGGGCGGGGTGGCGTGGCCGTGGCTGTCGGGGCCGTCCCTCGCCCTGTTCGGTGCCGGGCTGGCGCTGGCCGGGCTCGTCGTCGTCATCGAACGCCGGGCGGCGGAGCCGATCATCCCGGGCTGGGTGTGGCGCCGCCGCACGATCGCGGCGGTCAACCTCGCGCTCGGCGCGCTGGGTCTGCTGATGGTGGCCCCGACGGTCTTCCTGCCGACGTACGCCCAGTCGGTGCTGGGCCTGGGACCGGTGACCGCCGGGTTCGTCCTCTCCGTCTGGACCCTGAGCTGGCCGCTGTCCGCCGCCCTCAGCCAGCACGTCTACCGGCGCATCGGTTTCCGTGACACGGCGCTGCTCGGCATCGGCGCGGCGACGCTGATCCTGCTCGCGTTCCCGTTCCTGCCGTATCCCGGCCAGGCCTGGCAGCCGGCCCTGCTGATGCTGCTGCTCGGCGCCGCGCTGGGCCTCTTCCAGCTCCCGCTCCTGGTCGGCGTGCAGTCGACGGTGGGCTGGTCGGAACGCGGCACCACGACCGCGTCCGTGCTGTTCTGCCGTCAGACCGGGCAGACGATCGGCGCGTCGGTGTTCGGCGCGGTCGCCAACGGGGTGCTGGCGGCCCGGCTGGGCGGCGCGGGCGATCTGGACTCCGTCACCCGCGCGCTCGCCACCGAAACGGCACCCGAGGCCGTCCGTGACGCCGTCGCGAGCGCCGTGCACGCCGTCTACCTGGGCGCGGCCTGCGCGGCGGCGCTCGCCTTCCTGGTGCTGCTGTGCGTGGCGCCACGACGGTTCCCCGTACTGACGGACTGACGGGTTGGTGGGCCGAGGGACCGATCGGCTGACGGGCCGACGGGCCGACGGGCCGACCGAGCGGCTGGCCGATGGGCCGATGACCCGACCGCGCGGCCGGCCGATGACCCCACCGCGCTTCTGTGAAGATGATCGCCACAAAGGCCACAGGAGTCACACGCGTGTGGGGTTAACGCGGGTAACACACCAGGTCAGGCGGCATTTCGCGCAGTAAGCGCATACCGACCACTCAGTTCGGTGAAAACCCTTCGCAGCCGCCGTACTCCCGAGTAACGTGCGTCCCTCGCACCACCCCCCACTCCCTGCGGTCCGCCGCCACGGACCCGAGCCACGCAAGGAGCACGGGATGTCACACGACCCGTCACACCCCGGCCCGACCTACCCATGGCAGCCGCCACCCCAGCCGCCCGAGCCACCTCGGCGCCGGCCGGCCGACCACGCCCCGCTGGGGCGCCACAGCGACCTGCGGGTCCTGCGCGGCGCCTATCGCCGCCAGCGGCGGGTGGCCACACTGACCGCGCTCGGCTACTTCGTCGTCTTCCTGGTCCTGTCGGCGTACGCGCCGTCCCTGATGGCCGACAGGGTCGCCACCGGCCTCCCCGCGGGTCTGCTGCTCGCCCTGCTGCAACTCCCGGTCACCTGCCTGGCGATCGTCCTGTACGAGCGGACCGCCCGCCGCCATGTGGACCCGCTCGCGGACCGCATCCGCAAACTCTCCGAGATCGACGCGAAGCGGGACGCGCGCGGAACCCGTACCAAGGAGGCCGGACGATGACGGAGTTCAGCGACGACGCGCAGACGATGTCCCTCGTCGCGTTCACCGCGATCGCCACGATCACGCTGCTGCTGTGCGTGATGACCGGCCCCGACCGCGACGACCTCGCCGAGTTCTACACCGGCTACCGCTCCCTCTCCCCGCTGCGCAACGGCCTGGCCATCGCGGGGGACTACATCTCGGCGGCCACCGTCCTGGGCACCGGCGGGGTGATCGCGCTGTGCGGTTACGACGGTGTCGTCCTCGCCCTCAGTACGGCACTCTCCCTGATGCTGATGATGTTCCTGCTGGCCGAACCGCTGCGCAACGCGGGCCGGTTCACCATGGGCGACGCGCTGGCCCGCCGTATGCCGGGGCGGGCGGTGCGCATCACGGCGTGCGCGGTGACCCTCGCCGCGCTGTTGCCGATGATGCTCGTGCAGCTCGCCGGCACCGGTCAGCTGCTCGCCTTCATCCTGGGGTTCTCCGGCGCCTCGGTGAAGACGGGCTGTGTCGTCTGCATGGGCGTGCTGATGATCAGTTACGCGGCGATCGGCGGCATGAAGGGCACCGCCCTCATCCAGATGCTGAAGATCGTGATGCTGCTCGGCTCCGGCACGGTCATCGCGGTGCTCGTCCTGTACCGCTTCGACTGGAACCCGGGCACCCTCTTCGACGCGGCGGCCGAGGGCAGCGGGGTCGGCGACGCCTTCCTGCACTCGGGGCTGGAGTTCGCCGGCGGCCCCTTCCCCCGCGTCGACATGATCACCGCCCAGTTGTCGGTCGTCCTGGGCGGCGCCTGTCTGCCGCACATCACCATGCGCATGTACACCGCCTCCAGCGCCCGTCAGGTACGCCGGTCGATGTCCTGGGCGGTCTCCGGCGTCGCCCTGTTCGTGCTGATCATGACGGTCGTCGGCTTCGGCGCGACGGCGATCGTCGGCCGCGCGGTGATCGCACAGGCGGACCCGCAGGGCAACACCGCCTACCTGCTGGGCTCCCGGGGCGCCTTCGGCAGCGAGGTGTCCACGGCCGAGACCCTGCTCTTCACGACGGTCACGACGGCGATCTTCCTCACCGTGCTCGCCTCGGTCGCCGGCATGATCCTCGCCTGCGCCAACTCCCTCGCCCACGACGTCTTCGCGGCACGCGACCCGCACATGTCGGCGCGCCGCGAGATGCTCCTGGCCCGGCTGTCCGCGCTGGCCGTCGGCGTCCCGACGATCCTGCTCGCCGCCCAGGTCCAGCACCGCAGCCTGCAGCCCCTGGTCACCCTGTCCTTCTGCCTCGGCGCCTCGGCGCTCGCCCCCGCTCTGGTCTACAGCCTCTTCTGGCGCCGCTACACCCGGACGGGCCTCCTCGCCACCCTCATCGGCGGCACCCTGTCCGTCCTGATCCTCATGCCGGGCACCAACCTGGTCTCGGGCTCGCCCGTCTCCGCCTTCCCCGAGGCCGACTTCAACTGGTTCCCCTTCACCACCACGGGCATCGTCACCGTCCCCCTGGGCTTCGCCCTCGGTTGGCTGGGCACGGTGGTCTCGGGGCACCGCAAGGCGGAGGAGCAGCGCCGCCAGTACGAAGCGGTGGAGGGCTGGATCCTGGCGGGCGCGGGACGCAGGGAGGCATGAGCGCGCGCGGCACGGACACTCACCCGCCGACCGCCCCGCACCGGCCACCTGACGGCGGTCAGTGCAGTCGGTGCAGTTCGTGCAGTCAACGCAGTCAACGCAGTCAACGCAGTCAACGCGGACGACGCAGTCCCGCGACGAGGAGTTCCACCAGTCGAGGTGGGTCGTAGCGGGGATCATTGTCCGCACCGATGCACAGGTTGCCGACGCCTCGCATGACCTCGTAGGCCTGGAGTCCTGACCGGATCTCACCGGAGGCGGCCGCGGCGTCGAGCAGTCGGCCGCATACGGGCACGAGGCGGTCGAGGAAGTACGCGTGCAGCGTCTCGAAGCCCGCGTTGTCGGGCTGGAGCACCGCGGCGAGCCCGTGCTTGGTGACCAGGAAGTCGACGAAGAGGTCGATCCATCGCCCCAGCGCGACGTAAGGGGTCGGGCCTTCCGCCAGCAGGGCCGGACCGGCCTCGGCGCAGGCGTCGACCTGGTGCCGGTAGACGGCGATGATGAGGTCCGCCCGCGTCGGGAAGTGGCGGTAGATCGTGGCCGTCCCGACGCCGGCCCGGGCTGCGATGTCGCGCACCGGCGCCTCCACGCCCGCCGTCACGAAGATCGCGGCTGCCGCGTCGAGCAGGGTCTCCTTGTTGCGCCGGGCGTCCGCCCGCTGGGGCCGGTCCGTGTGCCCCGCGCCCCGGTCGCCGTCGTTCACCGCGCCACCTTCTCCTTCGCCTGCTTTCCCACTGCCTACTGCTTGCTCGCCCACTGCCCGCTGACCCACGGCCCGCTTGCTCATTGTCCGCTTGCTCACTGCCTGGCTCGCTTGCTGCGGACCCACCTGCCGTCCATCCGGTTGCTAAACGGGACGACGTTCCGTATGTTCAAACGGGACACGGTTCCGTTTGCTCATCATGCCAGAGCGGCGGGCCGTGACCAAGCCACGCACGCGTGGCGACACGACGCCTCATCCTCGAAGAGGAGACAACGGTCATGCAGTACCGCACCTTGGGCCGCACCGGTGTGCAGGTCAGCTCCCTCGCGCTCGGCGCGATGAACTTCGGCAGGATCGGGCGCACCGGCCAGGACGAGGCCACCGCCCTCGTCGACGCCGCCCTCGAGGCCGGGATCAACCTCGTCGACACCGCCGACATGTACAGCGACGGCGAGTCGGAGGAGATGGTCGGCAAGGCCATCGCCGGTCGGCGCGACGACATCGTGCTGGCCACGAAGGCCGGCATGCCCATGGGCGACGAGCGCAACCGGCGGGGCAGCTCGCGCCGCTGGCTCGTCACCGAGCTGGACAACAGCCTGCGCCGTCTCGGCGTCGACCACGTGGATCTATACCAGATCCACCGATGGGACCCGAGCACCGGCGACGAGGAGACGCTCTCGGCGCTGACCGACCTCCAGCGCGCCGGAAAGATCCGCCACTTCGGCTCCTCGACCTTCCCTGCCTATCGCATCGTGCAGGCCCAGTGGGCGGCCCGCGAGCACCACCTGAGCCGCTACGTCACGGAGCAGCCCAGCTACTCGATCCTCCAGCGCGGCATCGAGACCCACGTCCTGCCGGTGACCGAGGAGTACGGGCTCGGCGTCCTGGTGTGGAGCCCGCTGGCCTCGGGCTGGCTCACGGGCGCGATCCGCGAGGGCCGGCCCGTCACCACCAGCCGCTCGACGTTCATGCCGCAACGCTTCGACACCGCCGTCCCCGCCAACCGGGCCCGGCTCGACGCCGTGGAGCAACTGGCCGTGGTCGCCGACGAGGCCGGGCTGACCATGATCCAGCTCGCGCTCGGCTTCGTGACCGCGCATCCCGCCGTGACGAGCGCGCTCATCGGCCCCCGCACGCCGGACCATCTGCGCGCGCAGCTCGCCGCCGCGGACACCGTGCTCTCCGCCGATGTGCTCGACGCGATCGACGCCGTCGTCGCCCCGGGCACCGACCTCGCCGCGCACGAGAAGTTCGACACCCCGCCCGCGCTCCTCGACCCGTCGCTGCGGCGCCGCTGACCACGCGGGACGGCCTCCCCCCACCGAAGGAAGCGACCACTCCATGTCAGTCACACCCCGGCCCCGCTTCGGGATCATGACCGCCCCCATGCAGGTCGACTACCACGACGTCCTACGGGTCTGGCGCGAGGCGGACGCGATCCCGGAGATCGAGCATGCCTGGCTCTTCGACCACCTCATGCCGATCGGCGGCGACCCCGACGGACCCACCCACGAAGGCTGGACCCTGCTCTCGGCGCTCGCCGCCCGGACCCGACGGCTGCGGCTCGGCGTCATGGTGACCAGCAACCGCTTCCGGCCACCCGCGATGCTGGCCAAGATCGCCACGACCGTCGACATCGTCTCCGGCGGACGGCTCGACTTCGGCATCGGCGTCGGCTCACGCCCCGACCACCCGTCGGCCCGGCGCGAGTACGCGGCGCACGGTCTGCCCTTCCACGACACGGCGCACGCCGTGGGGAGCCTCGCCGAAGCCTGCACGGTGATCCGACGGTTGTGGACCGAGGAGAAGCCGTTCGACTTCGACGGCACCCACCACCAGCTCACCGGCGCGTTCGGCAACCCCAAGCCCGTCCAGCGCCCCCACCCGCCGATCCTCGTCGGCGGCCGCTCGGCCGCGACCCTGCGCGTGGCCGCCGAGCACGCCGACCTGTGGAACATCCCGGGCGGCGACCTCGACGACGTCGTCCGCCGCAGCGCCCTCCTGGACCGCTACTGCGCCGAGATCGGCCGCGACCCCGCCTCGATCACCCGCTCGATCCACCTGCCCGTCTCCTACGACCGGCCCGGCGCCACCCGGGACGCGGTCGGCGCCGCGATCGGCGCCGGCTTCCGGCACATCGTTCTCGGACTGCCGACGCCCTATCCCGCCGACGCCGCACGGTGGGTCGCCGACGAGATCGTCAGCCCCTCGTCGTAGACACCGATCGTCCGCGCGACCGACAGATACGGTCGGGTTCCATCAGGTCCTGACCCGGCCAGTTCCCGGTCCCTGCAGTCCCGTCAGGTCCCGGTCCCAGCAGTCCTAGTCGACCGTGCGGCCGGTGAGTGCGCTCAGGCTGTTGCGTACGTGGTCCATGTGCGCCTGCACGTCGTCCCGGCGTTCGTCGTGCTCCCGCAGCAGCCGCTCCGTCTCGTGGACGACGCGCTCCTCCCGGGCGCGCGCCTCGGCGAGAAGCTCGGCGGCACGCGCGTGTGCCTCCTCCTGGCAGCGGCGGGCCGACTCCTCGGCCTCCGCGAACGCCTGCTCGGCCTCGGACAGCGCCGCCTCGGCGCGGGCCACCGCCCGATCGTGTCGCGCGTCGAGGGCGGCGACCCGCTCGGCCTCCTCGCGCTCCGCCGCGGCCCATCGCTCGGCCTGCTCCTTCTCCTGTTCGGCGAGCATGCCGGCGGTGCGCTGCCGCACCTCGCGCAGGGCGGCCAGGGCCTCGCCTCGATACTCCTTGACCTCGCGCCGGGTGCCGATGCGGAGCTCGTCGGCCTCGGCGCGGGCCGCGAGCAACCGCTGGCGGGCGCGTTCCTCGGCCTCCGCGCGGAGCGCGTCCGCCTCCTCCTGGGCCGCGCGGCGCACATCGAGGGCGCACGTCTCGACGTAGGCGAGGTGCTCACGCGCTTCACTCCGCGCGTTGTCGCGGACCGCCGCCGCCTCTTCCTGTCCGAGCTGGAGGATGCGCCGTGCGCGCTCCCCGAGGGAGTCGTACGTCTGCGGCGCGAGCCGGGTCACCACCTCGCGCAACTGCTTGGCCTCCTCCTCCATCTCCCTGGCGAGCACCGTGAGCCGGGCGGCCCGTTCCCACGCGGCGTCCCGGCCGGCGCAGAGGGCGGCGGTGTACGCCTCGACCTGTTCCGGTCGGTAGCCGCGGCCGCGAACGGTCACGAACCCCGGCGGTGACATCGCTGCGCTGCTCATCCTGTAACCCCTCGTCACCCGACGGACACGACATGATGATTTCGCGCATATCTTGATGGATCGGGCGCAAGTGTTCATAACGCGACACTCCGCGCACGGGCCACGGCCAGCCTTGAACACAAAGGGGCCGGACCCGATCATCCGACCGGGTCCGGCCCCTTTCCGTCCTACGCGTCCTTACCAGGCGCGGCGACCGTTCGTCACAGCAGCCCGTCCCACATCTGTTCCAGCAGCACCGACCACCAGCTCTCGGGCGAACCGAGCGCCGCCGGGTCGAGCGAGGCCAACTGGGCCTGGAAGTCGACGGTCCAGCGACCCGCCTGCTCCTGGTTCAGACCGAACCGCAGCCGCCACATCCGCCCGAGCAGCGCCAGACAGCGAGCGAACTCCGGCAGCCCGGAGTTCACGAACTGCGGCGGTACGGGCGCACCGCCCGGCCCCGCCTCCACCGGCACGGCGACGATGTTCGCCGTGCCGTACTGCACACAGATCGCCTTGCCGAAGTCGGTGCCCATGACGAGGTACGAGCCCGCGTCCGACGCCGGCTGCACACCCCGTTCGGCCGCCAGCTCCGCCAGGGTCGGCACCGGCCTGCCCGGCTGGGCCTGCGCCCAGAAGAACGGCCCCATGTCGGCCGGCAGACCCGCCACCACCAGGGTGTGCGCCACGACCGGCGGCACGCCCTGCCGGGACACCGCGGCCTGCTCGAAGCGGAACACCGCCGGCCCGAACACCGCCGCCAGCTCCTGCCCGATCGCCTCCGGCGGCAACGGCGGCGCGGCCTGCACCGGCGGCAACGGCGCGCGAACGGGCGCCGGACGCGCCGGCCCGTCCGCCACCTGGTGCAACTCGCCCTGGTGCGCCAGCAGTTGCTGCATGCCCTGCTGCCGGCTCGCGTGATCCGTGCCGTACGGCGCGATGCTCGTGATCCGGGCCTGCGGCCACTGTTCGCGCATCATCCGCGCGCAGTAGGCGCCCGGCAGCTCGCACGACTCCAGCTCCGTGTGCAGCTCCAGCACCTGGTCCGGCGGCACGTTCATCGCCCGCAGCTCGTGGAAGATCTGCCACTCCGGGTGCGGGGTCCCCGGCGCCGAACGCCGGATCAGCTGCTGCTCCGAGCCGTCCTGCGCGCGGAAGCGCAGCACGGCCTGATAACCCGGTCCGACCGTCGGCAGGCCCTGCTGCTGCGGATACCCGTACGCGGGCGGCTGCCCCGGCGCCTGCCCGCCCGGCGGCATCGGGGGCCGGGGAGCGCCGGGAGCCATACCGGGAGCGGGTGCCATGCCCGGGGCACCCGGGAAACCGGGCGCCGCGGGAGCACCGGGAGCACCCGGGAAACCGGGGCCACCGGGAGCCTGCGGCGGCAAAGGCGCTCCGGGGCCACCCGCCTGGGGCCCGGCCAACATGGTCTGCGCATGGTGGACGACACCGGGCGTACCGGGCGCACCGGGGGCGCCCGGAGCGGCCTGCGCGCCGGGCATACCCGGAGCACCGGGCGCGCCAGGCGCATGCGGGGCACCCGGGGCGCCGGGCGGCTGCGGCGCGCCCGGTCCCATCCGACCGGGGTCGGCAAGCATCGTCGCGGCGTGGTGAACGCCACCGGGAGGCGTACCCCCGGGCGGGTTCGGCCCTGCGGGCGCGCTCGGCCCACCGGGCACACCAGGCGCACCGGGAGGCTGGGGCGCACCCCCCGCACCCTGGCCCGTACCCGGACCACCCGGACCACCCGGACCGGCGGACCCGTCCGGGCCCAGGGACGACACGAGCTGGGTGGGCACATAGCCGCCCGCCGGGGTACCGGGCGCACCCGGGCCGGAAGGCGGAGGCGGAGGCGTGTTCCCCGGTCGCGCGCCCGGCGTTCCCGGCGCACTCGGCGGAGGCGGCGGCTGCGCCCCTCCACCACGCTGACGACGCGGAGGCGGCGCCGCCTTGCTGGTCGCGGCGTCCGCGATGTCACCGGCGTTCGGGGCGAGCGACCGCGCGGGCGTACCCGGACCGGCCGGAGGCGGCGTACCCGGAGCGGCCGCCGAAGACGAAGACGGCGACGAACCCGGGGAAGAACCCGGGGACGAGGACGGAACCCCGGGGCCACCCGGCGCGCCCGCGCCCGGCCCCTGCGGGTAGCCGTACGACGAACCGGCCGGACCGGCCGGCGGAGTCGGCGGGGCAGGCGGAGTCGGGGATGTCGGGGATGTCGGGGAGGCCGGTGTGTTCCCGGCCGTACCCGCGCCACCCGGCCCCGTGCCGGCCGCCCCCGGAGCGTCGAGCGCAGGGGCGACCGCCGTCCGCGGAAGCCCGCTGCCGCCCGACATCAGTGCCGTCTTGGCGTCCGGCGCGGACGTCGGCGGCAACGCCTCGTCGTCGGAGCCGCTCAGCGGCGGCGCGAACACGGTCGCGGGCAGCGAAACGGAACGGTCGTCACCGGCGTCGGCGTTGGTGTCCGTCCCCGCCCACGGGGTCGCCCCGGCGGGAGCGGCAGGCGCCGACGACCCACCGGAGCCCGGACCCGCGGGCACCCCCGCCTGTGTCTCGGGCAGCGCGCTCCCCGACACCCCGCCCTGGGTCCGGGGAAGCGAGGGGTCACCGCCCGAACCGGAACCCACACCCACACCCGCACCCGCACCCGCAGGTGAGCCAGAGCCCGGCGCCGAAGCAGCCTCGCCGTTCCCGGAGCCGGCCGCGGAACCGTTCCCGGAACCGGAACCGGAACCGGCCTCTCGCCGATCCGCGATCCCCAGCTTGTCCGCCGCCTCCTGCAGCCACTCCGGCGGCGACAACAAGAACGACGTCTGATTCAGATCCACCCGTGCCGCGGGGGCCGGCACCGCGTCGGCGGGGGCGTCCGTACGGCCGTACTCCTCCTCGTACCGGCGGATCACCTCGCCCACCGGCGCCGAGGGCCACAGCGTGGCCTCCCCGCTGTCCCGGGCGATCACCAGCCGCTGCGCGCCGCCGTCCGAACGCGGTCCCTCCGCGCGGTCCTCGGCCCACACCACGAACCCGAGCTCGAACTCCCGTACCCGCACCTCACGGTGCTGGTACGCCGGCACATCCCCGTTGATCCACTCTTCGGCGCGCTCCTGCGCCTGCGCGAACGTCACCATCGTCCAGCTCACTCCCCCACCGAAGAGGCGGCGGCCGCCGGCACCGCGCGCGCGAACCCGCCGTCCACCATCAGATTGGCCACCGTCTCCAACTCCGGCGGATTACCGGCCAGCCTCGACAGGAAGACGTCGAAGTCCTCACCGCACGGCAGCAGCAGCCGCTCCATGCGCTCCGCAGGCGACCACGCCGGATCGACGTCCCGGATGTCGTCGTACGCGCAGAACCACACCGAACCGGCCCGCTCGCCCCGTACCTTCACGGCGAGCAACCCGCCCTGCACGAACGCGACGCCCAGGTAATCCTTCGTCAGATGGTCACGCAGACACTTGTTCACGTACACGAGGTCGTTGACCGCCGCCTCGTCGCGCACGGTGAAGAACGGCTGGTCGACCAGGAGCCCCAGCTCCGCGTCCAGGGCCGCGCCCACCGGTGCACAACCACCGGCCGCCTTCACGAACGACCGGTACGCGCCCGGCAGCCGGTACCCCAGGTCCTCCTCGACCCCCTGGACCTGCGCTTCCGTCACCGCCACGCCCGACTTCGGCAGCCCGAAGTGCACCGGACGCGTCTCCTGAAGGGGCCGCGTCCCACGCTTCGCCTGGTCCACGACCGCCGACGACACCCCGCCGTGATGCCGCAGCAGCGCCTTCACCTCGACCGGCACCAGTTCCAGCCGCCGCGAACCCACGACGTGGTGCCACGTCCAGCCGTGCGGTGTCGCCACGCTCGGCACCGTGTCCCACAGCTCGTGCCCCGACGCCGCCAGCACCGCGTTCGCCGACACGTAGTCCGTCAGCCGCAGCTCGTCCACGCCGAAGCCCTCCGGCGGATCCGCGATCTCCGCCGCCGCCCGCGCATACGGCGAGAAGTCGGGGTAGCCCCGCTCGTCCATCCGAACGCCTCTCGGGTGCCGTGCCGCCCGGACCGGATCCGGGAAATGCACGACCTGCCCGGCATAGGCCGCGTTCGGCGGCGCGGCTTGCTGCCCGAGCCGACCTGTCGTCATGGCGGTTGCCCCCTGCGGCACTCTGTACGGCCCGCAGCGGCCGGTTCCGCTTCCGGACCCACCCACCACGCCCCGTATCGACTGTCTCCAACAATCTCCAACGCGCGTCAACCGCGCGCCGACGGTGCCGACAGCCTATGCGGTACGACGACGGCGGTCACCGGCCCTCCGCTTCCGTGACCAGCCGTCACCCCGCCGTGACAGCCCGCCCAAACCCGGGCGTGTCGAACCGCCCCAGCTTCCCCACCCGCCACGCCATTTGGCACTCTGTGACGTCCGGGGGATGCACGGGAGGGGAAAACGATCATGAACGCGACGCAGACGGGGTCACACACCGGCAGGTCGGACGACCTGTACTCCGCCCACACGGCCGCCCACGGCACCGGTCCGGCCGGTGACCCGCGCACCGGTCCGTCCGGCGATCCCCGCATCGGCTGGTCCGCCACCGAGGCCGCGCACGCGCCCGTCCTGCGCCACCGCCGGGACGGCATACTCCCCACCGTCGCCGCCGCCCTCTCCGTCCGCGGCGCCACCCTCACCGGCACCGCCGCCCGCGCCGACCAGCCGCCGCCCCTGCACCCGCTCGTCCAGGACTTCCTCGACACCCTCACCAGCACCCAACGCGACCGCTTCACCGGACGCTGCGCCGAGGTGCTCCTCATCTCGCGGCACATCACCGCCGCCGACGCCGCCCGCAGCAGGCGCGCCGCGCGTCGTCCCATGACCAACGGCGAAGCGCGCAAGGCCCTCAGACAGGCCAAGCTCACCACCCGCCGCATCCGCGAGGACGGCGACCCGCTGCACGGCAGCTTCGCCGCACCCTGCCGCGCCTGCACCGCGCTCAGCGCCCACTTCGGCGTCCGCATCGTCGCCCCGTCGACCGCGGGCGACTGAACCGCCCCCTACCGCCACCCTCCGCGCAGGACGACACCACGGCCCCACCGGGCCACGCACCACCAGCTCGACGAACGAAGGGCCGATGCACCCCGACCGCACTTCCACCACACGCTTCCCCGTCCCCGTGGACGCCGCGCTGCGCGCCGCCGGCTGGCAACCCGGACGCTGGGACATCAAGCAGGCCGAGATCTGGGCCGACACCCTCCGCGAATACACCTCACCCGCCGGCCACCGGCATGCCGTCTTCCCCGCCGCCGTCGAGGCCTGGGCCGAGTTCGGCGGCCTGACCATCGCCCCCACCGGCCCCGGCCGCCAGGTCGCGCCCACCACCGTCCACATCGACCCCCTGCACGGCCTCCACCTCGCCCGCACCCTCGCCGACCTCGGCCGCGCCCTCGACACCGACGTCGCGCCCCTCGGCACCGAGACCGACACCCAGGGCATCCTCGCCATCGACGCCGAAGGCCGCGTCTACGCCCTCGACCACACCGGTGACTGGTACCTCGGCCCCGACATCGACCAGGCCCTCGGCGCCCTCGCCGCCGGCGTCGAACCCGTCCGTCTCACCGCCGGCTGACCGGCCGACGCGGGCACCGGAGGGCTAGGACGCCGGTATCACCGCCGACACCCGGAAACCCCCCGCCTCCGTCGGCCCCGACACGAACACCCCGCCCAGCGCCATCACCCGCTCCTTCATCCCCACCAACCCGTTGCCCCCCGACGGGAACCCCGCCGACAGCGCCGACACCTCGGGCGGCGGCCCGTTCTCCACCTGCATCGCGATCTCCCCCTCCCGGTGCGCCAGGCGCACATGCGTCTTGGCGCCCGCCGCGTGCTTGTGGACGTTCGTCAGGGCCTCCTGCACCACCCGGTACGCCGTCTGCTCCACCTCCGGCGCATACGCCCGCGCCTCCCCCTCCACCAGCAGCTCCACGACCATCCCCGCGGCCGCCGACTGCCCCACCAGCTCGTCGAGCTCGGACAGACAGGGCCCCTCGCCCTCCTCCACCACCACCGCGGCGGCCACCCCCACCGCCACCACCGGCACCGACGCCGCCCGCTCTCCCGGACCACCGCTGCGCAGCACTCCGAGCATCTCCCGCAACTCGGTCAACGCCTGCCGCCCCATGTCACCCACGAGCACCGCGTTGCGCACCGCCTTCTCGGGGTCCTTGCGGGCGACGGCCTGCAACGCGGCCGCGTGGACGACCATCAGACTCACGCGATGCGCGACCACGTCGTGCATCTCGCGCGCGATCCGGGTCCGTTCCTCGCCGCGCGCCCACTCCGCCCGCTCCTCCGCCCGCTCCGCGAGCAGCTGCAACTCCCGCTCGAGGCTGTCCGCCCGCTCCCGCAGGCTCTCCATGAGCCGCCGCCGAGCGCCGACATACATCCCCAGCAGCAGCGGCGGTGCGGTGAGCCCCAGCGAGGTCGTGATGGCGGCGAACGGGATGAACCAGTCGCCGATGGTCAGCCGGCCCTGGTCCATGCTCTGCCGCACGCGCACGAACGTCACGATCAACGTCCCCACCAGCTGCATCCCCGCGAGCGAGGCGATGATCCGGCGGGGCAGCTCGGAGGCGGCGAGGGTGTACAGCCCCACGATGCCCATCAGGTACCCCATCTGAGCCGGGGTGATGGCGATCGACACCAGCACCACCGCGATGGGCCACTTCCGCCGCACCACCAGAACGGACCCGGCGAGCAGACCGAACACCACCCCCGCCGCCGCCGGGATCCCCGCGTCCCGCGCGAACGGGATCCCCTCCACCGCGCACTCCACGGCGGACACGAGCCCCAGGCTCCAGTCGAACGCCGCACTCCGCCATCTGGCCCACCACCACGGCCCTCCCAGGGCCGCCGTGTCCTCTTCCCCCGTCGTGGTCATGCCTCCAGCCTACGGGCGCGGCCCCCGGCTTTTCCGGCGACTTTCCCCGACCGGTCCCCACCACACCCCATAACCGAACAGCATCGAAACCCACTGGTATCCCTCGAACTGCCGAAGCACGCCTGTTCGATCCCGGAACCGGTCATTCCGCCCCGGGCTCCGTCACGCCGGACGCACCTCCGCCACCTCCGCCGGGGGCCGGCCCGCCCGCCCTCGGGTGATCATGGTCCGGAGCACCGTCCAACACCGTCGCGTCGAGGGCGGATAGTGCGGCATAGTAGGAGGCGCCACACGACAGCCGGACCAAATGTCCGGTTAAGTCAACCTTGTTCCCCTGTGGTGTAATTGGCAGCACTGTGGCTTTTGGTGCCATATGTCCGGGTTCGAGTCCTGGCGGGGGAGCCATAGCAGTTCCGGGCCCTGACAGCACGGTCAGGGCCCGCTCTCATGTCCCCAAAGAAACGCCCCGGTATCCTTCGGATGTCCCACCCCACTCCACAGCCGAAGGGCAACTTCCGTGAGCGCCATTCGCCCGGCAGCCGTCGTCGTTCTCGCAGCGGGTGAGGGCACCCGTATGAAGTCCGCCATACCGAAGGTCCTGCACGAGATCAGCGGCCGCTCCCTCGTGGGTCATGTGCTGGCCGCGGCCCGTGAGCTGGACCCCGAGAACCTGGTCGTCGTCGTCGGACACGCACGGGAGAAGGTCACGGCGCATCTCGCCGAGGTTGACGCCGGTGTACGCACCGCCGTGCAGGAGGAGCAGAACGGCACCGGGCACGCCGTCCGGATGGGGCTCGAGCAGCTCGGCGGCGACGTCGACGGCACCGTGGTCGTCGTCTGCGGCGACACCCCGCTGCTGACCGGCGCGACCCTCGCGGCCCTCGCCGCCACCCACCACGCCGACGGGAACGCCGTCACCGTCCTCACCGCCGAGGTGCCGGACGCGACCGGCTACGGGCGGATCGTCCGGGACGGCGCCTCCGGCACCGTCACCGCGATCGTCGAGCACAAGGACGCGAACGACGCGGTGCGCGCGATCCGTGAGATCAACTCCGGGGTCTTCGCGTTCGACGGGCCGCTGCTGGCCGACGCGCTGAAGAAGGTCCGCACGGACAACAGCCAGGGCGAGGAGTACCTGACCGATGTCCTCGGGATCCTCCGGGAGGCCGGTCACCGGGTCGGCGCGTCCGTCGCCGCCGACCACCGGGAGATCGCCGGCATCAACAACCGGGTGCAGCTCAGCGAGGCCCGCCGCATTCTCAACGACCGGCTGCTGACCGCCGCGATGCTGTCCGGCGTGACCGTCGTCGACCCGGCGACGACCTGGATCGACGTCACCGTCACCTTCGAGCGGGACGCCGTCGTCCTCCCCGGTACGCAGCTGCACGGCAGCACGCACCTCGCGGAGGGCGCCGAGGTCGGCCCCAACTGCCGGCTCAAGGACACCCAGGTCGGCGCGGGGGCCCGGGTCGACAACACCGTGTCCGACAGCGCCCGCATCGGTCCGGGTGCCTCCGTGGGACCGTTCGCCTACCTCCGTCCCGGCACCCGCCTCGGGGCGAAGGGCAAGATCGGCACGTACGTCGAGACCAAGAACGCCTCCATCGGCGAGGGGACGAAGATCCCGCACCTCTCCTACGTCGGTGACGCGACGATCGGGGAGTACACCAACATCGGCGCGGCGAGCGTGTTCGTGAACTACGACGGACAGGACAAGCACCACACCACCGTCGGGTCGCACTGCCGTACGGGTTCGGACAACATGTTTGTGGCTCCTGTCACGGTCGGGGACGGCTCGTACACCGCCGCCGGGTCCGTGATCACGAAGGACGTGCCGCCCGGTTCGCTGGCCGTGGCCCGTGGTCAGCAGCGGAATATCGAGGGTTGGGTGGCCCGCAAGCGCCCCGGCAGCGCGGCGGCGAAGGCGGCCGAGACGGCCTCCCGCCAGGCCGAAAGCGAAAGCTGACCGGAAACAGGCACGTCGGACACGGCGTACCGTGATAAGTGCACACCCGCACCCCACCAGCTGAGACGGCCCCGTCGCGCCCAGCGGCGAGGTCTCTCGACACCCAGCTGAGACACCTCTGAGGAGACAGTGCTGTGACCGGGATCAAGACGACCGGCGAGAAGAAGATGATGTTCTTCTCCGGCCGCGCCCACCCCGAGCTTGCCGAGGAGGTCGCCCACCAGCTGGGTGTCGGGGTCGTCCCGACGAAGGCCTTCGATTTCGCCAATGGTGAGATCTACGTCCGCTACCAGGAGTCGGCGCGAGGTGCGGACTGCTTCCTGATCCAGAGCCACACCGCTCCGATCAACAAGTGGATCATGGAGCAGCTGATCATGATCGACGCGCTGAAGCGCGCGTCGGCACGCTCCATCACCGTCATCGTGCCGTTCTACGGCTATGCCCGGCAGGACAAGAAGCACCGCGGACGCGAGCCCATCTCGGCCCGTCTGATCGCCGACCTGATGAAGACGGCGGGCGCCCACCGGATCCTGACGGTGGACCTGCACACGGACCAGATCCAGGGCTTCTTCGACGGCCCGGTGGACCACCTCTTCGCGCTGCCGCTGCTCGCCGACTACGTGGGCAGCAAGGTGGACCGCGACAAGCTCACGGTCGTGTCCCCGGACGCGGGCCGGGTGCGGGTGGCCGACCGCTGGTGCGACCGGCTGGGCGCTCCGCTGGCGATCGTGCACAAGCGGCGCGACAAGGACGTGGCGAACCAGGTGACCGTCCACGAGGTCGTGGGCGAGGTCAAGGGCCGGGTCTGCGTGCTCGTCGACGACATGATCGACACGGGCGGCACGATCTGCGCCGCCGCGGACGCGCTGTTCGCGCACGGCGCCGAGGACGTCATCGTGACGGCGACGCACGGCGTGCTGTCGGGTCCGGCGGCCGACCGCCTCAAGAACTCGAAGGTCAGCGAGTTCATCTTCACCAACACCCTGCCGACGCCGGGTGAGCTCGAGGTGGACAAGATCACCGTGCTGTCGATCGCGCCGACGATCGCGAACGCGGTGCGCGAGGTGTTCGAGGACGGTTCGGTGACGAGCCTCTTCGACGAGCAGTGACGGTCCTCGGCTAGATCGATTTCCTGTACGGCCTTCCCGCTGCGTAAACTGCCACAGTTGCTCGGCGAGGGAGGCCGTACACGTCTGTGTACAGCTGTCCGTTATCGACGCGCTCTTCGTAGCAGGCCGACGGTTTGGCCGGGTGACCACCTTTCCCCTTTCTACGAGGAGTGAACATGGCCGAGGTCAAGCTCGCAGCCGAGACCCGCACCGAGTTCGGCAAGGGCGCCGCCCGCCGTATCCGCCGTGACAGCAAGGTTCCCGCCGTGGTCTACGGCCACGGTGCCGACCCCGTGCACCTCACGCTGCCGGGCCACGAGCTCCAGCTCGCGCTGCGTACGCCGAACGTGCTGCTCAGCCTGGAGATCGACGGCAAGACCCACCTGGCCATCCCGAAGGCCGTGCAGCGTGACGCGATCAAGGGCTTCCTGGACCACGTCGACCTGCTGCTGGTCCGCAGCGGCGAGAAGGTCAACGTCGAGGTCTACGTCCACACCGAGGGCGAGCTGGCCCCGGGTGCGTACCTGCTCGAGCACGTGCTCAGCACGCTGAACGTCGAGGCCGAGGCCACTCACATCCCCGAGTCGGTCACCGTCTCCATCGCGGGCCTGGAGGCCGGCGCGGCCATTCTGGCGAAGGACATCCCGCTGCCCAAGGGCACCACGCTGGCCACCGACGAGGACGCGGTCGTCCTCCAGGTCCTGGCCGCCCAGGCGGAGGAGGCCCCGGCGGAGTCCGCCGAGGCCGAGGGCACCGAGGCCTGATTTCCCGGCACCTCATCCCGTCGGCCGCCGCTTCCTCTGGGGAGCGGCGGCCTGCGCGTATCAAGGAGACATGGACGTGACGACCGACGCCAATGCCCCCTGGCTGATCGTGGGTCTCGGCAATCCCGGCCCCGAGTACGCCATGAACCGGCACAACGTCGGCTTCATGGTGGCGGATCTGCTGGCCGAGCGGATCGGGGGAAGGTTCAAGCGGGCGGGCAAGGCGCAGGCCCAGGTCGTCGAGGGCCGGCTGGGTCCGCCGGGTACGGGGAGCCGGCGGGTGGTGCTGGCGAAGCCGATGTCGTTCATGAACGTGTCGGGCGGGCCGGTGAACGCGCTGCGGGACTTCTACAAGGTGCCGGTGGCGAACATCGTCGCGGTGCACGACGAGCTGGACATCGACTACGGCGTGCTGCGGCTGAAGCTCGGTGGCGGGGACAACGGGCACAACGGTCTGAAGTCGATGACGAAGGTGATGGGCCCGGACTACCACCGGGTGCGGTTCGGGATCGGGCGGCCGCCGGGGCGGATGCAGGTGGCGGACTTCGTGCTGAAGGACTTCTCCTCGGCCGAGCGCAAGGAGCTGGACTACTTCGTGGACCGTGCGTCGGACGCGGCGGCGGCCCTGGTGCTCGAGGGGCTGGAGCGGGCGCAAAGCACGTACAACTCCTGACTTGTCACCCACCCAGGTTGACGGGCCGTTCAGGCATGGCCAATGATCCCGGCCATGCCTGCCACAGCAGCCTCGTCCCACCGCCGCCGGGGTCACTCCCGTAAGGGCTCGGCCAAGAGTCCGGCCAGAGGCGCGGTCACGGCCAAAGGCTCCGGCTCCGGCTCGGCCGGGGGATCGGAATCGGCCAAGGGGTCTGCCAGGGGCGCGGCCAAGGGGGCCAGGTCGGCCGGGAGCTCGGCCTCGGGAACCGCGTTGCGGTTCGGGCGGCTCGTGGCGATGGGCGCGGTCGCCGTGCTCATCCTGTTGGCGGGGGTGTGGGGTTCCTGGGGGTCCGCGCAGCACGTGATGCTGACGAAGGGCCGGGAGCAGGGCACGGTCGAGGTGACACGGTGCGGTGAGGACACGTGTGCGGGGCCGTACTCGCCGCTGTCCGCCGGATCGACGGCACGCGCGCGCGTGGAGATCGAGAAGTCGGTGGCGGTGCGCAAGGGCGGGATCTACACCGTGGTGATCAAACCGGGCAGCGACGAGGTGGTGCGGTCCGGTCCGGCCGGGATCCTGTACGCGTGGGTGCCGCTGGGCGGGGCGCTGCTGCTGGCGTCGGTGGTGGTCGCGGGCGGTCTGGGACGGGCGCGGGTGGGCTGGGTGCTGGCGGGGTCGGGCGTCGCGTTGCTGACGGCGGCGTTCTTCGCGGTGTGAGCGTGTGAGCGCGTGACAAGAGGGTGCCCCCGGGTTCGTACGAACCCGGGGGCACCCTCTTGTGCAAAGAGGTGCGGAGAGCGGGGTCAGCCGGTGTTGCGCAGGCCCGCGGCGACGCCGTTGACGGTGAGGAGCAGGGCGCGCGCGAGGAGCGGGTCGGGCTCCGCTCCCGCGGCCACGGCGTCACGCTGCCGCTTGAGCAGGGTGACCTGGAGGTAGGAGATCGGGTCGAGGTAGGCGTCGCGGATGGTGAACGTCTGCTTGAGCACGGGGGTGGCGTCGAGCAGTTCCGGTTCGCCGGTGATCTTCAGTACCTCGGCGACGGTCAGGGCGTGTTCGGCCTTGATCCGGTCGAAGACGTGCTTGAGGTCGTCGGGGACGAGGGTGTCGACGTAGTGCTGGGCGATGCGCAGATCGGTCTTCGCGAGGGTCATCTCGACGTTGGAGATGAAGTTCTGGAAGAAGTGCCACTGATCGCGCATCTCGTCCAGGACGGTGTCGAGGCCTGCTTCGCGCAGCGCCTTGAGGCCGGAGCCGACGCCGTACCAGCCGGGCACGATCTGACGGGACTGGGTCCAGCCGAAGACCCACGGGATGGCGCGCAGGCCGTCGAGCGAGACGCCGGAGCCGGGGCGGCGGGAGGGCCGGGAGCCCAGGTGCAGGTCGGCGAGCTGGTCCACCGGCGTCGACGCGAGGAAGTACGTCGGCAGGTCCGGGTCCTCGACGAGGGTCCGGTAGGCGTCGTGGGCGGCGTCCGAGACGACGTCCATGGCGGCGTCCCAGCGGGCGAGGGCCTCGTCGGACTGGCGGGGCGCGGTGTGCAGGGCGGAGGCCTGCAGGGTCGCGGCGACCGTCAGTTCCAGGTTCTCCCTGGCCAGGGACGGGATGAGGTACTTGTCGGAGATGACCTCGCCCTGTTCGGTGACCTTGATCTCGCCCTCCAGGGTGCCCCAGGGCTGGGCGAGGATGGCGTCGTGGGAGGGGCCGCCGCCGCGACCGACGGTGCCGCCGCGGCCGTGGAACAGCCGCAGCCGGACGCCGTAGCGGTGGGCGACGTCACGCAGCCGGCGCTGGGCGCGGTGGATCTCCCACTGGCTGGTGGTGATGCCGCCGAACTTGGAGGAGTCCGAGTAGCCGAGCATGACCTCCTGGACGTCTCCGCGCAGCGCGACCAGGCGCCGGTAGGAGGGGTCGGAGAGCATGTCCTCCAGGATGGTGTCGGCGGCCTTCAGCTCGTCCGTGGTCTCCAGGAGCGGCACGATGCCGATCTTCGCCCAGCCGGCGTGCAGGTCGACGAGACCGGCTTCGCGGGCCAGGACCGCCGCCGCGAACACGTCGTCGGCGCCCTGGCACATGGAGATGATGTACGACTCGATGACCTCGGGTCCGAAGACGGCGAGGGCCCGCTTGACCGTCTGGAAGACCCCGAGGGTCTTCTCGCCGGCGGCGTCGACGGGGGCCGGGCTGGGGGCGAGCGGCCGGCGGGAGCGCAGTTCCTTGGCGAGGAGCTTCGTGCGGTACTCGCGGGGCATGTCGGCGTAGCGCCAGGACTCCTCGCCGAGGCGGTCGAAGAGCTGACCGAGGGCGTGGTGGTGGGCGTCGGCGTGCTCGCGGACGTCCATGGTGGCGAGCTGGAGGCCGAACGCGGCGAGGGTGCGGATGGTGCGGTTCATCCGGCCGTCGGCGAACAGCCCGCCGCGGTGCTCGCGCAGGGACGTCTGGATGAGGGTGAGGTCCGCGAGGAGCTCGCTGGTGCCGAGGTAGTCGCGTCCGCTCTCGTGCGGGATGCCCTTGGCGAGGCGCTGCTTGGTGTTCTCCAGCTTCTGCCGGATGCAGGTGGCCTTGAGACGGTAGGGCTCTTCGGCGTTGAGGCGCTTGTAGCGGGGGCTGATCTCGGGCAGCCGTTCGAGGTCGCCCTTCAGCGACTCCAGGAGTTCCTCGGTGGCGCCGGTGTAGCGGATGGAGTTGGAGAGGAAGCCGCGGAGCTCGTCGATCATGTCCAGCGCGTCGTTGATGCCGTGCTCGTGCTGGAGGATGAGGATGTCCCAGGTCACCTGGGGGGTGACGTTGGGGTTGCCGTCGCGGTCGCCGCCGATCCAGGTGCCGAAGGTGAGCGGACGGGTGTTCTCGGGGAGCTTGACGCCGACCCGCTCCAGCTCGGCGGTCAGGTCCTCCAGAACGTCGCCGACGGCGCCCGCGTGGAGTTCGTCGAGGTAGTAGATGGCGTTACGGGCCTCGTCGGCGGGCTCGGGACGGACGACCCGGAGTTCGTCGGTCTGCCAGACGAGGTCGATGTTCTCGGCCAGGCGGGTGTCGTAGCGGCGGCGGTCGGCCTCGATGACCGGGGTCTCCAGAAGCGCGGCGATGCGCCGGAGCTTGTTGAGTACCGACCGGCGCGCGGCTTCGGTGGGGTGCGCCGTGAACACGGGGCGAACGTTGAGGTGGCGGACCGTCTGCTGGACGTGCTCGGGGTCGACGTCCTTGAGGCGGTCGGCGGTGCGGGCGAGCAGGCCGCCCTCGGCGGCGCGGCGCTCGCGCAGTTCGCGGCCGCGGTGGACCTGTTCGGTGACGTTGGCAAGGTGGAAGTAGGTGGAGAAGGCGCGGACCAGCTTGGCCGCGGTCTCCAGTTCGATGCCACGCAGCAGTTCGGCGGCGGCTTCGCCGTCCTCGCGGGTGAGGCGGCGGACCTTCTCGACCAGATCGAGGAGCTCCGGGCCCTCCTGCCGTACGAGGGTCTCGCCGAGCAGGTCACCCAGTCGGCGGATGTCGGCGCGCAGCTCGGTGCTGGTCGTTGTGGTGGCCTGGCCAAGGTCGTCGGCACTGCTCACAGGTGCGGCTCCTTGCAGTGTTGAAGCTCGTCCGGGAGGGAACCCGTACTCCGGCCCCGCGGCGGGCGTCGCATAGGGGCCGGACATCCGGGAAGAAAACAGAGCGGACCGCGCTGTCCGACTGTCTCCAAGGATAGGTGTCCCTGGGGACGCGCAGGTTGGCGGGCTCTTGCCGCCGGGCAGGGCGCTGCCATACTTACGATGCCGTAGGTTACGGAACCGTAGGAAGCGGGGCATTGGTTCGCTGTGCGACCTTCCGCGGTGTGCGGAACGACGGCATCTCCCTCAATCCAAGACCCCCCAGGGGACGCGCATGACCACAGGCAGCTCCAACGTGATCGATGACCCTTTGAAGGCGCCCGACGGTACCCCCACGCCCTCCGCCACGCTCGGTGGCGAGCAGAAGCGTTCGATCGAGCAGATCATGCTGCTGATCTTCATCGTCGTCCCGTTCCTCGCGGTGCTGGCGGCGGTGCCGCTGGCGTGGGGCTGGGGCGTGAGCTGGCTGGATCTCGGTCTGCTCGTCTTCATGTACTTCCTCGGCTGCCACGGCATCACGATCGGCTTCCACCGCTACTTCACGCACGGCTCGTTCAAGGCCAAGCGGCCGCTCCGGATCGCGTTGGCGATCATGGGGTCGATGGCGGTGGAGGGCCCGCTCGTGCGCTGGGTGGCCGATCACCGCAAGCACCACAAGTTCTCCGACGCGGACGGCGACCCGCATTCGCCGTGGCGGTTCGGCGAGACGCTCCCGGCCCTGATGAAGGGCCTGTGGTGGGCACACATCGCATGGATGTTCGACGAGGAGCAGACCTCGCAGGAGAAGTACGCGCCGGATCTGATCAAGGACCCGGCGATCCGCGCGGTCTCCCGGCAGTTCGTCTACTGGACGATCCTGTCGCTGGCGCTGCCGCCGCTGGTGGGCGGGCTGGTGACGATGTCCTGGTGGGGCGCGTTCACGGCGTTCTTCTGGGGCTCGCTGGTGCGGGTGGCGATGCTGCACCACGTGACATGGTCGATCAACTCGATCTGCCACGCGGTGGGCAAGCGCCCCTTCAAGTCCCGGGACCGCTCCGGCAACGTCTGGTGGCTGGCGATCCTGTCCTGCGGCGAGTCCTGGCACAACCTGCACCACGCGGACCCGACATCGGCGCGGCACGGCGTGATGCGCGGCCAGCTGGACTCCTCGGCCCGGTTCATCCGCTGGTTCGAGATGCTCGGGTGGGCCTACGACGTGCGCTGGCCGTCACGCTCGCGTATCGATTCGCGTCGTAACACCGGTGGAGACGGCTCCCGACGGGGGAAGGCCACCGCCGAGGCGGCATGATTGACGGCGTGGCGACCGATCCCAGCAGTACCTCCAGTAACGAAGCGAAGCCGCGGCGCGCCCGGCGCACCCGTATGACGGGTGCGGAAAGGCGCCAGCAGCTGCTCGAGATCGGTCGCACCCTGTTCGCGGCGAAGGGTTTCGAGGGCACCTCGGTGGAGGAGATCGCGGCGAAGGCCGGGGTCTCCAAGCCGGTGGTGTACGAGCACTTCGGCGGCAAGGAGGGGCTCTACGCGGTCGTGGTGGACCGGGAGATGCGCCGGCTGCTGGACATGGTCACGTCGTCGCTGACGGCGGGCCACCCCCGCGAGCTGCTCGAACAGGCGGCGTTCGCGCTCCTGGACTACATCGAGGAGTACACGGACGGTTTCCGGATCCTGGTCCGGGACTCTCCCATCCCGCAGTCGACCGGGTCGTTCGCGTCCCTGATCTCCGACATCGCCACCCAGGTGGAGGACATCCTGGGACGCGAGTTCAAGAGCCGCGGCTTCGACCCGAAACTGGCTCCGCTGTACGCCCAGGCCCTGGTCGGCATGGTCGCCCTGACCGGCCAGTGGTGGCTGGACGTACGCCGCCCGAAGAAGGCGGAGGTGGCGGCCCACCTGGTGAACCTGTCCTGGCACGGGCTGGACGGCCTGGAGGCGAAGCCGCACCTGATAGGCCGCCGAAAGGCCTGACGGGACGCCGTCCACGCATACGGACGGGACACACATGCGGGTGGGGCCCCGACCTTCGTGGTCGGGGCCC
>NZ_JBHVYO010000024.1:0-144766 GCF_042880655.1 Streptomyces sp. NPDC058295
GGCCCCGCTCCTTGAAGGAGCGGGGCCCTCGCCGTGTTGCCGCGGCCGGTGTCGGCCGGGTCGGCGCGCCGGTGTCAGCCGCGCAGGACGCGACCCTGCTTGTCGGTGCGGTCGTTGCTGGTGAGGAACAGGATGCCGTCGACCAGCGCCCAGATGCCGAGGCCGCCGCAGGTGAAGAGCTGGGCGACGCCCACGCCCACGGAACCGACGTAGAAGCGTCCGATGCCGAGGGTGCCCAGGAAGAGCTGGAGGATACCGGCGACGATCTTGGACTTGTCGGAGTACGGACGACCAAGCGGGTCGACCCCGTAGGGGGCCTGCGGGGTGGGGACGGTCATGAGAACTGCTCCTGAAATGACTGCGGGAGGCCGGTGCGGCCTGCTCCGAAATGGGGAGTCCAGGAGGGATGCCACGACGCCGCGATCATGCGCGTCGATCACTGTCCGCCGATGCCGACCAACGTCCTCGCACGGCTCCGCCATGCCAGGACGTCCCCCCTGTGACTGGTGAGCCTAGAGAAAACAGAGGGTAAAAAGGGAGTACAAATGATCCATCGTTCCTGATCCGTGATCAAAATCAGTCAACTACGTTGCGGAGCACCGTCCACGCCACCGCGACCCCGAGGACAAGCGTCAAAGCCCTTGGCCCCAGGCGCGGATGCCAGGTGCGGCCGTGCAGGCCCGCCCACATCCAGCGGACCAGCAGCGCGAGCGCGTACGGCGAGGCGAGCAGCAGGACCCGGTTGTCGAGCCAGGCCTGCGCGAAGTGACCGTGCATCAGGTCGTACACCATGCGGGTGCCGCCGCAGGCGGGGCAGAGCAGGCCGGTGACGAGCCGGAACGGGCATCCCGGGAGCCAGTGGCCGGGCTGGTGCGGGTCGGTGCCGTAGAGATACGCGGAGCCGGCCGCGCCGGCGGCGAGCACCGCGAGGGGCCCCGCCGCCGGGTGCCGCAGCGCGGCCGAACACCTCGCGGAGAGGCGCTCCGCGTCAGCCACGCAGGATCCGCCCGTTGGAGTCGGTCTTGTCGTCGCTGACCAGCAGGATGATGCCGTCGATCAGCGCCCAGATGCCGAGGCCGCCGCAGGTGAAGAGCTGGGCGAGGCCGATGCCGACGTCACCCATGTAGAACCGGCCGACGCCGAAGCTGCCCAGGGTGAGCTGGAGCACGCCCGCGACGATCTTCGACTTCTCGGAGTAGGGGCGGCCCATGAGGTCGTACCCGTAGGGGGCCTGGGGGTCACCGGTGAAGGTGCCCGGAGGTATGTAGCCGCCGCCGGGATAGCCGGGGCCCGGGTAACCGGGGTGGGCGTAACCCGGGTACGGCTGGCCGGGCTGGGGATAGCCGTAGGGGCCGGGGCCCGGCTGGCCGGGACCCGCGTCCTGCGGGCCGCCCGGGCCGCCGGTGGGGTACCCGTAGCCGGGCGGGGGCGGCTGCGGCGACTGCTGGGGCTGCTGGGGCTCCTGGGGCTGCTGGGGCTCCTGGGGCTGCTGTGGCGTTTCGGACAAGGTGAGTTCCCCCGAGGTCTGATGATCGGATCATCCGCAGATGAGACGAGTGCGGTTGAGTGCAGAACATCTTGCAGCAGAAATCCCGCCACGCGGAGACCGGGGTGCTCTTGACCGGATTTCGGGCCCCCTACAACTAATCTGACGGCATGTCAGATGACCAGTCGTACGAGCTGCTCGGTTTCGACAACCTCCTGCTGCCCGTCGGGGACCTCGGCGAGGCGGTCGCCTTCTACGAGCGGGCCGGGTTCACGGTGGGGCTGCGGTTCGACGAGGCCGGGATCGCGCTGCTGAAGGTCGGGGGCGAGACGCCGGGCGTCCTCCTCCGGCACGAGGAGGCCCTCGGGCACCGGCCCCCGCCCTGGCCGGCCCCACGCGTCTGGCTGGAGGTGCCGGACGCGCGGACGGCGGCGCGACGGCTGGCCGAGGCGGGCATCACCCTCCTGGATCCACCGTTCTCCACGTCCACCGGCTGGACCGTCGAGATCGCCGACCCGTGGGGGAACGTCCTCGGGTTCACGGACTACCTCAAGCGGCCCGAGCTGGCGAGGCGTTAGAGCGGCAGGGCGGCGGCACCCCAGCAGTTGAACGCGTTCAAAACAAGCGCTACAGTCATCCACGACAGCGTTTTGAACGCGTTCAAGAAAGGGTGGGGAACATGGACCGTACGGTCATCGCCTACGTCGTCTACCTGGTCGTCAGCATCGGACTGACCGTCTGGGTGGCCAGGACCCTCAGCAGCAACGGACGGATCTTCCTCGCCGACGTGCTCCAGGGCAACGAGAAGCTCGCCGAGGCCGTCAACCACCTCCTGGTGGTCGGCTTCTACCTCGTCAACCTCGGCTTCGTCGCCCTCTACCTGAGCGGCGACGACACCATCGAGGACACGCGCGGCATCTTCGAGGCCCTGTCGACCAAGGTGGGTGTGGTGCTGCTGGTGCTCGGCGCGATGCACCTGGCCAACGTGTACGTCCTCAACCGGATCCGGCGGCGCGGGGTCATGGAGCGGGAGCAGGTCCCGCCCGTCGCCCCGCAGGCCTGGGCCGCCCCCTCGGCGCCCACCGCCGGAGCGTGAGCACGATGGCCGCCGATCGGGCCGCCGACGACCGGGACGCCCAGCGTGTCCCGGTCCGCCGGCTCACCGTGCTCCACGACGCCGCGTGCTCCCTGTGCGGCTTCCTGCGCGACTGGCTGGGCCGGCAGCCGCAGCTGGTGCCGCTGGAGTTCGTCCCGGCGGGGTCCGCGGAGGCGGCCGCCCGCTTCCCCGGCCTCGACCATCGCGCGACCCTCGACGAGATCACCGTCGTCGGCGACTCCGGCCAGGTCTACCGCGGCACCGCCGCCTGGATCGTCACCCTGTGGGCGCTGCGCGAGTACCGCCCGCTGTCCCACCGGCTGAGCACCCCCGCCGGGGCGAAACTGGCGCGGGGCGCCGTACTCGCCGCCGCCAAGTGGCGCGACGGGCAGGGGCGGTCGGCGGGCTGGGGCGGAGGCGTCTACCGCCGTGGCGACGGCTGGTCGTACGACCCGCAGCTGGGCTGGAGCTACCAGCCGCCCACCTGTGCCGACGGCACCTGTTCCACTGGCTAGGCTCCTGTACGTGCCCGCGAACAACGACGGTCCCGCCGAGGCCGCTTCCCCGTCCGAGCCCCATGAGGCCGCTTCCGCGACCGAACGTCATGAGGCCACCCCCACGTCCAAGTCCGAGCAGACCCGCGCTCTGATCCTGGAGACGGCGATGCGGCTGTTCCAGGAGCGCGGCTACGACAAGACGACGATGCGGGCCATCGCCAAGGAGGCCGGCGTCTCGGTCGGCAACGCCTACTACTACTTCGCCGGCAAGGAGCACCTGATCCAGGGCTTCTACGACCGGCTCGCCGCCGAGCACCGGGAGGCCGTCCGGGACGTCCTGGCACGGGAGAGCGGCCTGGAGGCCCGGCTGGCGGGGGTGCTGCGGGTCTGGCTGGAGGTGGCCGAGCCGTACCACGAGTTCGCGGTCCAGTTCTTCAAGAACGCCGCCGACCCGGACAGCCCGCTCAGCCCCTTCTCCGCCGAGTCGGAGCACGCGCGCGTGGAGGCCATCGCCGTCCACAAGGAGGTGCTCGCGGGGTCGAAGGCGAAGGTCCCGGCGGAGCTGCGGGAGGTGCTGCCCGAGCTGATGTGGCTCTCCCAGATGGGCCTCGTCATGTACTGGATCTACGACCGGACGGAGGGGCGCGAGCGCAGCTACCGGCTGGCCGGGCGGGGCGCGCGCCTCACCGCGCGGGGCGTGGCGCTGGCCCGGTTCCGGGTGCTGCGGCCGCTCGTCCTGGAGGTCCACGACCTGTTCACGGACTTCCTGCCCGGCATGACCAACGCCCTGCCGGACCCCGCGAAGAAGAGCCCGCCGGGCCAGGCGGGCTCTGAAAGCGCTGAGGGCTCCGATTAGCGCTGAGGGCTCTGCGGGCTCTTCTCCGGATTGAGTCAGCTCACCTCCGCGGCCTCCTCCAGCTCCACGTCGTAGACCAGGGGCTCCCCCGCGACCGTCAGCCGCCGGGCGCGCTTCAGCAGGGGCGGCGCGGCCGTCGTCGCCAACAGATACGTTCCGGGGGCCGGGACGGAGAGGATGTACGAGCCGTCGGCGAGGGACGTCACGCGGTCCAGTTCCCGTCCGCCCTGCGACATCAGGGTGACCGTCGCGTCCTCGACCGGTTCACCGGCCGTGTTCCGGACGAAGCCGTGCACGACCGAGGACGGTCCCTCGCCCGCCGCGGCCGTGGCCGGCGCCGCCGCCTCCTCCTTGGGCTCGACCGCGAGATGCGGCAGCCGCTTCTCCAGCCACCCGGGCAGCCACCAGTTGGAGTCGCCGAGCAGATGCATCGCGGCCGGGACCAGTGCCGTCCGCAGGATGAACGCGTCCAGCGCGACCGCGGCCGCGAGGCCGACACCCGCCATCGCCGCGCCCGCGTCGCCGCTGAGCACGAAGGCGAGGAAGACGCAGACCATGATCAGGGCGGCGGAGTTGATGACCCGGCCGGTCTCCGCGAGGCCCACCCGGACCGCTCGCGCGTTGTCCCTGGTGTGCACCCACTCCTCGTGCATCCGGCTGACCAGGAAGACCTGGTAGTCCATCGACAGGCCGAAGAGCAGGGACAGCATGATGACGGGCAGGAAGGCGTTGATCGGCCCCTCCTTGCCGAGGCCGAGCAGATCGAGGCCCCAGCCCCACTGGAAGACCGCGACGAGGACACCGAAGGAGGCCGCGGCCGCGACCAGGTTCATCACGGCGGCCGTCAGCGGCACCACCAGGGAGCGGAAGGCGACCAGCAGCAGCAGGAAGCCCAGGCCGATGATGGTGGCGATGAAGAGCGGCAGACGGTCGCCGGTGACCGTGGCGAAGTCCTTGGACACCGCCGTGACACCACCCACGTGCGCCTGCGCCCCGGCCTCCGGGATGACGTCGTCCCGCAGCCGGTCGATCAGGGTGTCCGTCTCCGCGGACTGCGGCGAGGTCGTGGGCACCACCTGGATGACCGTGACCCCGCTCGCGGGCGGCAGGGCGGCCACCTGGGCGACGCCTGGCGTGTCCTTGATGCCCGCGGTCAGGGCGGTGGCGTCACCGCCGTCCACGACCACCTGGAGGGGGCCGTTGAAGCCCGGCCCGAAGCCCTCGGCGAGCAGGTCGTAGGCCTTCCGGGTGGTCGTCGAGGCGTCGTCGTTGCCCTGGTCGGTGGCGCCGAGCCGGAGTGACAGCACGGGGAGCGCTAGGACGGCCATGACGACCAGCGCGACCGCGGCGATCGTCTTCGGCCGGCGCTGCACGCCCACCGACCAGCGGGCCGCCGGGCCGCTCGCCTTCTCCGGCTCGGGGCCGGTCGCGGCCAGCACGCGCCGCTGCTTGCGGCTCAGCACCCGCGGGCCGAGGAAGCCGAGCAGCGCGGGCAGCAGGGTCGTCGCGGCGAGGACGCTCAGCACCACCGTCAGGGAGGTCCCGATGACGACGCCGTCCAGGAAGCGCAGGTTGGTCACCAGCATGCCGGCGAGCGCGATGCACACCGTGCCGCCCGCGAACAGCACGGCCCGGCCCGAGGTGTTGAGGGCGACGACCGTCGACTCCTCCGGGTCCAGGCCGCGCAGGACGCCCTTGCGGTGCCGGGTGACGATGAACAGGGCGTAGTCGATGCCGACGCCGAGGCCGATCAGCGAGGACAGCAGCGGGGCCAGGTCCGGGATGTCGGTGACATGGCTGAGCAGCTGGGTGGAGAACAGGCCCATGCCGACGCCGAAGACCGCCACGGCGAGCGGCAGCAGCATCGCGTACAGCGAGCCGAAGGCCAGGAACAGGACCACCGCCGCCGCCGCGAGGCCGACCATCTCGGCGAGGCCGGTGGGCGGTTCCTGCACCCGCTGGACGGCCTGGCCGCCCACCTCGACCTCCAGGCCGTCCTGTCCGGCACCCCGCGCGGTGTCGACGACGTCCTGGACGAGTTCCTTCGGTACGGCGTTCGCCTGCTCGGTGAAGGTGATCTGGGCGTAGGCGATCCGCCCGTCACCGCTGATCTGCGCCGCGTCCGCCGCGTCCGCCGCGTAGGGGCCGGTGACCCCTCCGACGCCCTTCATGCCCGCGATCTTCTCGAGCGCGGGCTGGATCCGGGACCGTACGTCCTGGTCCCGCACCGAGCCCTGGTCGACCTTCCACACGACCGTGTCGGTGTCGCCGGCGCTCGCCGGGAACGCCTTCTCCATCAGGTCGTACGCCTTCTTGGAGTCCGTGTCGGGAAGGGAGAAGACGTTCGCGTAGTCCGTGCCCGCCGTCGAGGCCGAGAATCCCAGGCCGAACAGCGCCCCCACCCAGAGCAACAGGACCACCAGCCGGTGCCGATAGCACCAGCGTGCCAATGCCGCCACGCTCAATCTCCTTCACCAGATCGTCGGTCGGTCCCCCAGGTCCTGGGCAACAGGATCGGCGGCGCCACGCGTGCGTGGACATGTGACGACCATGACTCTCAAGGAACTCCAAAGCGGGAACCGGCGCGATCGTCGGTGGGTCCGCCGATACTGGGGGCATGACGACGGCTTCCGGCACCGTGCTGGTCGTGGAGGACGAACCGAGCATCGCGGACGTCCTGGCCATCGCCCTGCGCTACCACAGCTTCGAGGTCATGACCGCGGGCACCGTCCGCGAGGCCCTCGCCCTCGCCGACCGCACCCGGCCCGACGTGGCACTGCTGGACGTCATGCTGCCGGACGGCGACGGCCGGGCCCTGGGACGTGAACTGCGGTCGCGCAGGCCGGACCTGGCGCTGGTGTTCCTCACCGCGCGGGACGCGCCGACCGAGATCGTCGGCGCCCTCGGCTTCGGCGACGACTACATCACCAAACCGTTCGACATCGACGTGGTCGTCGCCCGCATCACCGCCGTGCTGCGCCGTACCCGGCCGGCCGACGTCCTTCCGCAGCGGCCGCCGCTGCGGTACGGCGACCTGGAGCTCGACGAGACGACGTACAGCGTGCACCGCGCGGGCCGCTCGGTCGAGCTCACCCCCACCGAGTACGCGCTGCTGCGGTTCCTGGTGCGCAACGGCGGCCGGATCGTGCCCAAGGAGCAACTCCTGCGCCATGTCTGGCAGTACGAGCACACCCCGCCGGAGTCGACGGTCGTCGAGACCTACATCAGCTATCTGCGGCGCAAGCTGGACGTCCTGGGGCCGCCGGTGATCACCACCCGGCGGGGCGTCGGATACGGGCTGGCGTGAGGCGGATCCACCGGCACGGCGTCCACTCGCTGCGGGCCAAGCTGACGGCGGCGAACGTGGGGCTGCTCGCGCTCGGCATCGTCGTCGCGACCGCCGTCAGCCTGATGGGGATGCGGCACTACCTGCTCGACCAGGTGGACACCGAGCTGACCAAGATGCGTGACTCGCTGGGCAGTTCGCAGCTCACCCTGCGCCAGATCGACTCGCTGTCCGTGCTGAGCGTCGTCAGCGACCGGCTCATGCCCCAGAACACGGACCCGCAGAACGCGGACCCGCAGAGCACGGACACCCGGCCGGCGCCGGACTCGATCTTCACCGCCGTCGACGGCCGGGGCACCGCCCTCGCCATCTTCGGCGTCCGGCCCACCGACGCCCAGCGCGGTCTCGCGGACGCGGTGTCCGACCCGCGCGCGCTCAGCACCGACACCGACCCGCACGATGTCACCGTGCACGGCGACACGTACCGCGCGACCGCGACCCGGCTGCCCGACGGCACGTTCATCCTGCTGGCCACCTCCACCGAAGCCCTCCACAAGGGCATAGCGAAGGCCCTGAAGCTCGATCTCGCCGTCGGCACGCTGCTGCTGGCGCTGCTCGCCTGTCTGACCCTGTTCAGCGTGCGGCAGCGGATGCGGCCGCTGGAGGACATGGTGGAGACGTCGTCGGCGATCGCCGAGGGGGACCTGACCCGGCGCGTGCCGTCCAGCCACCACCCCACCCAGGAGGTCGAACAGCTGCGGCTCGCCCTGAACTCCATGCTCCACCAGGTGGAGACGGCGTACCGCACGCGCGAGCACAGCGCGGCCCAACTGCGCCGCTTCGTGGCCGACGCCTCGCACGAACTGCGCACCCCGCTCTCCGCGATCCGCGGCTACCTGCAGCTGTACGACCAGGGGATGCTGGTCGAGCAGGAGGAGCGCCGGCGGGCCTGGGACCGGATGAACGGCGAGGTGGACCGGATGGGCCGGCTGGTCGACGAGCTGCTCACGCTGGCCCGCCTCGACCAGCGGCCCGAACTGCGGCTGCGGGGCGTCGACGTGAGCCGACTGGTGCGGGACTCGGCGCAGGACCTGCGCGCGCAGCAGCCCGGGCGGCCGGTCACGGTCGTGGCCGACGGGGCCGTGCTGGTGCGGGCCGACGAGTCGGGGCTGCGACAGGTGCTGGGCAATCTGGTGGCCAACGTGCGCACGCACACGTCGGCCGAGGTACCGGTGCGGCTCGGGGTGGAGCGGGCGGACGGGGTCGTACGGCTGTCGGTCGAGGACGAGGGGCCGGGGCTGGGACCGGAGGACGCGGCGCGGGTCTTCGACCGTTTCTTCCGGGCCGGGGGCGGCGCGGGCAGCGGCCTCGGTCTGGCGATCGTGCAGGGGGTCGTCCAGGCGCACGGCGGCGAGGTGAGCGTGCGGACGGCACCGGGCGAGGGGCTGGCCGTCACGGTGACGCTGCCGGCCCGGCCGAAGGCCTGCGTCTGAGCGCGGGCCACCGAGGTGCGGTCCGTGGGGCTCGTCTAGGTGGGGGCCGTGACCAGGGCCCATACCGTCTTGCCGTGCCGGCCCCTGCTCCACACGCCCCACGCGGCGGCGAGGTGCTCGACCAGGTGCAGCCCGCGGCCGTGTTCCTCCGACTCCCCGACCGGCCGCGGCCGGGGTTCGAGCCGGCCCTCGTCGGAGACCTCTATGAGGCAGGAGCCGTCGCCGAGGGCGGTGACGGCCACCTCGAACTCCCGCTCGAGCAGGGGCCCGTGGCGTACGACGTTGGTGGCCAGCTCGGACACGACGAGGACGGCGTCGGCCAGCGCCGGGTCGTCGGGGCCGTGCCCCCAGTCCGCGAGATGGTCCCGTACCCGGCGCCGGGCGAGACCGACGGACGCCGGATGCCGGGGCAGCCGGAAGGAGTTGCGTCTCAGCACGTCCGCTCCTCCTCCCCTGCACACCTCCCTCACAGGGTGCCGCTTCGGGTGCCTGCCCGGTGCGACGGCGGCGCATGCCCGGCTCACGGGTTCAAGTCCGCGCGCCGGGTGGGCACTTCGGCTCAGATCCAGTCGAGTTTCCAGAGGCGGAACACGCCGTTGCCGTCCGCCAGGAACTGACCGCCGCCGATGTCCGCGCTGGTGACGATGTACTCCTTGCGCTGCCACAGCGGCACGACCGGCACCTCCTGGGCGATGACCTGCTGGAGGTCGCGGAAGTCGCCGGCGGCCCGACTGCGGTCGGCGAACTGCTGACTTCCGGCGATGTACTTGTCGACGGCCTTGCTGCTGTAGCCGGTGTTCATGGTGGAGTCGGTGCCGACGAGCGGGCCCGCGAAGGTGTCCGGGTCGGGGTAGTCGGCGACCCAGCCGACCGCGTACGCGTCGAGTTTGCCGGTGGCCCACCGCTTCTGGAAGTCGGTCCACTCGTAACCCTTGACGTCCACCTCGAACAGCCCGCTCGCCTCCAGCTGCCGCTTGAGCTCATGGGCCTCGGCCGCCGCGGCACCGCTGCCCAGGCCGTAGCCGTAGGTGAACTTCACCGGGATGCTCACGCCGGCCGACTCCAGCAGCTTGCGGGCCTTCTCGGCGCTCCGGTCCGGATAGCCGTCGAAGAAGGAGGTGGTGTGCCCCGTGATGCCGGTCGGGATGAGCGAGTACAGCGGGTCGACGGTCCCGTCGTACACGCTCGCCGCCAGCTGCTCGCGGTCGATCAGCCCGGCCACCGCCTTGCGAACGTCCGTCTCGTGCAGCGGTGAGCCGGAGCGGGTGTTGAAGTACAGGTTGCGGGTCTCGGAGCCGTCGGCCTCGTAGACGCGCTGGTCGGGGTCGCTGGTGTCGAGGGCGGCCAGCACCGCGGGCGGCAGCTGGCGGGTGGCGGCCTTGACCTTCTTGGCCTTCCAGGCCTTCTCCAGGGCCTCGGGGTCCGCGTAGTAGCGCAACTCGACCGGGGCTCCGGTCGACACGGCGCCCTGGTAGCGCGAGTTGGGCGACAGCAGGACCTTCTTGCCCTTCGTGTACCCGGTCAGCCGGTACGGGCCGGTCCCGTCGACGCTGCTGCCGACGCGCAGTCCGTCCGCAGGGTAGCGGGTGTGGTCGACGATCGAGCCGGCTCCGGTGGCCACCTTGAACGGGAAGGTGGCGTCCGGCGACGACAGGTGGAAGGTGACCTTCAGCCCCTTGGCGTCCACCGACTTCAGGGTGGAGAACAGGGACGCCGGGCCGACATTCGAGTTGATCTTCCTGACCCGGTCGAAGGAGTACTTCACGTCCTCGGCGGTCACCTTGGCGCCGCTGTCGAAGGTGAGGCCGTCCCGCAGCTCGCAGCTGTACGTGACGAGGCTGCCCTTGTCGAAGGCACAGCTCTCGGCCGCGTCCGGCACGGGCGAGACGCCGCCCGGCTCGTAGGTCAGCAGCGACTGGAAGACGTTGCTGAACAGCGCCCAGGATCCGGCGTCGTAGGCGCCCGCCGGGTCGAGCGAGGTGACGGTGTCCGTGGTGCCGACCGTGATGGTCGCACCACCGCTGTCCTGCGACGGCAGCAACTGCCAGCCGCCCACTCCGACGACCGCGAGAACCAGCAGCGTCAGGAGTATCCGCATGCGAACAGATCGCATGGTGATGCCCTGCCTCCCCAGGCCGCCAGACGGGCCCAGTCCACAGAAAAAGTGCCGCTCCCCTTGGCGGCGGGCTCACCTAACCACACGTGTTTCGCCAGGGGGAAGAGGATTCTGGCGAGATGGGAAAGAACTTACCGACGCCTTGTTTCGTCCGGGTTTCACAGCCTCTCCACAGGCTTCCGGCCGGCCGTCAGGCGTGCGTCGAGGCCAGTTCGACGACGGTGATGTCGGAGGGGGTTCCGACGCGGGTGGGCGGGCCCCAGGCGCCCGCTCCCCGGGACACGTACAACTGGGTGTCGCCGTAGCGCTCCAGCCCCGCCACGGTCGGATTCGCGGCGGCCGCGAGGAAGTTGCCGGGCCACAGCTGGCCGCCGTGCGTGTGGCCGGAGAGCTGGAGGTCGACGCCGTGGCGCACGGCGTCGTGGATCTGGACGGGCTGGTGGGCGAGGAACACGCACGCGCGCGTGGTGTCACGGTCGCCGAGCGCGCCGGCGAAGTCGGGCCCCTGGCCCTCGCTCTCGCCCGCGATGTCGTTGACGCCGGCCAGGTCGAACCAGGGCAGCTCCGTGCGGGCGTTCTCCAGCGGGTCGATGCCGAGCCGCCGCACCTCCTCGACCCACTGTTCGGCGCCGGAGAAGTACTCGTGGTTGCCGGTGACGAAGAAGCTGCCCTGCCGGGCCTTCAACCGCGCGAGCGGGGCCGCCGCCGGGCCCAGGTCCTTCACGCTGCCGTCGACCAGGTCGCCGACGACCGCGATCAGGTCGGGCTGCGTCGCGTTGATCGTGTCGACGACCTGCTGCGCGAAGCCCCGGCCGAGGACCGGGCCCAGATGGATGTCGCTGACGACCGCGATCCGGTAGCCGTGGGCACCGCGCGGGAGCTTGGCCAGGGGCACCGTCACCCGCTTGACCCTGGGGCCGCGCAGCACGCCGTAGGTGCCGTAGCCGACCGTGCCGACGGCGGCCGCGGCCGCCGCACCGGCCACGACCCGGGACACGAAGAGCCGGCGGGAGGGGGCCGAAGGGGACCGCTGCGGACTCTCGGGCTCCGGGCGCCCGGGTGCCCCGCCCTCGGGCGCCGGCTTCCCGGACCCCGGCCGTTCGGACACCGGACCCTCGGCCACCGGACCCTCGGGCGCCGGACGTTCGGACAGCGAACCCTCGGGCGTCGGCTCGGCGCGTGGGGGCCGCCCGGCCTGCGGTGTCTCGGAGGCCGGCGCTCCGATCGGGACCGGCTTCGGCTCGGGCTGTGCCGCGGAGGTCTCGGCGGGCGCCCGCTTCTCCAGGAAGCGGCGCAGCAGCGGCCGTACGGCCTCGCCGACGACCACGGCCAGCAGCAGGTAGACCGACAGGGCCATCCACAGGAAGCCCGGCCAGGCCAGTACGCGCTGGAGCCAGAAGGGGGCGCCGGCGCGTTCGGCGACCAGGGCGCCGATCGCCAGCACCCAGCCGCCCGCGACCAGCGCCGCGCCGGCGCGGCGCGCCCGGCCGGGGCCGCGGGTGGTGTCGCGGAACAGCCGCCGCCACAGGTACCAGTTGGCCGTGACCAGCACGGTCAGGGCCAGCAGCACGAAGACGATCACCACGGCTATGACGCCTGCCGCAGTGCGCGCAGACCGCGCAACCCGATGGCCCCGACGACCGTCCCCAATACGAAGGAGACGACAGCGAGCGTCAGGTGCACCCAGAAGTACGCCGTGGGATCGCCGTCGTCGAAGGCGAGCCCGCTGCTGTCCTTGATCAGGTTCTTGACGAAAGTGACCCAGATGACCCAGCTCCACACCCCGAAGGCGAGCAGGAACCAGGAGACGGGGCGGCTGAGCTTCATGGGTTCAGTATCACCGGCGGTTGTCCGGTTCCGTGACCGGGGTGGGGAGGGTGACGGGACTTCCCGTCGCGTGCCAGGTACGTTCTCCGTCGTGCCCGCACCCATGAAGCAGACCGTCAGGCGCTCCCTGCTGGTCACCTCCGCAACCCTCGCGTCCCTCGCGCTCACCGCGCCCGCCTCGCTCGCGGCGCCGAGCCCGTCACCGTCCCCGGCGGCGTCCGGATCGCCGTCCGCGTCGGCCTCGCCGTCCGGAGCGCCGTCCACCTCGCCGTCCGCGTCCGCCTCGCCGTCGGTCACTCCCCCGGCGAACATGTCGTCCGTGGGCGGCACGCGGCTCGGGCAGGCCGGGACGCAGGTGGCTATCGCGGGTGGCGCGCCGGTGCTGCCGAAGGACCTCACCGCGCGGTCGTGGATCGTCGCCGACGCCGAGTCGGGGGACGTGCTCGCCGCGCACAACGCGCACTGGCGGCTGCCCCCGGCGAGCACGATGAAGATGCTCTTCGCCGACACCGTGCTGCCGAGGTTCCCCAAGACCACCGTGCACAAGGTCGAGGCGAAGGACCTGGCCGGCATGGGGGCCGGTTCCAGCCTCGTCGGCATAAAGGAGGGCGAGACGTATACGGTCCACGACCTGTGGCTCGGCGTCTTCCTGCGCTCCGGCAACGACGCGGTGCACGTCCTGTCGCAGATGAACGGCGGCATCGCCGAGACCGTCAAGGACATGAACGAGCACGCCGAGGAGCTCCAGGCCCTCGACACCGACGTCGTCTCCCCGGACGGCTACGACGCCCCGCACCAGGTCTCCTCCGCGTACGACCTGACGCTGTTCGCCCGCTCGGGACTCCAGAAGCAGGACTTCCGGGAGTACTGCTCGACCGTCACGGCCAAGTTCCCCGGCGAGACGACGAAGAAGAAGGGCAAGACGAGCCGCGGGACCTTCGAGATCCAGAACACCAACCGGCTGCTCAGCGGCGACTACGACATCTCCCAGTACCCGGGCATCGCGGGCGTCAAGAACGGCAACACCACCAACGCGGGCGCGACCTTCACCGGCGTGGCCGAGCGCAACGGCAAGGTGCTGCTCGTGACGGTCATGAACCCGGAGAAGACCGACCACAACGAGGTCTACAAGGAGACCGCCGCCCTGCTGGACTGGGGCTTCCAGGCGGCCGGCAAGGTGACGCCGGTCGGTGAGCTGGTCGCGCCGAAGGGCACCGCGCAGGCCAGCGCGCAGCCCGGCGCCAACCCGTCCCCCTCCGAGGGGCAGGCCGGCGGTGCCGGGGACGTGTCGGCGAAGCCGGTGGCGGGCGCGGTGACCGAGAAGGGCTCGGGCGGCATGTGGATCGCGCTGGCGATCACCGGCGGACTGCTGGTGCTGCTCGCGGGCGGCGGATACCTCGTCAACCGCCGCTGGCCGCTGCCGGACCTGGTACGACGTCGTCGCTGACGTCGATGTCCCGCGGGTTGTCGGGGACGCTCCCCGTCGCCGTCCAGGCCGCGCAGTACAGGACCAGCTTCGAGGTGAGGTTGATCCACAGCAGCAGGGCGATGGGCACGCCGAACGCGCCGTACATGCTCTTGGCGGCCACGCCCTGCATATAGCCGCTCAGCAGCAGCTTGAGCAGTTCGAAGCCGACGGCGCCGATGAGCGCGGCGACGAGGAGGCGGCGGCGCGGGGGTTCGACGCCGGGCAGCAGGGTGAGGACGTACAGCAGGAGCAGGAAGTCGGCGAGGACGGCGACGGAGAACGCGGCGACGCGCAGCAGCACGCTTCCCCAGCCCTCCTTGTCGATGCCGGACTGCTCGATGATCCAGCCGACCAGCGCCGAGGCGACGGTGGAGATGGCGAGGGTGAGCAGCACGGCGCCGCCGAAGCCGACGAGGACGCCGGTGTCCTTGGCCTTGCGCAGGACGGGGTTCTCGTCGTCGTCGGGCCGCTCCCAGACGGCGCGCAGACAGTCCCGCATCTGGCCGACCCAGCCGATGCCGGTGAGCAGGAGCAGCGCACCGGCGATGAGACCGATGGCGCCCGCGTTCTGGACCAGGCCGTTGATGTCCAGCTGGTCTGAGATGCCGGGGACCTGATCGGCGATCTTGTCCTGGAGCTCCTGCTGCTGGGACTCGCTCACGGTGGCGGCGGCGACGGCGGCGGCCACGGTCAGCAGCGGGAAGAGCGCGACGAAGCTGACGAACGTCATGGCGGCGGCCAGCCTCGTCCACTTCACCCGGTCCAGTCGCTCGTACGACCGCCACGCGTGCGTGGCCATGAGGCGCGCGACCCACGGCCCGATGCCGGGGAGCTTCTTCAGCCAGTCCATGATCCGACTCTGCCCCCGTCCGGAGGAAAGACGCGGATATCGCCGATGCGGATACCGCGGAACGCCAGGGTTCGGGTACCCCGGAAACGCGGGATGCCGGCCGGTGCCGTGCCACCTGGTCGCGGCACGCGCGCGTGATTCACCAGCCGGCCACGGCCAGCGCGTACATGGCCAGCCAGGCCAGGCCGATGAGGGCGAGGGCGCGGTCGCCCAGGACGACCTCCTCGGGCTCGCCCGCGGTGCCCCGGTCGGCGAAGACGGCGTACCGCAGGACGGCCAGGATGAACGCGACCACGGACAGCTGGCGCCAGGGCAGCACGCCCGGGTGCGGGACGCCGCCCTCCTCCAGGGCCCACAGGCAGTAGCCGAGCACGGCGACGCCGGCCGCCAGCTGCCAGACGAAGCGCAGGTAGCCGGTGGTGTACTCGGTGAGCAGCACGCGCGTGGCGCCCGCCGTGCCGGCCAGCTGGACGGCCTCGGAGTAGCGCTTGGCCGCGACCATGAACAGCGCCCCGAACCCGGTGGTGATCAGGAACCAGCGGGAGAGCGGGATGCCCAGGGCGAGTCCGCCCGCCATGGCCCGCATCAGGAAGCCGGTCGTGACGACGACGAGGTCGACGACCAGGACGTGCTTCAGGCTGACGCAGTACGCCAGTTGCATGCCCAGGTAGGCGGTGAGGAGCAGCGCGACGGCGGGTGTCGTCAGCCGGGCCGCGGCGGCCGGCGCGAGGATCGCGAGGGCGACCGCGACGCCGTACGCGACGGGCACCGGGACCTGTCCGGCGGCGATCGGGCGGTGCCGTTTGGTGGGGTGGGCCCGGTCGGCCTCGGCGTCACGGGCGTCGTTGACCAGGTAGACGGCGGCGGCGCAGGCGGTGAACAGGGCGAAGACGAGGGCGAGTCGGGTGGCCGCGTGCAGGGAGAAGAGCCGGCCGGCCGCCGCGGGGGCGGCGACGACCAGGATGTTCTTGACCCACTGCTTGGGGCGGGCGGTCCGCAGGAGGCCGCCGACGAGGGTGCCGGGGCGGTCGCTCGGGGGCCGCGGGGCCGGCGGGCGGTGCGCGCGCTGTTGGTGGAGCAGTGCCTCAGCCATGGTGGCCCTCTCTCATCCAGCGCGCCCCCAACCGCGCGGTGACCGCACCCAGGGCCGCGCCCGCCGCGACGTCGGAGGGGTGGTGGACGCCGACGACCAGGCGGGAGAGGCACATCGCGGCGGCGAGCGGCGCGGTGGCGTACGCCCCGAGCGAGCCGTAGGCGACGGCGGCGGCCGCGGCGGAGGTCGCGTGCGAGCTGGGGAAGGAGTGCCGTCCCGCGGTGCGCACGAGGGGTTGGACGTGGGTGGGGCGCGGGCGTCGGACGATACGTTTCACTCCCATGCTGGCGGCGTGCGCGCCCGCGGTGAGCGCGGTGGCGCGCAGCCAGGCGCCGCGCCGGGAGCCGTCGACGGCGGCTCCCGCGACGCCCGCGGCGAGCCACAGGGCGGCGTGCTCGCCCGCCCAGGAGAGGGCGCGCGCGACGCGGGCGACGCGTGGGTCCGCGCCCCGGGCGTGGAGCGCCGAGAGGATCCGGTGGTCCAGGTCGTCGAGTTCGTCCATGTGGAATCACTGTTCACGCCTGCGTCCTCGGAACTCCGGCAATATTGAGCGACATCCCATTAATCACCCATTTCGGGGAGTAATGCATGTTTCAAAATTAATCGCCCATATAGAGGCGATACGGTCACCAACATGTCTGCCGAGGCCATTTCCGAGAACGTCTCCGTCACGGGATGGGGCCGCACCGCCCCCACCACCGCACGCCTGGTCCGGCCCCGGACCTACGCGGAGGCCGTGACGGCGGTCCGGGACTGCGGGCCTCGCGGAGGCATCCCCAGGGGCCTGGGGCGGGCCTACGGGGACGCGGCGCAGAACGCCGGCGGGGCGGTGATCGACCTGACCGGACTGGACCGGATCCACGTCATCGACGCCGACGACGGGAGCGTCCTGTGCGACGCGGGCGTCTCCCTGCACCGGCTCATGGAGGTCCTGCTGCCGCTCGGCTGGTTCGTGCCCGTGACCCCCGGCACCCGGTACGTGACCGTGGGCGGCGCGATCGGCGCCGACATCCACGGCAAGAACCACCATGTGTCCGGGTCCTTCGCCCGGCATGTGCTGTCCTTCGAACTGCTCACGGCGGACGGCACGATCCGCACGGTGGAGCAGGGCACCGACCTGTTCGACGCGACCGCCGGCGGCCTGGGCCTGACCGGCGTCGTCCTGACGGCCAGGATCCGGCTCCAGCCGGTCGGGACGTCACTGATGTCGGTCGACACCGAGCGGGCCGCCGACCTCGACGACCTGATGGCCCGGCTGACGGCCGGCGACCACCGCTACCGCTACTCGGTCGCGTGGATCGACCTCCTCGCGCGCGGTGCGGCCACCGGACGCGCGGTCCTGACCCGCGGCGAGCACGCGCCCCTGGACGCGCTGCCCGCCCGCGCGCGCAGGGCCCCGCTCGCGTTCCGCCCGGCCCGGCTCCCGGCCGCTCCCGCGTTCCTGCCGAGCGGCCTGCTCACCCGCACCACCGTCGGACTGTTCAACGAGCTCTGGTACCGCAGCGCGCCCCGCGCGCGGACCGGCGAACTCCAGAGCCTGTCCGCCTTCTTCCACCCCCTCGACGGCGTCCCGCACTGGAACCGCGTCTACGGCCGCGACGGCTTCGTGCAGTACCAGTTCGTCGTCGGGTACGGCCGGGAGGACACCCTGCGCCGGATCGTGGGGCGCGTCTCCGCCCGCCGCTGCCCGTCCTTCCTGGCCGTCCTCAAGCGGTTCGGGGACGCCGATCCCGGCTGGCTGTCCTTCCCGCGCCCGGGCTGGACCCTCGCCCTGGACATCCCGGCCGGACTGTCCGGCCTCGGCGCCTTCCTCGACGAGCTGGACGAGGAGGTGGCCGGCGCGGGCGGCCGTGTCTACCTCGCCAAGGACTCCCGGCTGCGCCCCGAACTGCTCACCGCGATGTACCCGCGCCTCGACGACTTCCGCGCGCTGCGCGCGGAGCTGGACCCGCGCGGGGTGTTCGTGTCGGACCTCGCCCGCCGGCTCAACTTCCAGGAGTCACCATGAAGGACGCCTTCGGCCTCCCCCAGTCCCTTCTCGTCCTCGGCGGCACGTCCGGCATCGCGCTGGCGACCGCCCGCCGGCTGATCGTCCGCCGCACCCGCACGGTGTGGCTGGCCGGGCGCCCGTCGCCCGCCCTGGAGTCGGCCGCCGCCGAGCTGCGCACCCTGGGGGCGGACGTGCACACCGTGCCCTTCGACGCGCTCGACCCCGAGTCCCACGAGACGGTCCTCGGCAAGGTCTTCGCCGAGGGCGACGTCGACGCGGTGCTGCTCGCCTTCGGCGTCCTCGGCGACCAGGCGAACGACGAGCGCGACCCGGCGGCCGCGGTGCGCGTCGCGCAGACCAACTACACGGGGGCGGTGTCGGCGGGGCTGGTCGCCGCGCGCGCCCTCCAGACCCAGGGCCACGGCTCCCTGGTCGTCCTCTCCTCCGTCGCCGGCGAGCGGGCCCGCCGCTCGAACTTCATCTACGGCTCCAGCAAGGCGGGCCTCGACGCCTTCGCCCAGGGGCTGGGCGACGCGCTGCACGGCACGGGCGTGCACGTCATGGTCGTACGCCCCGGGTTCGTCCGGACGAAGATGACCGCCGGGCTGCCGGAGGCGCCGCTGGCGACCACCCCGGAGGCGGTCGCCGCGGCCGTCGAGCTGGGGCTGCGGCGCCGCTCGGAGACGGTGTGGGTGCCGGGCGTGCTGCGCGTGGTGATGTCGGCGCTGCGCCACGCGCCCCGCGGGCTGTTCCGCAGGCTGCCGATCTAGGACCCGTCGGAAGTGCCGGGGCGGACCGCTAGCGCGTCGGCAGCGAGCCGCGGTCGACGTGCGCCGCCTGCGGGGGCACGACCGCGCCCCCGAAGTCGTAGTCGCGCAGTTTGCGCCAGACGCCGTCGGCGCCCTGCTCGGCGAGGGCGAAGCCGGTGCAGGACCACTCGGCCTCGTAGTGGGCGAGCTCGTCGAAGGCCCGGTCCATCGCCGCCTCGTCGATGCCGTGCGCGACGGTGACGTGCGGGTGGTAGGGGAACTGGAGCTCGCGGGTCAGCGGCCCGGAGGCGGCCCGGATCCGCTGCTGGAGCCAGGCGCAGGTCTCGGTGCCCTGGACCACCCGCACGTAGACCACCGGCGACATGGGCCGGAAGGTGCCGGTGCCGGAGAGCCTCATCGGGAAGGGGCGGCCGGCCGCGGCGACCTCGCCGAGGTGCGCTTCGACGGCGGGCAGCGCGCTCGCCCCGACCTCGGTCGGCGGCAGCAGCGTGACGTGCGTGGGGATGCCGTGCGCCGCGGCGTCGCCGAAGCCCAGGCGCCGCTCCTGGAGCAGGCTGCCGTGAGGCTCCGGGACCGCGATCGATACACCGATCGTTACGGTCCCCACGTCTTCTCCTGTCGTCATGTCGTCATGGCGGGGTGTGGTGCCGGGTTCGTACTCAGTCGTACGGCTATCGACTGTACGGCCAGAGCTGTGCTCTGGGCAGGCGCAGGGGAAGTGATGTGCAGCGCTCTGCCCGGAGGAACAGGTGTGCGGTGCGCCCCGAGTGCTACCGCGTGCTTCCGAGCGCCGCTCAGTGCTTCGCGGGCAGGAAGCCCACCCGCTCGTACGTCCGAGAGAGGGTCTCCGCGGCGACGGCGCGCGCCTTCTCCGCGCCCTTGGCCAGGATCGAGTCGAGCGTCTCGGGGTCGTCCAGGTACTGCTGGGTGCGGTCCCGGAACGGCGTCACGAAGTCGACGACGACCTCGGCGAGGTCCGTCTTGAGCGCGCCGTAGAGCTTGCCCTCGTACCGCTGCTCCAGCTCGGCGATGCCGGTGCCGGTCAGCGTCGAGTAGATGCCGAGCAGGTTGCTGACACCGGGCTTGTTCTCGGTGTCGTAGCGGACCACCGTGTCGGTGTCCGTGACCGCGCTCCTGACCTTCTTCGCGGTCGCCTTCGGCTCGTCGAGCAGGTTGATGAGGCCCTTCGGCGTGGACGCCGACTTGCTCATCTTGATCGACGGGTCCTGAAGGTCATAGATCTTGCCCGTCTCCTTCAGGATGTGCGGCTTCGGGATCGTGAAGGTCTCGCCGAAGCGGCCGTTGAAACGCTCCGCGAGGTCGCGGGTCAGCTCGATGTGCTGACGCTGGTCCTCACCGACCGGCACCTCGTCGGCCTGGTACAGCAGGATGTCCGCGACCTGGAGGATCGGGTAGGTGAACAGGCCCACGGAGGCGCGGTCGGCGCCCTGCCTGGCGGACTTGTCCTTGAACTGGGTCATCCGGCTGGCCTCGCCGAAGCCGGTGAGGCAGTTCATGACCCAGGCGAGCTGGGCGTGCTCGGGGACGTGGCTCTGGACGAAGAGCGTGCAGCGGTCAGGGTCGAGACCGGCCGCGAGGAGCTGGGCGGCGGCCAGCCGCGTGTTCGCGCTGAGCTCCTTCGGGTCCTGCGGGACCGTGATCGCGTGCAGGTCGACGACCATGTAGAACGCGTCGTGGGTCTCCTGGAGCGCCACCCACTGGCGGACGGCGCCGAGGTAGTTGCCGAGGTGGAACGAGCCTGCCGTGGGCTGGATTCCGGAGAGCACGCGGGGTCGGTCTGAGGCCATGCTCATCATTGTCTCAGAGCGCGGAGACCGCCCGGAACGGGTCCCGGGCGGCCCGCGGGGCCACCCGGGTGCCGCCGGGTCAGCCGAGGTCGATCTCCGGGTACAGCGGGAAGCCCGCCACCAGGTCGGTCGCCCGCTGGGCGATCTCTTCCGCCACCTTCGCGTCGAGCACGTGAGAGGCCTTGGACGGGGCGCCGGACTTGGTCGTGCCCGCCTCGGTGGTGGTCAGGACCCGGTCGATCAGGGAGGCCACCTCGTCCATCTCGGCCGTACCCAGGCCCCGGGTCGTCAGCGCCGGGGTGCCGATGCGGATGCCGGAGGTGTACCAGGCGCCGTTCGGGTCGGCGGGGATGGCGTTGCGGTTGGTGACGATGCCCGAGTCGAGCAGCGCCGCCTCGGCCTGGCGGCCGGTGAGCCCGTAGGAGGAGGCCACGTCGATCAGGTTCAGGTGGTTGTCCGTGCCGCCGGTGACCAGGGTCGCGCCGCGCCGCGTCAGGCCCTCGGCGAGGGCGCGCGAGTTGTCGACGATGCGCCGGGCGTAGTCCTGGAACGAGGGCTGACGGGCCTCGGCCAGGGCGACGGCCTTGGCGGCCATGACGTGCGGGAGCGGGCCGCCGAGGACCATCGGGCAGCCGCGGTCGACCTGGTCCTTGAGGGAGTCGTCGCACAGGACCATGCCGCCGCGGGGGCCGCGCAGGGACTTGTGGGTGGTGGTGGTCACGATCTGGGCGTGCGGGACCGGGTCGAAGTCGCCGGTCAGCACCTTGCCCGCGACCAGGCCGGCGAAGTGCGCCATGTCGACCATGAGCGTCGCGCCGACCTCGTCGGCGATCTCGCGCATGATCCGGAAGTTCACCAGCCGGGGGTACGCGGAGTAGCCCGCGACGATGATCAGCGGCTTGAAGTCGCGGGCCGAGGCACGCAGCGCCTCGTAGTCGATCAGGCCGGTGGCCGGGTCCGTGCCGTAGGAGCGCTGGTCGAACATCTTGCCGGAGATGTTGGGGCGGAAGCCGTGGGTGAGGTGGCCGCCGGCGTCCAGGGACATGCCGAGCATCCGCTGGTTGCCGAAGGCCTGGCGCAGCTCGGCCCAGTCGGCCTCGGAGAGGTCGTTGACCTGGCGGACGCCCGCCTTCGCGAGGGCCGGGACCTCCACACGGTCGGCGAGGACGGACCAGAAGGCGACGAGGTTGGCGTCGATGCCGGAGTGCGGCTGGACGTACGCGTGGCGGGCGCCGAAGAGCTCGCGGGCGTGCTCGGCGGCCAGCGCCTCGACGGTGTCCACGTTGCGGCAGCCGGCGTAGAAGCGGCGGCCGATGGTGCCCTCGGCGTACTTGTCGCTGAACCAGTTGCCCATCGCGAGGAGGGTGGCCGGGGAGGCGTAGTTCTCCGAGGCGATCAGCTTGAGCATCTCGCGCTGGTCGTGGACCTCCTGGCCGATGGCGTCGGCGACGCGCGGCTCGACGGCGCGGATCACGTCGAGTGCGGCACGGAAGGCGATGGACTCGGTGGAGAGGGACTGCTCGGACATGTCGTCGGCCTCCGGGGGCGTGGCGTGCGGTCACGGTTCTCGGTCTGGCCCAGGCGCACGGCACTCTTGTCGCTCACAGGCCGCTCCCCGATGGTCCGTCCCATCCCAGCGCGCCAGTCACGGCCCGCTCGCCAGCCTACCGGTCACGCCCGAATCCCAAGGTCCGGCGTCCACCATGCGAGCGACGTCGGACCCGCGCAGGAGCACGCCTCCAGCCGCTCTGGAGCAGCTGTCGGACCGGGGTCGCCGGGTCTAAAGGATCACGTGCGGCAGGAAGCGGGCGTACTCGTCCGTGACCGGGCCGGAGGACTCACGGATGCCGAGGCCGGCCGACTCGCCCTCGACGGTCCACGCGCCGAGGACGACGTGGTTGCCGTCGAACGTGGGGAGGGCCGCCAACTGCTGGTAGCAGCAGGCTTCGTCGGTGCGCGGGGCGGGATCGCCGCCCGGTGCGTGCAGGGTGACCCCGGCGCCCTCGCGGCCCAGCAGCGGCTTGGCGACATAGCCGGTGGTGGCCGCCAGTTCACGGGGGCCGTCGAGGTAGGCGGGGAGGAGGTTGGGGTGTCCTGGGTACAGCTCCCACAGGACGGCCAGCAGGGCCTTGTTGCTGAGGAGCATCTTCCAGGCCGGTTCGATCCACAGGGTGGTGCCGGTGCCGCCGCCGTTGTCGAGGGTGTCGAGGACATGGCCCGCGAAGCGGTCGGTGGTCAGCCACTCCCAGGGGTAGAGCTTGAAGCAGCTGCGGATGAAGCGCAGTTGACGGTCGACGAAGCGGCCGGACAGCGGGTCCCAGCCGATCTCCTCCATGGAGATCCAGTCGGTGTCCAGGCCGGCCTGCTCGGCGGTCTCCTTGAGGTAGGCGACCGTCATGAGGTCCTCGCCCAGCTCGTCCTCCGAGGAGTGCGCGAAGTAGAGCGGGCTGCCGGGCGGGAGCAGGGGGGCCTGCTTCTTCCAGGCGGCGACCAGGCGTTCGTGGAGGGAGTTCCACTGGTCGGCGCCGGGGAATCGTTCCTCCATCCAGAACCACTGGGGGGAGGCCGCCTCCACGAGCGAGGTGGGGGTGTCGGCGTTGTACTCCAGGAGCTTCGCCGGTCCCGTGCCGTCGTAACGGAGGTCGAAACGGCCGTAGACGGACGGGAGTTCGTCGCGCCGGTGCCAGGCCTCGGTGACCGCCGCCGCGATCCGCGGGTCGGTGATGCCGAGGTCGGCGAGCCGGTCGGTCTCGACGAGGTGGGCGGCGGCCGCCAGGCACATGGTGTGCAGTTCCTCGACGGTCTCCTCCAGCGCCTCGACCTCGTCGAGGGTGAAGACGTAGTACGCGCTCTCGTCCCAGTAGGGGCGCAGTCGGCCGTCGGGGTGGCGGGTGAGGGGGTAGACGAGACCCTGGTCCTCGACGGTCCGCTGCCAGTCGGGGCGGGGTTCGATGCTGTGACGTCGCACGGTGCCGGTGTCCTGTTCAGCCGCTCGGGCGCTCAGCCGCCGGAGCTGCCCTTGCCGACACCGCTGCCGCTGTCGCTGTCGCTGCCGAACCCGTTCCGGTCGACTCCGCCGCCACTGCTGCTGCCTCCGCTGCTACTGCCTCCGCTGCTACTGCTGCTCGAGCCGGTCGAGCCGCTGGACCCCTTGCCCGGCTTGGTGAAGGAGCCGCCGTCGACCCAGGAGCCCTTCTTGTCGCCGCCGTAGTACCAGGCGGCGTCGGTGGAGGCCGTGGCGGACTTGCCGACCTTGCCGGACCGGGTGGACTTGCAGTTCTTGTCGGCGACGACCTTGTAGCCCTTGGTGAGGTTGTAGCTGTCGCGGTCGACGCACCGCTTGTCGGGGTCGGAGGAGCAGGCGGACAGGGCCGCCGCGAGCACTCCCATGCCGCCGAGTACGACCGTGCCCGAACGAAGTCTGCGACGCGCGTCCGCCATGTTCCGTCTCCCCGTTTTCGCATCGCCGCTACGACGATTTCCGGCCGTCAGCCTAGACACCGTGCCGAGAGCGACCGAAGGCGGCCCGCCCACCAGCCTTTCCCCTACAGTCCTTTCGTGCTCTTCGGAATGGTGTGCGCCCTCGGCGCGGCGGTCTGCTTCGGTACGGCGACGGTGTTGCAGGCGATGGCGGCGCGGGCGGCCGCCGGCGGGAGCGGCGGGGACGCGGCACTGCTGCTGCGGGCGGTGCGGGAGTGGCGGTATCTGGCGGGGCTCGCGCTGGACGGGCTGGGTTTCCTGTTCCAGATCGCCGCGTTGCGCTCGGTGCCGATCTACGCCGTGGGGGCGGCCCTCGCGTCGAGCCTGGCGGTGACGGCGGTGGTCGCGGCGCGACTGCTGCGGGTACGGCTGAGCCGGACCGAGTGGGCGGCGGTGGGGGTGGTGTGCGCGGGGCTGGCGATGCTGGGTCTGGCGGCGGGGACGGAGGGTGAGGAGAGCGGACCGCAGGCGCTGCCGTGGGTGATGCTCGGCGCGGCGGGCGGGGTGCTGCTGCTGGGACTGGCCGGACGGCGGCTGACCGGGCGTGGACGGGCGCTGGTGCTGGGTCTCGGGGCCGGTTTCGGGTTCGGGGTGGTGGAGGTGGCGGTGCGGCTGATCGACTCGCTCGACCCGGCGGAGCTGCTCACCGACCCGGCGCTGTACGCCCTGCTGCTGGGGGGCGGTGCCGCGTTCCTGCTGCTGACGACGGCTCTCCAGCGGGGGTCGGTGACGACGGCCACGGCCGGGATAGTGATCGGCGAGACGATCGGCCCCGCGCTGGTGGGGGTGGTGTGGCTGGGCGACCGCACCCGGGAGGGGCTCGGCTGGCTGGCCGTGCTCGGTTTCGCGGTCGCCGTGGCGGGGGCGCTGGCGCTGGCCCGGTTCGGCGAGGCGCCCGAAACGGCACCGCCCGCGGGGTCGGCACCGGAGCCGGCACCGGAGCCGCCGGTCAGGCCATCGCCTCCGTGATGCCGTCCCACAGGCGGATCCTCGCCTCCAGCGCGAGGGTGGCCGTCTCGACGGCCTCCTGCCAGCGCGTGTCGTCCGTGCCGCACAGGTCGGCGACCATCTGCATGGCCATGGGCGTGTGCTCCTCGCCGTCCACCTCGATGTGGCGGGCCAGGTAGTCGCGGAAGAGCGGGAACCGGTCGGTGCCCTCCTTCTTGATCACCTGGTCGAACATGTCCGGGATGAGGTCCTCCCGGGAGAAGGCGAAGGCGGCGGCCCGGCAGTGCAGCGGCCGGTCGGCGATGATCCGGAAGGTCGTGCGCACGAACTCGGCGGCGGGGGCGGGGACCTGGGCGACCCGCAGCGCCGACGGCACGTCGTGGCCCTCGCCGATCAGCGCGACGAAGGTGTCGATCCGGGGGGTGGCGGCGCCCGCCTCGTCCATGCCCGCGCGGTACAGCTCGAAGTGGCTGGTGAAGCCGCCGTTCAGCTCGTCGCTCTCCTCGACGAGGACGATGTCGTTGATGAGCCGCCGGCTCACCTCCGAGCCGCGCGGCACCCAGGGGACGTCGACGCAGGTGAGGTCGCGCTGGAGCGACTTGAGCAGGGACATGAAATCCCAGACCGCGAACACGTGGTGCGCCATGAAAACCGCCATGTGTTCCCGGCTGCTTATCCGCTGGTAGATCGGGTGGGCGGTCACTTCTTTTCGGACCGGTTCGATCGCGGAACGGGCATTCTCGATTCCCTCGTGGGTCAGATTCCAGTCGTACCTGGACACGGTTCCTCCTTCGGTGGGGGAGATCGATCGTGCACTTCTCTCGACGCACCGGCAAGCGCTTCCGGGAATCCCGGAGAAGTTACCGGCAGTATCGCTCGACAGAAGGATCCAAGACCGCCGAAAAGGCGATTAAAAGCCGCGTTCCGGACAGTCGAAGACAGTTGTAGAAGTTTGAAGAACCTGTGAACGCAAGCGCTCTCTGCCGCGTACTCGACGGTGTGACCAGTAATCCCGTCACCGTCACTGCCGCATATCGCGTGGTGCCGGGCCGCGAGGCCGACTTCCACTCCTGGGGGTGGGCCATGCTGGGCGCGAGCGCACGGCAACCCGGCTTCCTGGGGGGCGGTGTACTTGTCGATGGAGAGGCGGAGTGGCATGTGGTCTATCGCTTCGCGACCGAAGGCACCGCCCGGGCCTGGGAGGACTCGGCCGCCAGGATCGAGTGGGACGGCCGGGCCCTGGGCATCGCCCGGCAGACGGACCGCAGAAGCGTGCGCGGCTCCAAGGCCTGGTTCGACGCCCAGACCCCCGCGCCGAAGGCGCCGGCCCCGCCGTCGAAATGGAAGTTATGGTTCGTGAATATGAGCGCGGTTTTCCCGCCGGTGCTCCTCTTCAATCTGATCGTGCTCCCCTATCTCGGTGGCCTCAATCCGTTCATTCGTACACTGCTGCTCTGCCTGTGCGTGACGGCCCTGGTCACCTGGATTCTCATGCCTCGCCTTCAGCGTTTCTTCAAGAAATGGCTGTATCCACCGCTCCAGGCGCTGCGCGGACGGCATAAACGACGGACCGCATAGCGCCAGAGAACGACCCCAAGGAGGTGGGCGGGTGAAGACCCTGCTCATCGACAATTACGACTCGTACACGTACAACCTGTTCCAGCTGATCGCCGAGGTCAACGGCGAGGAGCCGGTCGTGATCCTCAATGACGCTCCCGCGGACGCCGTTCCCGATATCTGCGCCTTCGACAACGTGGTGGTGTCGCCGGGACCCGGGCATCCGTCGAAGACGCGTGACTTCGGCATCAGCGCCGGAGTGCTCGCCGATTCCCCGGTGCCGGTGCTCGGGGTCTGCCTCGGCCACCAGGGCATCGCGCACGGGGAGGGCGGCCGGGTGGTGCCCGCCCCGGAGCCGCGGCACGGGCATCTGTCGGCCGTCCGCCACGACGGACGGGACCTGTTCCAGGGGCTGCCGCAGAACTTCACCGCGGTCCGCTACCACTCGCTGTCCGTACGCGAGCCGCTGCCTGACTCCCTGGAGCCGACCGCCTGGGCGGAGGACGGCGTCCTGATGGGGCTGCGGCACCGCGAACGGCCCCTGTGGGGCGTGCAGTTCCACCCGGAGTCGGTGCTCACCGAGTACGGCCACCGGATGCTCGTCAACTTCCGGAACCTGACGGCCGAGCGGGCCCGCAGGCCACGCACCAAGAACACCGCGGTCACCCCGGCCGCGGCGGCGATGCCGAGCCGCAGGGTGACCGTCCCCCGGCCGCGCCGGGCCGACCGGCCCGCCCTTCGGCTGCACACCCGCCGCATCGCCGAGGCGATCGACGCGGAGGCCGCCTTCACGCGGCTGTACGCCGACTCGCCGCGGGCCTTCTGGCTGGACAGTTCCCGGGTCGAGCGGGGACTCTCCCGCTTCTCGTTCTTCGGCGACGACAGCGGTCCGCTCGCCGAGTTCGTCCGGTACGACGTCGAGGCCGGCCTCTGCGAGATCGAGCGGGCGGGACGGCCGACGCGCAAGGTCCGGGCGAGCGTCTTCGACTATCTCAAGCGGCAGCTGTCGAACCGTCGGGTCGACGCCACCGGGCTCCCCTTCGACTTCACCGGCGGCTATGTCGGCTACTTCGGCTACGAGACCAAGGCCGACTGCGGCTCCCCGAACCGGCATCGCGCCACCACCCCGGACGCCTGCTGGCTCTTCGCCGACCGGCTGATCGCGGTGGACCACGAGAGGGGCTTCACCTACGCGGTCTGTCTGGCCGAGGACACCCCCCAGGCCGCCGGCGAGGCCACCGACTGGCTCGAGACCATGCTGGCCCGGCTCACCTCCCTGCCCGCCGAGACGGACCGGCCACGGCCGACGCCGCCCGGGACACCCGGGAGGCACGGGACGGTGGGGACGGAGGGAACGCCGGGCGCGGACGGGACGGGGACGACACGGGGCGCGGCCGCGCGTGAGATCGGCGGGGTCGGACCGGGGACGACCGGAGCCGGGCTCGGTACCGGGGTCGGTGACGTCGAGCCGTGGCTGGTGCGGGACCGTGCGACGTATCTCGCGGACATCGCGGCCTGCCGGCGTGAACTCGCCGCGGGCACCAGTTACGAGATCTGTCTGACCGACGCCGCGGTGCTACCCGCTCCGGACGACGCGTACGGCTTCTACCGGGTGCTGCGCCGGGTCAACCCCGCGCCGTACGCGGCCTTCCTGAGATTCGGCGACCTCGACGTGGTGGGCTCCTCGCCCGAACGGTTCCTGCGGATCACCCGGGACGGGGTCGCCGAGGCCAAGCCCATCAAGGGGACCGCGCCGCGCGGTGCCGGTCCGCTGGACGACGCCCGGCTCAGGGACGCGCTGGCGGCGGACGCCAAGACCCGCGCCGAGAACCTGATGATCGTCGACCTGCTCCGCAACGACCTGGGGCGGGTCAGCCGGACCGGGACCGTGCGGGTCTCCCGGCTCATGGCCACCGAGACGTACGCCACCGTGCACCAGCTCGTCTCCACCGTGGAGGGCCGGCTGCGCGAGGACACCGACGCGGTGGACTGCGTGCGCGCCTGTTTCCCCGGCGGTTCGATGACCGGGGCGCCGAAGCAGCGCACCCTGGAGATCATCGACGGCCTGGAGACCGAGGCACGGGGTGTGTACGCGGGCGCCCTCGGCTATCTGGGGTGCAGCGGCGGCGCGGACCTCAACATCGTCATCCGCACGGCCGTCCTGGCCGACGGCCTGATGCGGCTGGGGGCCGGCGGCGCGATCGTCCTGGACTCCGATCCGGTCGCGGAGTACGACGAGATGCTGCTGAAGACGGCCGCGCAGATGCAGGCCCTGCGGGAGCACGGCGCGGCGCTCACCCGGGCGCCCGGGGAGCGGGAGCCGGAGCCGGCCGAGGCACGGGCGGGCACCGGCCGCTCCCGGGACACCACCCCCGGACCCGGCCCGGCCACCGCGAAGGGGGCCACCCGATGACGCCCCCGCGTTCGACGACGACGTCACAGCCCGCGACCTGGTCGGCCGGTGGTTCCGGTGGCTCCGCCGGCCCCCGTGAGCAGGGGGTGGGCGTCCGGGTCGGGAATCTCGCCGCGGATCTTGCCGCGCTCGCCGAGCGGAGTGGGTGGGGCGGGCGGGCCGCGTTTCATCAGGGGCACCAGGTGTGGACCCACGGTGAGGTGCACGAGCTGGGGGCGCGTGCGGCCGGGGTGCTCGCGGAGCTCGGGGTGCGGGTCGGGGACCGGGTGCTGCTGGCGCTGCCCGACGGGATCGCGTGGGTCGCGGCCTTCCTCGGCGTCGCCCGGCTCGGGGCGGTGGCCGTCCTGGTCAATCCCGAACTGCCCGCGCCCGAGCACGCGTTCATGGCCGCGGACGTCGACGCCGTGCTGTGTGTGACCGGACCGGGTCTCGAGGACCGTTTCCCGGACCGGGCGTGCCTCGGCGCCGACCAGTTCCTCGCACTCGCCCCCGCCGCCGAGCCGGCCCCCGCCCAGCCGGTGGGCGCGCGGACGCCGCTGTACGTGCAGTACACCTCCGGCACCACGGGCGGCCCCAAGGGGGTGGTGCACACGCACGGCGACCCGGGGGCGTACCACGACCTCATCGGGCGGCGGCTGCTCAGGATCACCGAGGAGGACGTCACGCTGTCGGTGTCGAAGCTGTACTTCGCGTACGGCTTCGGCAACGCCTTCGTCTTCCCGCTCTTCTCCGGCTCCAGCGCCGTCCTGGTGGACCGGCGTCCGACACCCGCCGCCGTCGACGAACTCGTCGCCCGGCACCGGGTGACCCTGCTCTACTCGGTGCCGTCGGCGTACGCGGCGCTGGTCGCCGACCGGGGCACCGGTCACGCGGCCTGTTTCGCCTCGGTGCGCGCCGCGGTGTCGGCCGGCGAGGGCCTGCCGGACGGGCTCGGCGGACAGATCACCGCGCTGCTCGGCGCGCCCGTGCTGGAGCAGATCGGTTCGACCGAGGCCGGTCACGCCTTCTGCGCCAACAGTCTCGGCCACGACCGTCCGGGCACCGTCGGGCGTCCCGTGCCGGGGTTCGAGGTGGAGCTGCGTGACCGCGCCGGGCGGCCGGTGCCGGACGGTGCGGAAGGGGAGCTGTGGGTGCGCGGGCCGACCGTGACCCCCGGGTACCTGAACCGGCCCGAGGAGACGCGGCGCACGCTGGTCGGCGGCTGGCTGGCCACCCACGACCGGGCGCGTCGCGAACCGGACGGCACCTACCGGCACCTGGGCCGCACCGACGACATGGAGATGGTCGGCGGGATCACCGTCTCCCCGCTGGAAGTGGAGGCCGTCCTGCGCACCCACCCGGCGGTCCGCGAGGTCGCCGTCGCCGCCATCCCGGACGGGCAGGGCCGCACCCGCCTGCGCGCCTTCGTCGTCCCGGCCACCCCCATCACCCCCATCACCCCGACCGCTCCGACAGCTCCGACAGTTCCGACAGCTCCGACCACCCTGGCCGCTCCCCCGGACCCACCCGGCCCACCCGGCCCACCCGGCTCACCCGGCCCGTCCAGACCTCCCGGAGCCCCTGGCCCCACCGGCCCCACCAGCCCCAGCCGGCTCACCCGGCTGGAGGCCGAGCTCGTCGAGCTCGCGCGGGAGCGGCTCGCCGCGTTCAAGGTGCCACGAGGTGTCAGCTTCGTCGCGTCGCTGCCCCGTACTCCCACCGGCAAGCTCCGTCGGCACCTGGTGCGCCAGGGGGCGTGGTGACCGCGTCCGTCTCCCCGTCCCCGTCCGTGTCTGAGAGGAACAGCCATATGTCGCAGCAACTCCTGCTCGCCGACCGCGGGTTCTACCTGGGTCCGTTGTTCCGGCGGGCTGCCGACCGGCACGGAGCCGTGTTCGTCACGCTGGACCGGCCGCTGGACACCCACCCCTCCCTCGGGGTCGACCTCGACTACCGGAAACTGGCCGATGTGGTCGAGGAGTTGTCGGGCCGGCTGTGGGCGGCCGGGGTGCGGCCCTCGGAACAGGTGGTCGTACACAAGACGGACAACGTCGACATCGTGCTGCTGACCTGCGCGGTCTCCCGGATCGGCGCGGTCCCCGTGCTCCTCTCCCCCGGTCTGGCCGGCCCGGTCGTCGGGCAGCTGCTCGCACGGCTGCGGCAGCCCTGGCTGATCACCGACCGGGCCAAGCTGGACGGGCCGCTGAAGGACGCCGGTATCGCCTCGCAGGTTCGCCGGGTCCTCGCCGTCGACGACGCGCCGGGCGCCGAACCGCTGGCGAAGTACGCCGGCGCCGAGCCGCCCGCTCCCGTACGGCTGCACCCGCGTGAACCCGCCCTGATCACCCACAGCTCGGGCACGACCGGCGTCCCCAAGCTGGCCGTGCACTGCCCGAACACCATGTGGAACCGGCTGGTGCCGCAGAAGGCGATGGGCTGGCCCACCCGGGGCGAGACCGCCGCGCTGCACATGTCGTTCGTGCACTCGCGCTTCTACCACCTGCTGGGCGTCCTGCTGCACTTCGGCAGCCCGCTGGTGCTGATCACCGACCCGGAGCCGGCGAGCGTGGGACCGCTGCTGGCCCGGCACCGCCCCGGCATCGTCGAGACCCACCCCAACACCTTCGTGCTGTGGGAGGAGTTGGCCGACGCGCCCGGCGCTCCGCTGTCCCGGGTGAAGTCGTACGGCTCCACCTTCGACGCGATCCATCCGCGCACCGTACGGCGGCTGCTGGGCGCCTCGCGTCGCCGTGCGCCGTGGCTGATCCAGCTGTACGGGCAGAGCGAGACCGGGCCCGTCGCGTTCCAGTGGTTCACCCGGCGCAGCGTGGAGCGGGCGGACGGGCGGCGGGTGGGGATCGGGATCCCCGGCTTCACCCGGGTCCGGGTCGCGGACCCCGACGGCAGGCCGGTCCCGCCCGGCACTCCCGGGCGGATCGAGGCCCGCACCAGGGGCCGCATCCTCACCTACCTCGGCGCGCCGGCGCAGTACGAGCGTCAACTCGACGGCGGCTGGTGGCAGATGGGCGACATGGGATACATGAGCCGCCTGGGCGCACTGCATCTGATCGACCGGGAGGTCGACCAGATCGACGCCGTGCACAGCAATCTGGCGGTCGAGGACGCGCTCATGGAGCGGCTGGAGGAGCTCCGCGAGGTCGTGATCGTGGCCGGCGCGGACCGTGAGCCGGTGCCGGTGGTGTGCGTGCGGGGCGAGCAGCCGCTCGACCCGGAGCGCTGGCGGGAGGCGACCGCCGATCTGCCCGCGATGGCCGAGCCGCGCCAGTGGCGGTTCGAGGAGCTGCCGATGACGGCGACCTGGAAGGTGAAGCGGGTGGAGATCACCCGGATGCTGACACAGCCGACACCGACCCGAGCGAGCGTGCGCGCGTGAATCCCGTGATCGTGGTGGGCGCGGGTCCGGTCGGCCTGTCGGCCGCGCTGGCCCTGCGCGCGCACGGGCTGCCGGTCGTGCTGTTGGAGGCGGACCCCGAGGACCGTGAACGGCCGGGCAGCCGGGCCCTGTTCGTGCACCGGGAGACCCTGCGGCTGCTCGACGGGATGTCCCCGGGCCTGGCCGCCGAGATCACGGAGTACGGCCGGACCTGGCACACCCGGCGCACCCTGTACCGGGGCCGCGAAGTGTACGCGCGCACCTTCCCGCCCCCGTCCGGGCTGCCGCCCTTCACGAGTCTGCGCCAGCTCGACACCGAGCGCTTCCTGCGCGCCGCGTGCGTGCGGGCGGGGGTGGACTTCGTCTGGGACGCGCGGATCACGGGCGTCCGCACCTCCGGGTCGGGTGTCACGCTCGTCGGCGAGGGCGGACGAGAGTGGGGCGCCGGGTACGTCGTCGCCGCCGACGGGGCACGCTCGGCCGTCCGGGGCGGGCTGGGCATCCCCCTGGAGGGTGTGCGCGGCGAGGGTTTCCATGTCGTCGTCGACGTGGCGGACGTGCCGGACGCCGAACTGCCGCTGGAGCGGGTCTTCCATTACGAGCATCCCGGCGTCGGGGGCCGCAGTGTGATGCGGGTGCCGTTCACCGGCGGCTTCCAGGTGGACCTCCAGTGCCGCGACGACGACCCGGAGGAGGCCTTCGGCACCGAGGACGCCGTGCGGGAGTGGCTGCCCGGGGTGGTGGGCGAGGGGTACGCCGACCGGATCCTGTGGGTGTCGACGTACCGCTTCCTGCGCAAGGTCGCGGCCTCCTTCACCGACCCGCACGGGCGGGTGCTGCTCGTCGGCGAGGCCGCGCATCTGTTCCCGCCGTTCGGCGCGCGCGGCATGAACAGCGGGATCGCCGACGCGGCGGCGGCCGCGCGGGCCGTGGCCGCCGGGACGCCGGAGGCGGTGGCCGCGTTCGCGGACGTACGGCGGGCCGCGGGGCTGTTCAACAGCGAGGCCGCCGGACTGGCCCTGGAGCATCTGCGGCCACGGCGTCGGACCGTGCGGCTCAGACAGCGCGCGGCGGCGGCCCTCGCGCCCGTCCTGCCCTCGTGCGGATCATGGCTGGAGCACGCGCCGTACGGACCCCGGGGCGGGGCGCCGGCGGTGGCGGGCGGGAAGTACTGAGGAGGACCGAGTGGGTGCACGACCGACCGTCGGTGAGGGGCTGTCGACGTGGACGCCCGGCCGTGGGCTGACCGTCGCCGCGGAGTCCGCGGCGGACGGGCCGCTGCTGGTCGCGGACTCGTGGCTGGTCCGCGAGGGCCGGGTGCGCGGGTACGACCGGCACCGGGAGCGGTTTCTGCGGGCCTGCGCGGAGTGCGGCGGCCCGGATCCACGCCGGCTCGTCGAGTTCTGGCAGGACGTGACGGCGGCGCTGCCGCGCACCGGTGACTGGTTCCCCCGGGTGGAACTCACCGCCGGCTCACGGGAGTTGCGACTGAGGCTGCGGCCCGCCCCGCCGCTCGGCACGGAGGTGCGGCTCTGGTCCGTCGGCCAGCCGGACCGACGGACCGTGCCCCGCCGCAAGGGCCCGGACCTGGACGTCCTGGCCCGGGTGCGGGGGCGGGCGGTCGACGAAGGGGCGCAGGAAGGGGTGCTGGTCGGTCCGTCCGGGGCGGTGCTGGAGTCGGCCACCGCGAGCGTGCTGTGGTGGGAGGACGACACCCTGTGCCTGCCGCCGCCCCGGCTGCCCGTCCTGCCCGGAGTGACCGTGGGACTCGTCCGGGAGCGGGCCGTACGGTCCGGGATCACCGTCGCCCATCGCGAGCGGACCCTCGCCGAACTGGACGGCCGGGAGGTGTGGACGGTGAACGCGCTGCACGGGCTGCGACCGGTGACGAGCTGGATCGGCGAGCCGATGACGGCCGGGCCCGCGGTACGGGCGCCGGAATGGCGGGACTGGCTGGAGCGATTGCCGGAGCCGCTTCCGGATAAATAGAACCCGCAGAAGAAGCAGAAGAAGACGGGCAAGGGTCGGAAAAAAGACGGGCACCGGCGAATACCGCCGATGCCCGATTTCGCATTGTCCGGAAATGCTTTCCCGGGGATTAACTCTTCGCCGGCTGATAGCCCCCCGGCACCATGCGCGTCGCGATGGCGATCCGGTTGTACGCGTTGATGACCGTGGCCGCCCAGATCAGCGCCGCCACCTGGGCCTCGTCGAAGACCTCCGCGGCCTCGGCGTACACCGCGTCCGGCACCTGCCCGTCGTGCACCAGGGTCACCGCCTCGGTCAACGCCAGTGCGGCGCGCTCCCGAGCGTTGAAGAAGGGGGTCTCCCGCCAGGCGTTCAGCGCGTAGATCCGCTGCTCGGCCTCGCCCTGGGCGCGGGCATCCTTGGTGTGCATGTCGAGGCAGAACGCGCAGCCGTTGAGCTGTGAGGCGCGGATCCTGACCAGTTCCAGGATCTCGGGTTCGACCTTGGCGTCCTGGGCGGCGGAAACGGCGGCGCCGTGCAGGGATCCCATCGCGGCGGAAACATCGGGGGTTATCTTCTTGAGGGCCACACGGGACACGGAATTGTTGTTCGTCATGGGGAGACTCTAACCCCTGCGATCGGAAAATTTATCCGGGAAAAGGAATTCCGGAGCCGTTCTCACCGAAAGGAAGCGCCGCGCACAATGCGTCCAGCGCGCCGGACCAGGCGTGGTCCGGCGGGGTCCCGTAGCCGACGACCAGGGCGTCGAGCGGCTCGGTGACCGCGTCGGGGTGGCGGTGGCGGGGAGTGAGGCCGTCGACCGCCAGGCCCTGGTAGGCCGCCGCCCGTACCACCGTCTCCTCGGTGCCGGGCGGCAGCCGCAGTACGGCGTGCAGGCCCGCCGCGATACCGGTGACGCGGATCGCGGGGGCGTGCGCGGCCAGGGCCGCGACCAGCGCGTCACGGCGCCTGCGGTAGCGGGTGCGCGCCGCCCGGACATGACGGTCGTACGCGCCCGACGTGATGAACTCCGCCAGCGTCAACTGGTCAAGGACCCCCGAGGTGTCCACCCCGCCCTTGGCCGCCAGCACCTCCTCCGCGACGTCCGGCGGCAGCGCCATCCAGCCCAGGCGCAGGCCGGGAGCCAGTGACTTGCTCGCGGTGCCCAGGTACACCACGTGGTCGGGGTCCAGGCCCTGGAGGGCGCCGACGGGCTGGCGGTCGTAGCGGAACTCGCCGTCGTAGTCGTCCTCCAGGACCAGCCCGCCGGTGTGCCGCGCCCAGTCCAGGACGGCCGCCCGCCGGTCGTGGTGCAGCGGCACGCCCATCGGGAACTGGTGGGCGGGGGTGAGCAGGACCGCGCCCGCGCCCTTCGACAGCCCCGGGTCCGTCAACAGCCCCGGGTCCGTGCCGCGTTCGTCGACGGGCAGCGCGGTCATGGCCAGCCCGGCCGCCGCCAGCAGCCGCCAGTGCTCGTCCAGACCGTACGAGTCGACGGCGATCGTGCGCACCCCGCGCGCCCGCAGGACGGTGGTGAGCAGTCTCAGGCCGTGCGCGAACCCGGCGCAGACCACGATGCGTTCGGGGTCGGCGCGCACGCCGCGGGCGCGGGCGAGGTAGCCGGCGAGGGCGGTGCGCAGTTCGACCCGGCCGCGGGGGTCGCCGTAGCCGAGGGCGTCGGAGGGGGCCGCGGTGAGGGCGCGGCGGGCCGCCCTGAGCCATTCGGCGCGCGGGAAGGACCCGAGATCGGGGGTGCCGGGGCGCAGGTCGTAGGCGGGCCGGCGGCGCTCGGGGCGAGGGGGCACCGCGTCCGCGGCCGGGGCGGTCCTCCCCTCGGCCACCCGCGTGCCCGAGCCCTGGCGGGCGGTGAGCCAGCCCTCGGCGACGAGGTCGGCGTAGGCGTCGGCGACCGTGTTGCGGGCGATGCCCAGGTCGGCGGCGAGCGAGCGCGAGGAGGGGAGCCTGATGCCGGCGGGCAGCCGGCCGCTGCGGACGGCCTCGCGCAGGGCGTCGGTCAGGCCCCGGCGCAGATGCGGTCCGGTCGGTTCCAGATGCAGGTCGACGCCGAAAGTGGCCCATGATCTTGCCATGGAAATGGACCATACTCCTGGGCTGCCCGGCTCCTAGGGTCGAGGGCATGACGACGCACGCAGACCCCACGACCACCGACGAACAGGTTCCCTACGCCCCCGAGCACACCCCCCGGCTGAACTGGTCCGCGCACGCCCCCGAGGTGCTCAAGGCCATGCTCCGGCTCGACGCCGCCGCCCGCAAGGGCCTCGACCCGAAGCTGGTCGAGCTGGTGAAGGTCCGCGCCTCGCAGATCAACCACTGCGCACTCTGCGTCGACATGCACAGCAAGGACGCGCTCGCGGCGGGCGAGAGCGTCGAGCGGATCATCCAGCTCAGCGCGTGGGAGGAGTCGGCGCACTTCTACACCGAGAGGGAACTCGCGGCGCTGGCCCTCACGGAGGCGGTGACCGTGCTGACGGACGGTTTCGTGCCGGACGAGGTGTACGAGCGGGCCGCCGGGCACTTCGAGGAGGCGGAGCTGGCGCAGCTGATCGCCGCGATCACGGTGATCAACGCGTGGAACCGGTTCGGCGTGACCTGCCGGCTGGTGCCGGGCCACTACCGGCCGGGGCAGCACGCATGAGCCGTACGAACCTCCTCGACCGCGAGGTCGGCCGGGCCATGTCCACGCTGAGCGCGGCCGCGAAGCGGGGTCTCGGCGACCCCGCGCTCGCCGAGCTCGTGGTGATCCGCGCCTCGCAGCTCAACCACTGCGCGTTCTGCCTCGACATGCACCTCACGATCGCCCGCGAGCACGGGGTGAGCGAGAAGCAGCTCGATCTGCTGACCGCGTGGGAGGAGGCGGGGGACGTCTACGACGAGCGGGAGCGGGCCGCGCTGGCCCTCACGGAGGCGGTGACCGTGCTGACGGACAGCTTCGTGCCCGACGAGGTGTACGAGCGGGCGGCCCGGCACTTCGACGCCCCGCGGCTCGCCCACCTCATCGCGCTGATCACCGCCATCAACAGCTGGAACCGGGTGATGGTCGCCCGCCGTATCCCGCCCGGGGGTTACACCCCATGAGCGAGGTGGACGCCGTGAGCAAGGTGGACGTCTTCCGCCGGCTGCACCACGGCCGGCTGCCGGGCGACCCTCTGGTACTGCCCGGCCCCTGGGACGCGGCCAGCGCCCGGGTGTTCGCCGAGGCCGGGTTCCCGGCGCTCGCCACGCCCAGCGCGGGCGTCGCCGCCTCGCTCGGGTACGCGGACGGGCGGACCCCGGCCGACGAGATGTTCGCGGCGGTCGCCCGGATCGTACGGGCGGTGGACGTGCCGGTGTCGGCGGACGTCGAGGACGGGTACGGGCTGGCGCCGAAGGAGCTGGTGGAGCGGCTGCTGGAGACGGGCGCCGTCGGCTGCAACCTGGAGGACTCGGCCGACGGCGTCCTCAAGGACCCGCGCGAGCACGCCGAGTGGCTGGCCGAGGTGCGGCGGGCGGCGGGCGACCGGCTCTTCGTCAACGCGCGGATCGACACCTTCGCGTACGGCGACGGGGACCCGGACGACGCCATCGGACGGGCGGCGGCGTACGTGGCGGCGGGCGCCGACTGCGTCTATCCGATCGAGGCCCCGGCAGGTCTGCTGCCGTTGCTGCGGTCCGGGACGCAGGGCCCGCTGAACGTGTTCGCGCGGATCGGCGCGGGCCCCTCGCCCACCGCACTCGGTGAACTCGGGGCCACCCGCGTCACGTTCGGACCGGGACTCCAGCGGCGGGCGGAGATCCTCCTGCGGGATCTCGTCACCGAGCTGAGGCCGTGACCGTCAGGACAGCCACGCCTTCCACGTCGACGCGTGGCTGTCCACCCACTTCTTGGCGGCCGCCTCCGGAGTGAGCTTCTGGTCCGCGATCATCAGGGACACCTCGTTCTGGTCCTCCGTCGTCCACTTGAACTTCTTCAGGAAGGCGGCCGCCTTGCCGCCGTCCTTCGAGAAGTCCGCGTTGAGGTACTTCTGGAGCGGGGTGTGCGGGTACGCGCAGGCGACCTTGTCCGGCTCCGCGTCGCAGCCCTCCTTGTAGGCGGGCAGCTTCACCTCGGTCATCGGGACCTTCTTGAAGAGCCACTGCGGGGCGTACCAGTAGGTGAGGAAGGGCTTCTTCTCCTTGGCGAACTGCCTCATCTGGGTGATCTGGGCGGCCTCGGAACCGGCGAAGACGACCTGGTAGTCGAGCTTCAGGTTCTGCACCAGGGCCTTGTCGTTGGTGACGTAGGACGGGGAGCCGTCCATGAGCTGGCCCTTGCCGCCGCTCTCGGCGGTGCGGAACCGGGACGCGTACTTGTTCAGGTTCTTCCAGTCCGTGACGTCCGGGTGCTCCTTGGCGAAGTACGTCGGGACGAACCAGCCGATGTGCCCGGTGACGCCGAGGTCGCCGCCGCGCGCGATCGTCTTCTTGTCGTCGACGTAGCGCTTCTCCTGGTCGGGGTGGCCCCAGTCCTCCATGATCGCGTCGACCCGGCCCTGGCTGAGCGCGTCCCAGGCGGGCACCTCGTCGACCTGCACGGTGTCGACGCGGTAGCCGAGCTTGTGCTCCAGCAGGTACTGGGCGACGGCCACGTTGGCCTGCGCGCCCACCCAGGACTGGACGGACAGGGTCACGGTCCTGGCGCCCTGCGCGTTGGCGAAGGGCGAGGCCTGCTTGGTCATGTCGGCGGCGCCGCAGCCGGTGAGCAGCAGGAGCGCCGACGCCCCGGCGGTCAGGGCAGTGGTACGAAGTCGCATGTCACGCTCCCTTCTTCACGCGGCGGTCGGCCGGCTGGGTCACCCGGTCGAGCATCAGGCCGAGGCAGACGATCGCGGCGCCGGCCACCAGGCCGGTCGCGAGGTCGCCCTGGGCGAGCCCGAACACGGCGTCGTAGCCGAGCGCGCCGCCGCCGACCAGACCGCCGATGATGACGACGGCGAGGACGAGGACCACGCCCTGGTTCACGGCGAGCAGCAGCGCGGGCCGGGCGAGCGGGAGCTGGACCTGGCGCAGCTGCTGCGAGCCGGTCGCGCCGAGGGACCGGGCGGATTCCATCGCCGCCGGGTCGACCTGGCGCAGGCCCTGGGTGGTGATGCGGACGACGGCGGGCAGCGCGTAGACGACGGCCGCCGCGACGGCGGGGGCGCGGCCGACGCCGAACAGGGCGACGACCGGGATCAGGTAGACGAACTGCGGCATCGTCTGGAACACGTCCAGGACCGGGCGCAGCAGCCGTTCGACGCGGTCGCTGCGGGCGGCGGCGATGCCGGTCGCGAAGCCGAGGACGAGGGTGACGGCGACGGCGGCCAGCACCTGGGAGAGGGTGTCCAGGGACGGTTCCCACACGCCGAGCACACCGGTCGCGGCCAGCGCGAGGACGGCGGTCAGCGCGGTGCGCCAGGTGCCGATCGGCCAGGCGATCGCGGCGACCAGCAGCAGCACGGCCCACCAGGGCAGGCCCTGGAGGCCGGCCCGTACGGGGTCGAGGACCCAGGTGGTGAAGTGGCCGGCCCAGTCGGCGGTGCCGCCGATCACGGGCACCCCGGAGTAGAGGTGGTCGGTCATCCAGTCGACGGCGTCGTTGACCGGGGCGGCGATGCTCACCGTCCAGGTGTCGGGCCAGTCGAGCCGGCCGGCCACCCGCCCGACGAGGGCCACGGCCACGGCAGCGGCAGCGGCGTAGAGCCAGGCGGCCCGGTGACCGCCCGGTTCGCCGTCGCCGGCGCGACCCGCGGCGGCCGTGACGCGGTCCAGGACGACCGCGAGGAGCACGATCGGGATACCGGCGGCGAGTGCCGCGCCCACGTCGACCGAGGCCAGCGCCTGGTAGACGCGGTCACCGAGGCCGCCCGCGCCGATCACCGACGCGATGACCGCCATGCCCAGCGCCATCATGATCGTCTGGTTGAGGCCGAGGAGGAGTTCCTTGCGGGCCAGCGGGATCCGGGCGGTCAGCAGGCGTTGCCGGGCGGTCGCGCCCAGCGACTCCACCGCTTCCAGGACCTCCTTGTCGGCGCCGCGCAGTCCGAGCGCGGTGAGCCGGGCCATGGGCGGGGCGGCGTAGACGACGGTGGCCAGGACGGCCGCCGGGACGCCGATGCCGAAGACGAGCACGACCGGGAGCAGGTAGGCGAAGGCGGGCAGTACCTGCATGGTGTCGAGGATCGGGCGCAGACCGCGGTCCAGGCGCTCGGAGAGACCGCCGGCCAGGCCGAGCACCACGCCCACGACGACGGACACGAGGACGGCGACGATCATCAGGGCCAGTGTCTGCATGGTCGGCACCCACATGCCGAGCAGGCCGCAGGCCAGGAACGCGGCCGCCGTGCCGAGCGCGAGCCGTACCCCGGCCACCCGCCAGGCGACCAGCGCGGCCGCCGCGGTGACCCCGGCCCAGCCCGCGCCGAGCAGCACCAGGTACACGGCGCGCACCGAGAGGACCACGCCGTTGCTGAGGTAGCCGAAGAAGTAGAGGAAGAGGGGGTTGCTGTCGCGGTTGTCGACGATCCAGTCGCTGGCACCGGTGAGCGGCTCGGTGAGGTCGACGGTGAGCGCGTGCGGCCAGGTGCCGCTGGACCACCGGGCGTTGGCCAGGGGGACGAGGATCGCGGCCGCGAGCGCGAGTATCAGGAGCTTGCGGACGGCCTGGTGTTTGAGGACGCCCGGGAGGGCGACCCGGGGGGCGGGTGTGGTCAGCGTGGCCATCAGACCGCCTCCTTACGGGGCTCCGTTCCGACCGCGACGGATCCGGGCTCCCGTCCGGCCGGGACGGCTGCGGGGCCCGTGCCGGCCACCACGCCGAGCAGTCCCTCGTGGTCGACGACGCCCAGGCAGCGGGCCGAGTCCATGACCCGTACCGGGACGCCCGCCCGGGCGACCGCCTCGATCGCCTGGGACACCGTGGCGTCCGGGGAGAGGGCCGGGCCGGTGCCCGCCTCCTCCAGGGACGCGGGCCGCATGGCGGTACGCACCGTCAGGACCTGCTCGCGCGGCACGTCACGGACGAACTCGCGGACGTAGTCGTCGGCCGGGGAGCCCACGATCTCCTCGGGCGTGCCCAGCTGCACGACCTCGCCGTCGCGCATCAGGGCGATCCGGTCGCCCAGCTTGAGCGCCTCGCTGAGGTCGTGGGTGATGAAGACCATCGTGCGGCCCTCCTCGCGGTGCAGCCGGACGACCTCCTCCTGCATGTCGCGCCGGATGAGCGGGTCGAGGGCGCTGAAGGGCTCGTCGAAGAGGAGCACCTCCGGGTCGACGGCCAACGCGCGGGCCAGGCCGACGCGTTGCCGCTGGCCGCCGGAGAGCTGGGCGGGCCTGCGCTGTTCCATGCCGTCCAGGCCGACCTTGTCGACGACCTCCTTGGCGCGGGCGCGTCGCTCGGCGCGGCCCAGGCCCTGGATCTCCAGGCCGTAGGCCACGTTGTCGAGGACCGTGCGGTGCGGGAGCAGGCCGAAGTGCTGGAAGACCATCGCGGCGCGGTGCCGGCGCAGTTCGCGCAGCCGGGTGCGGTCCATGGCGCGGACGTCCTCGCCGTCGACGACGATGGTGCCGGCCGTCGGTTCGATGAGCCGGGTCAGACAGCGCACCAGGGTGGACTTGCCGGAGCCGGACAGGCCCATGACGACGAAGACCTCGCCCTTGCGCACGTCGAAGGAGACGTTCCGCACGGCGGCGGTGCAGCCGGTACGGGCGCGGAGTTCGGCGGGCGGGAGCGCGGCGAGCTCGGGGTCGGCCGGGACGCTCTCGGACTTGGGTCCGAAGACCTTCCAGAGGCCGTCCACCGAGAAGACGGGGGCGTCGGTGTCCTCGGTGGGCGGCTTACGGGTGGCGGGCATGATCGTCATCGCGCATCGTCTCCGATCAGGTCGACGGCTTTCTCGCCGACCATCAGCACCCCGATCATGGGGTTCACGGCGGTCATGGTGGGGAACACGGAGGCGTCCGCGATGCGGATGCCCTCCAGGCCCCGGATACGCAACCGTGGGTCCACCACGGCCAGTTCGTCGTCCTCGGCTCCCATGCGGCAGGTGCCCGCCGGGTGGTAGACGGTGTGCGCGACCTTGCGGGCGTACTCGCTCAGTTCCTCGTCGCCGGTGATGTCCGGGCCCGGCGCCACCTCGCGCTTGAGCCAGCCGGCCAGCGGCTCGGTCTTCGCGATCTCGCGGGCGATCCTGATCCCGTCGACGAGGGTGCGGCCGTCGTGGTCGTCCTCGTCGGTGAAGTAGCGGAAGTCGAGGGCGGGCTTCACGGCCGGGTCCGCGCTCTCCAGGTAGAGCCGGCCGCGGGACTTCGGCTTGGGGATGTTGGGGGTCATCGAGACGCCGTACGGCGGGCGTTCGTAGCCCAGGCGTTCCGGGTTGTCCGTGAAGGGGACCTGGTAGAAGTGGAACATCAGGTCGGGGCCCGGGTGTTCGGGGTCGCGGCGCACGAAGAGACCGGCGTCGGAGTCCATCGCGGAGTTCTCCGGGATCGGCCCGTGGGTTTCCCAGACGATCACCGACTCGGGGTGGTCGAGGAGGTTCTCGCCGACGCCGGGCAGGTCGAGCACGACGGGTATGCCGAGCGCGTCCAGGTCGGCCTTCGGGCCGATGCCGGAGTGCAGCAGGAGGCGCGGCGAGTCGACAGCGCCCGCGCACAGCACGACCTCGCGCCGGGCCCGTACGAGGATCTCCTCGCCGTCCTTCGTGCGGACGTGCACGCCTTCGGCGCGGGTGCCGTCGAGCTCCAGCCGGTGGGCCCAGCTCTCCAGCAGGATCGTCAGATTGGGCCGCTCGTCCATCACCGGGTGCAGATAGGCCACCGAGGCGCTCGACCGCTTGTTGGTCTCGGGGTGGTAGGCGAGGTCGAAGAAGCCGACGCCGTCGTCGAAGGGCTTCTGGTTGAAGCCCTCGATCCGCGGTACTCCGGTCGCCTGCTGGGCGGCGTCGACGAAGTCACGGGCGATGGCGTTCCGGTCCTTCTCGTCGACCGGGACGATGTTGTTCAGCAGGCGCGCGTAGTACGCCTCCATCGGGACCGCGCCCCAGCCCTCGGCGCCGGCCGCCTCCCACTCGTCGAAGTCGGACGGCAGCGGCTTGAAGGCGATGAGCGTGTTGTGGGAGGAGCAGCCGCCGAGGACGCGGGCGCGGCTGTGCCGGATGTGGGAGTTGCCGCGCGGCTGCTCGGTGGTCGGGTAGTCGTAGTCGAGCTCGCCACCGAGCAGGCCCATCCAGCGGCGCAGGGTGAGGACGTCGTCGCGGCCGACGTCGCTGGGGCCGCCCTCGATGACGGCGACCGTGGTATCCGGGTTCTCGGTCAGCCGGGAGGCGATGACGGAACCGGCGGTTCCGCCTCCGATGACCACGTAGTCGTAGACATGTGCGTTCTCTGGCATGGGGGGTACTCCAGGGGCGTGCGAAGTCTTCGAACAGGCTCGGGGCGGGCGGGGGGTCAGCCGGCGAACCAGCGGACGGGACGCGGCGCGAGGTTCTGGTAGATGTGCTTGGACTCGCGGTACTCGGCGAGCCCGGCGGGGCCGAGTTCGCGGCCCACTCCGCTCTTCCCGAAGCCGCCCCACTCCGCCTGCGGCAGATAGGGGTGGAAGTCGTTGATCCAGACGGTGCCGTGCCGCAGCCGGCCGGCGACCCGGCGGGCCCGGCCCGCGTCGGCGGTCCAGACGGCGCCCGCGAGGCCGTACTCGGTGTCGTTGGCGAGCGCGACGGCCTCGTCCTCGGTGCGGAAGGTCTCGACGGTGAGGACCGGTCCGAAGACCTCCTCCCGCACGACCTTCATCTCGCGGTGGCAGCGGTCGAGGACGGTGGGCTCGTAGAAGTAGCCGGACTCCGGCCGCTGCGGGGCGGGTTCCGGACGCCGGCCGCCGGACCGCAGCACCGCGCCCTCCGCGAGCGCGGAGGCGACGTACGCCTCGGTCTTGGCGCGCTGCTGCTCGGAGACGAGCGGACCGCACTCGACGCCGTCCTCGGTGCCGCGGCCGAGCCGGATCCGCTCGGCCCTGCGGGCGAGTTCGGCGACGAAGCGGTCCCGGACCGCCTCCTCGACGATGAGCCGGGAGCCCGCCGAGCACACCTGGCCGCTGTGGATGAAGGCGGCGTTGAGGGCCTGGTCGACGGCGGTGTCGAAGCTCTCGTCGGTGGCGCAGGCGTCGGCGAAGACCACGTTGGGGTTCTTGCCGCCGAGTTCGAGGGCGACCTTCTTGACGGTCGGCGCGGCCGCCTGCGCGACCTTCGTGCCGCTGACCAGGCCGCCGGTGAAGGAGACGAGGTCGACGTCGGGGTGTTCGGCGAGCCGCGCGCCGACCGTGTGCCCGGGCCCGGTGACGATGCCGGCGACCCCGGCGGGCAGCCCGGCCTCGAGGAGCAGGTCGATGAGCGCGATCGTCGTCATCGGGGTGATCTCGCTCGGCTTGACGACGAACGTGTTGCCCGCGGCGAGCGCCGGGGCGATCTTCCAACTCGCCTGGAGGAGCGGGTAGTTCCATGGGGTGATGAGCGCGCACACGCCGACCGGCTCGTGTACGACGACGCTGTGGATGTCGGGCGAGCCCGCGTCCACCACCCGGCCCTGGGACTCGGCGGCGACGAGTCCGGCGAAGTAGCGGAAGGCGTCGGCGACGCAGTCGATGTCGACGCGTCCTTCCTCGAGCGTCTTGCCCGCGTCCCGGCTCTCCAGCAGGCCGAGCCGTTCGCGATCGCGCACGAGAAGATCGGCGACGCGGTACAGCAGGGCGGCGCGTTCGGCGACGGGGGTGTGCGGCCAGGCGCCCTCGTCGAAGGCGGTGCGGGCGGCCGCGACCGCCAGGTCGGTGTCCTTCTCGTCGCCCTCCGCGACCACGGCGAAGGGGCGGCCGTCCGCGGGGTCGAGGATCTCGCGGGTCGCTCCGGAGACGGCTTCCAGCCACTCTCCGCCCGCGTGGATCGTCCGGTGGTCTCGCCCTTCCGGCTGTTCCGTCCTGTCGGCCATGATCGGTGTCGCCTTCCGTTCCTGTTCAGTCCCCCTGCGTCACCTATGGGTCGGTCTCGGCGACGGCGTCCACATGCCCCCACCCTCCCATTGCATGCGCAATGCATGGCCGAAAGTGCTCCGCATCACTGAAGTTATGGACATAAAGTGCCAAACCGTACGCGTGGTCATGGATGGGCGGCCTGGACGGACCATGGACGCGACCAGAACCTTTGACTAAAGTCAAAGAACTATGGAGCCAGTGCAGACGGAGCAGGTGCGGGCGGAGCAGGTGCGGGCAGTGCAGGTGCGGGCGGAGCAGGTGGCGGCCTTCCGCCGCTTCAACCGCTACTTCACGCGCCGTATCGGCGCCCTGGACGACCACTACCTCGGCCAGGACCGTCCCCTGGGCGAGGCCCGGCTGATGTTCGAGATCGCCGACGCGGAGGCCGGCGTGTCCCTGCGCGCGCTGCGCGGCCGAATCGGCCTGGACGCCGGGTATCTGAGCCGGATGGCGAAGGCCCTGGAGGCGCAGGGCATGGTCCGGATCAGCGTGCACCCCGACGACAACCGGCTGCGGATGGTCGAGCTGACCCCGGCCGGACACGTCGAGCTCAAGGAACAGAACCGCCGGGCCGACGTGCGCACGGCGGAGCTGCTGACCGGACTCGACGCGCGACAGCGCGCGGAACTGACCGAGGCGATGGCCACCGCGCGCCGCCTGCTGCGCCTGGCGGGCATCACCGTCGAGCCGGTCGACGGCGCCGCGCCGGACGCCCGCGCCTGCCTGGAGGCCTACGCCGCCGACCTCACCGCCCGCTTCGGCAGCTTCACGGCGTCCGACCTGGTCGGCCCGCAGGAGGTCTCCGGCGCGAGGGGCGCCTTCTTCGTGGCGTACGAGGAGGGACGGGCGGTGGGCTGCGGAGGGCTGCGCACCCTGGAACCCGGCGTCGGCGAGCTCAAGCACGTCTGGGTGCACCCGGACGCCCGCCGCCTCGGCCTGGCCCGGCGGCTCCTCGAACACCTGGAGGGCGCGGCTGCCGAGCGCGGCCTCGACCTGCTGCGCCTGGACACGAACGCGTCGCTCACCGAGGCACGGGCGATGTACCGGGCGTGCGGGTACCGCGAGATCCCCGCGTACGGCGATCACGTCTACGCCGACCACTGGTTCGAGAAGCGGCTCGCGACGTCAACGGCCGCCGGCTGACCACTGGGCCACCAGGTCCCGCACCGCGCCCCGCAGCCAGGCGTGCGCCGGGTCGGCGTCGTGGCGCGGATGCCAGGCCATGCCCAGCCGCAGCGGGGGCAGGGGCAACGGCACCTCGAAGGAGACCAGGCCGAGGCTCTCCGCCAGCGGCAGCCCCCAGGCGGTGTTGAGGCCCACCAGATCGGTGTCGCGGATGACGAACAGGGAGGAGGGCAGGGAACCGACGGTTCCCACCACCCGCCGCTCCAGGCCCAGTTCGGCGAGCGCGGCGTCGACGGGCCCGCGCAGCCTGCCACGCCGGGACACCAGGATGTGGTCGGCCTCGCGCGCATACCGCTCGGGCGTCAACTCGCCCTCCAGCAGCGGATGCCCGGCCCGGGCGACGCCCATCATGCGGTCCTCGAAGAGCGGTTCGCGGTGCACCTCGGGGGCCGCCGTGTCGAGGACGCCCACCTCCAGGTCGGCGGTGCCCTCGCGCAGGAACGGCGCGTCGATGTGACTCTCGCTCAGGAAGCGGAGCCGGATACCGGGCGCCTCGGCGGCGATGCGGGCGTAGAGGGCCGGGCCGTGGGCGGCCGCGATGGCGTCGTGGCCGAGGATCGTGAAGGAGCGCACCACCGTCCTGAGGTCGGTGCCCTCGACCGGCGCGAACAGCGCTCGCGCCCGCTCCACGACCGCGCTCACCTCGGCCCGCACCGCGAGGGCGCGGGGCGTCGGCACCATCCGCCGCCCGGCCCGCACCAGGACCGGATCGCCGAGCGCCTTGCGGATCCGGCCGAGGGTGCGGCTCATGGCCGGCTCGGACAGGTGCAGGCGCCGGGCCGCGCCCTGCACGCTCTGCTCCTCCAGCAGCACGTCCAGCGCGACCAGCAGATTCAGGTCGATGCCCACGGGGGCGCCCGCGGGGCCGCCCACGGCTCCACCCGGCGCCGCGCTCACGGATTGCGTCACACGCATTCGTCCCTTGCAAAGGTTGCACTGGAAAGCAGGTCAGGGGCGAGCCTACGGTGAAAGGGCCCCGGCCGGGCCTCCCACTTCACCGAGCTCCCCTGGAGGAGCCGTGCCCTCGCACGCCCTGAAACGGTCCACCCTCCTCACGCTGTGCGCCTGTGTGCTGGTCGCGCAGAGCATGGTCGCCGCGATCAACCTCCTGATCCCGCAACTGGGTTCGTCCTCCCTGCACCCCTCGCACACCGAGATCCTGTGGACCGTCGACGCCTATGTCATCGCGTTCGCCGGTCTGCTCATCCCGGCCGGTGCGCTCGGCGACCGCCACGGCCGCAAGGGCGCGCTGCTCGCCGGGCTCGGCCTGTTCGCCGCGGGCGCCGCCACCAGCGCGTTCGCGCCCGACCCGGCGGTACTCATCGTGGGCCGAGGCATCTCGGGAGCGGGCGCGGCACTCATCACCCCGGCGACGATGTCGATCCTCGTCCACCTCGCCGGGCCCCGGCACAGGGCCCAGGCGATGGCGTCCTGGACCCTCGCCATCGGCCTCGGCGGCCTGGCGGGCAACCTGGGCGGCGGCCTGGTCGGCCAGTTCCTGACCTGGCGGGCCCTGTTCGGCGCGATGGTCCCGCTGGCGGCGCTGCTGGCGCTCGCCGTGGCACTGACCACCCCGCGCACCGACCGCTCCCCGCACAGCAACCTCGACCCGCTGGGCACCCTGCTGCTCACCGCCGGGCTGGTCGCCGTCCTCTTCGGCATCATCGAGGGACCGGACCACGGCTGGACCTCGCCGCGCATCCTGGGCTCGTTCGGCGCCGGAGCCGTCCTGATAGCCGCCTTCGCCGTCCAGGCCCTGCGCTCTCGCACCCCCCTCTTCGACCCCCGCGTGTTCCGCTCCCCCGCCCTGCGCGCGACCAGCCTCGGCCTGATGACGGGCTTCTTCGGCCTGTTCGCGCTGTTCTTCGTCAACTCCCAGTACCTGCAGGACGTGAAGGGCTACGGGCCCGCCGTCACCGGGGTCGCGATCGTCCCGCTGATCACGGGCATGGCCCTCGTCCCGAAGCTGGCCGCCCGCTGGTCGGCGCACCCGCGCCCGGTCATCGGCACCGGGCTCGCCCTGATCGGCCTGGGCCTGCTCGGCGCGTCCACCGCCGACGCCGGCACGCCCTACGCGCTGTACGCCTGCTGGCTGCTGGTCATCTCGGCGGGCACGGGACTGGCGATGCCCGCCCTCACCCTGGGCGTCGTCGCCTCCCTCCCCCACCACCAGGCGGGCCTCGGCTCCGGCCTCGGCACCTCGGCCCGGGAGATCGGCGCGGCCCTGGGCGTCGCGGTCACCGGCACGGTCCTGGCCGGCCACACCGGCTTCACGGGCGGCATGGGCCCGGCGCTGCGCACGGTCGCGGTACTGGTCCTGGCGGCGACCGCCGTGGTCGTGACCGGCCTGCGCGACCGGGGGACGACTGCCGACGAGACGGTCCCCGCGGCACCCGCGAATCGCCTGACCCCGGAACGGCGTTGAATTACTCTGCGTGTTCAAGGGGTTACACCGAGGAGCGTGCGATGCCATCGCGACGAGTGGTCACCGGACGGAGCCAGGAACCGCGCCGCCGGTTCGCCGAGGAGCTGCGGCTGCTGCGCGGCGCGCGCGGCGAGAGCCTGCGCCAGGTCGGCGAGCGGCTGGGCTGGGATCCGTCCACGTTCGGCAAGATGGAGAGCGGGGAGTCACTGGGCAGCCCCGAGATCGTCGAGGCGCTGGACCAGCACTACGGGACGCCGGGGTTGCTGCTGACCCTGTGGGAACTGGCGCTGGCGGATCCGAGCCAGTTCCGCGAGCAGTACCGGCGGTACATGGTGCTGGAGGCGGACGCGGTGAGTCTGTGGCACTACGCCGTGAGCGCGCCGCCCGGTTTGCTCCAGACACCCGGGTACGCGCGGGAGGCGCTCGCGGCGGGCGGCCTCCGGGACGCAGAACTCAACCAGCAGGTTGAAGCCCGCATGGGGCGACGGAAGCTGCTCGAAGGGAAGGAGGCACCGCAGTTCCGCGCCGTCCTCTCGGAGGCGGTGCTCCGTACGCAGCTGCACGATCGGCAGGAGTGGCGGGAACAGCTGGAGCACCTGGCCGACGTCTCGGAGCGTCCGAACATCACCGTCCATGTCCTGCCGTTCAGCGCTGGTCCGCACGGCCTGATGAACAGCGCCATGATGTTCCTTCGATTGCCGGACGCCCGTACCGTGGCCTACAGCGAGAACGATGTACGCGGTGAACTGGTCGAGGAAAACAGGTCGGTTGAGCAGCTGCAACGTGCCTACGATGCGGTGCGCGACCTGGCGCTGTCCCCGGTCGAGTCGCGGAAGTTCATCACGCGGATGTTGGAGGAAGTGCCGTGCGAGCCATCGATCTGAGCACCGCCACATGGCGCAAGTCCAGTTACAGCAACACCACCGGTGGCGAGTGCCTCGAAGTCGCCGAAGGCGTCCCCGCCCTCGTCCCCGTGCGGGACAGTAAAGCCCCGGAGCGCGGAGCGCTCCTGTTCGATGCGGGGGTCTGGTCCGTTTTCGTCTCGTCGATCACAATGTCGGCGTGGCCGAACCGATAAGCGCAGAGGCAGAGTTGGACGACGGGACGCCCGTCAGATTCGTCCTCACGTCGACGCCCGCGGCCATGGCCCGCGTCCCGGTGGGCGGTGACGATCTCCCCGAGGGCATGGGCAGGGCCGTCCCCGTGGCCACCGGCGGCGCCGCCGTCGCCAGTTTCGCGGCGGGGGCGCTGAAGGCCGCGCTCAAGCCGCTCGGGCCGCTGCTGCAGGAGGTGCACGACGTCGTGTCGGCCGTGCCGGACCCGCCGGCCGAGCTGAGCGTCACGTTCGGCGTCCAGATCGGCCAGGACCTGAAGCTCGGGATCGTGGGCGGGAGCGGGCAGGCACATCTGACCGTCACCGCCTCCTGGAAACCGGCGCCCGGCGCGGAGTGAGCCATGGGCTGGTTCGGGGGGATGCCAGGGCAAGGGCACGGGCACGGGGACGGTGCGGAACCGGCCCTGGTGTCCGTAGGCGGAGCGGGCAGCGGCACCTGGTCGGGGGCCGGACTCCCGCTCGGTGACGACCTCGTGCTCACCTGCGCCCATGTCGTGAACGACGCCCTCGGCAGATCCCTGTTCGAGACCCGGCCGCCGGGCCCCGAGGAGCTGCATGTCGTCCTCAGGGGGGAGTGGAGCGCCGCGGAGCACTGCCGTGCCCGGGTCACGCACTGGATTCCGCCGCGCGCCCACGACGGCGGCCCGGTGCCCGTGGGCGCCGACGTGTGGTGCGGCGACCTCGCCGTGCTGCGGGTCGACGCACCGCCCGGCCGCGCCCCCGCACCGGCCCACCGGGCCGCTCTGCGGGCCGGTCAGACGGTGCGCGCCTGGCACTGCAGCGGCCGCGAGGACACGTTCGCCGACCTGAAGGTCAAGACCGACCGTGGGCCCGTCGCCTATCTCGACGGCGAGGCCACCGGCATGGCGGTCAGCCGCGGTTTCAGCGGCGGACCGCTGTGGTCGCTGCACGACGAGGCGGTCGTCGGCCTGCTCGTCGCCCACTACTTCGTACCGCCCGTCGACACCACAGGGCAGCCCCGGCCCTTCAACCCCCAGGACCTGATCCGCCGCAGCTGGGGCTTCTCCTGGCGGACCGTCCAGGCCGAACTGCGGGCCGTGGGGGCCCTGGAGAGCGCGGAGCCGGCGCACGTCGGCCTCGACGATCCGGCGTTCGTGGTGCTCATGCAGGAGATCGACAGCGCCCTGCCCACGGCGAGCGAGCGCGGCGGCATCGCCCGCCGGCTGGCCTGGGAGTGCGGTGTGCCGCCCGGCAGCGAGGTCACCCCGCCCACGGTCGAGGAGTTCGTCTCCTTCCTCCTGACCCGGCCGCGGGCGCTGCCCGCCCTGATCGGTCTGCTGCGCCGTGACCGCCGCGATCCCGAGGCCGTCGAGCGCATCCAGGCGGCGGGCCGGCTCTCCCGTGTACCGCGGCTGCTCTCCACGCGGGAGCTGCACGGGCTGCACGAGTTGCTGCGCCGCCTCGACCACGAGGTAGTGGGCCGGTTCGCCGAGGCGGTGCGCGCCGCGCTGCCCCTGGCGGCCGCGTTCCCGGGCGGCGGGACCCTGGACGCGCTGATCGACCACCTGGAGACCCTGCCCGGTGACGGCCGCGCCGAGGACGGCGAACCCCGGGTCCCGGCGCTGCTGCGCGCGATGGAGTACTTCGGCGAGCTCTGCGGGGCGCAGCGGGCGGGCGTGCGCCTGTGGTCGGACGGGGTGGCCGCCCGGCTCGGCATCCCGCGCTCCGCGATGGGCGAGCGGCGCTCGGACGCCCAGGAGTGGGGCCGGGTGCTGCGCGGCCGCTCCCTCCGCACCCGTGTCCTGGTACAGGTAAGCGGGGCCGAGCCAGGCCGTCACCGGCTGCGGATCTGGTGCGACGAAGGGGCGGGTCCGCGCCAGGTGTCCACGGACACGTCCGTGTCGTACTCGGCGTCCGGGGCGGCCCGCGAGCTGCTGCGGGTCGTGGAGAGCCTGGGACCGTCCGCGGTGGACGGGCAACGCCCGCTGGTGGAGGTGCTGGTGGACCGGACCGGTCTCAACCTGCCCATCGACGAGTGGGAGGGGCACACCCCGGACCAGATCGTGCCCGGCGTCCTCGGCGTCGAGTTCCCGCTGGTCGTGCACTGTCCGGAACTTCTGCGCCGACATGAGCGTTTTCTCCCCGACTGGCGGCGCCGCTGGAGCCGGCTCGACTCCGGCACGACGCTGGTCGTCTCGGACGCCACGCTCGATCCGAACAAGATCTACTACGAACTGATGGGCCGTCTCGACACGGTCCGTGTCTCCGTCGCCGCCGACCCGGCCCTGCGGGACCGCGTCGTGCAGATCTGCCTCGCGGTGGGCGTCCCGGTCGTCGTGTGGGACCGCGACCGGGACGCCGACGGCCATGTGGTGGAGCGCCTGGCGGAGGTGGCCACCCGTGAGCTGCCCGACGGGGTGCGCTCCTATCGCGCCAACACTCTGGCCCGCCCGCTGGAGTATCCCGGTCGGCCCGTCCTGGCCTGGGCCGACGCCGACCGCACCGTGCCCCGGCTGCACCTGACCGAACCCCAGGAGAGCACATGACTTCCGCCGCCGAAGCGGACTGGCGTCTGTTCCGCGGCGACGGCGTGCCCCGTGCCGTCGCCCTGCCCGCGGCCCCGCCGTGGCGCCGCTTCGGGCCCACCGGGGCCGGCCGCCAGGAGCTGCCGTACCTCATCGAGCCGAAGCACGCGGACGTCGTCAACGCCGCGCTGCACCTGCGCCGCCCGCTTCTGGTCACCGGACCGGCCGGCACCGGCAAGTCCTCCCTGGCGCGGGCCGTCGCGCACGAGCTGCGGCTGGGCGAGCTGCTGCGCTGGCCCATCAACAGCCGTTCCACCGTGAAGGAGGCGCTGTACCAGTACGACGCGATCGGACGGCTGCGCGAGACGACCCTCAGTCGCGACCGGGGCGAACGCGAGCCGTCCATCGGCACGTTCGTCCGGCTCGGCCCGCTCGGCACCGCCCTGGTGCCGTCGCAGGTGCCGCGCGCCCTGCTCATCGACGAGATGGACAAGGGCGACGTCGACCTGCCCAACGACCTGCTCACCGTCTTCGAGGAGGGGGTCTTCGAGATCCCCGAGCTGACCCGGCTCCCCGAGGACGTCACCGACATCGAGGTGCAGACCGCCGACCATCGCGGCACGGTCCGGGTGCACCAGGGCCGCGTCCAGTGCGCCGAGTTCCCCGTCGTCGTCATCACCAGCAACGGCGAGCGCGACTTCCCGCCCGCCTTCCTGCGCCGCTGCATCCGCCTGGACCTGCCGGTGCCCGACGAGGAGCGGCTGCGCAGGATCGTCGCCGCGCATCTCGGGCAGGACGCGCTGCGGGCGGCCGACGACCTGCTGGAGGCGTTCCTGCGGCGGCGCGTGCCGGGTGAGCTGGCCACCGACCAGCTGCTCAACGCCGTATTCCTGCGCGCGGGCGGGGTCGACCTCGACGCGGAGGGCCTGCTCGACGCCGTGCTGCACCAGCTCACCGGGTCGATGTGAGATGTCCGGGGGCAGCGGGCTCGCCGAGGCGCTGCGGGTCCTGCGGGCCTGCGGCCACGACCTGGACGCGGAACAGGTCCTCGACGTGCTCTGGCTCGCCCGCCGGCTGCCGGCCGGCCCCGACGCGCCGCTGGGCCGGGGGCTCCGCCCGGCCGAGGAGCCGCCGCCCCCACCGCCGAGCGCCCCGGCGGGTGGTGAGACCCCGCCGCGGTCGGCGCCGCCACCACGGGGCGAGGACCTGCCCGACCTCACCTCGTCCTCCCTGTACGCGTCGGCCCGCCGCCCGCCGGCCCCCGCCCCGCCCGAACTGCGGCCCGTCCGGCAGACCGAGCCGCGGTCGGCGATGCCGGTCCGCGTACCGGAGGGCAAGGCCCTCACCGACGAGCTCGGGCTGGGCCGCGCGCTCAGGCCGTTGCGGCGCCGGCAGGCCAGTCGGCGGCGGCGCGAGATCGACGAGGAGCGCACGGCCGTGGAACTCGCCGAGACCCGGCTCCCGGACGTGGTGCTGCGGCCGGTGCAGGAACGCTGGCTGCATCTCGTCCTGCTCGTCGACGACGGCCTGTCGATGCTGCTGTGGCACCGGCTCGGCGCCGAACTGCGCGTCCTCCTCGAGCGCCTGGGCGCCTTCGCCACCACCCGCGTCCTCGGCCTGGACACCCGCTCCGCGGGCGAACCCCGGCTGCACGTGCGCCCCTTCCAGCCGGACAGCACGCCCGTGCCCACAACCACCGTCAACGACCCCACGGGCCGCACCCTGGTGCTCGTGGTCAGTGACGGCATGGGCCGGGCCTGGCGGCACGGGGCCCTGTACGCGCTGCTGCACTCGTGGGCGGCCCGCGGCCCGGTGGCGCTGCTGCACACCCTGCCGCCGGAGATGTGGGAGGCGTCCGGCATCCACGCCGAGCGCTGGCAGGCGACGACCCGGCGCATCGGCGGCGCCAACACGTCCTGGCGGATCACCGATCCGGTGCTGCCACCCGATCTGGCCCGCTTCGCCGACGTACCGGTACCGGTCCTGGAGCCCTCGGCCCGGGCGCTCGGCGACTGGGCGCGGCTGCTCGCCTCGCCCGGCACCACCGTGGAACTGCCGCTCCTGTCCCGGCCGACCCGGCACGCGGCCGTGACCGCCGCCCGTGATCTGCAGAGCGCCCAGCACTTCCGGGACGCGGCCACCCCGGAGGCGTACCGGCTGGCGGCGCATCTGGCGGCGGTCTCGCCGCTGTCGGTGCCGGTGATGCGTCTGGTGCAGTCGGCGGTGCCGTGGCCGGCGACGACCTCGCACCTCGCGGAGGTGTTCCTGGGCGGGCTGGTCCGGCCCGCGCCGGCCCCCGTGCCCGGACCGCTGCCCGCCAAGCACCTGGTCTTCGACTTCACCGAGGAGTCGAAGGCGGTGCTGCTGGACGCCGTTCCGCAGGCCGAACTCCTCGGCACCAGCCGCAGCATCGGACGGCGCCTGGAGCAACTGGCGGGCAACTCGCCGGACTTCCCCGCCTGGCTGGCACATCCGGACGGCTCGGCCGAACTCCCGCGCTCCCAGCGGCCGTTCACCTCGGTGGAGCGGCGGCTGCTGGCCCGGCTCGGGGTGTCGACCGTACGGCGTGACCGCGGGACGGGACCGTCCCGGCCCGCGCAGCCGTCCGACCTGAGCGACGACTGGGGGCAGTTGACGGACACCGATCCCCGGCGCATCGGCCCGTACGAGCTGCAAGGGCGGCGGCGCGGACGCCGCACGATGGCGTACTGGGGTGTCGCCGAGCACCAGCGCTGGGCCGTGATACGCACCCCCCGGCCCGATCTGCCGGCCGCCAACGCGCGGTTGATCGAGGTGGAGGCCCGGGTACTCGAACGGCTGGGCGGCCAGTACGCCCCCAAGCTCCTCGGCACCGGTCTGGACGACAGCCCCCCGTGGCTGGCGATGGCCCCGATCGCCGACGAGGGCTCCCTCCGACAGCAGCCGCCACGCCTCGCCGAACTGCTGACCGTGGCCGCCGAGGACGGCAGCGCCCCCTTCGACCTGCTGACCGGACTCCTCGTCGGCTGGCATCTGTCGAGCGCGCTGAGCGTGTGCCATCTCAACGGGCTCGTGCTCTCCGACCTGAGCGCCGACGGGGTGTTCGTGCTGCGGCGCACGGTGGTGCTCGGCAACCTGTCGGACTGCGTGGTGGACGGTCGCTACGAGGGCACCGGCTCGGCCCCCACCGTCAAGGACAACATGCGCTCGCTGGGCGAGTTGCTCCAGCTGATCAGCAGCAGGGTCGGGGTGAACACCCCGGGCCTGCCGGACGGCATGCACCTGTGGCAGGGCGACGGCTGGGAGAGCCTGCGCCTGCTGGTCCTGCGCTGCTTCGACCCGATCCCCGCCACGCGCCCGGCGGCGGGTGAGATCGCGGACGTCCTCGCCCGGTACATCAGCCTGGCGCGCGCGGTGCGGGACTCCTCGCCGTCCCGGGTGCCGATCCGCCTCGCCCCCCGGGTGCCGCTGCGCCCGCCGCCCGCCGGGACCGTGCGGGCCGAGACGGTGAGCCCGCTGCGGCTGCCCCGCTTCGGCGCCGCCCGCCGGGACAGCGAGGCGATCCTGGAGCGGCTGCGGGTCCCGCTGGACCAGGGCAGGCGGCTGACCGTGCTCGGCGCCCACGCGGGCACCGGGCGGACCGTCACGACGGTGGTTCTCGGCTCCCTGCTGGCCACCGTGCGCGGCGCGCCCGTCCTCGCCCTCGACGGACCGCCCACCGAACGGGCCCTGGACATCTATCTGAGGGGTCCGGTGACGGCCACGACGCGGGACATCGCGCTGCTGCCGCCCGACACCCCGTACGCGGGGATCCGGGCCCTCACCACGCGTCTGGACTCCGGTCTGGAGATCGCCGGGTACGGCGCCCGGGCCGACCTCAATCCCGCACACGCGCAGGAGTACGCCCGGGTGCTGACGGTCGCCGATCCCCACTACGCGTTCGTGCTCACCAGCTGCCTGCCGGCGCGCTCGGGCCGACCCGCCGAAGCGGTCCTGGATCTGACGGACCAGCTGGTTGTGTGTTGCACCGCGTCCGACGCCTCCCTCGCCGACGCGAGACGCATGCTCCGCGGACTGCCCGCGGACCGGTCGCGGGTCCTGATGAGGGACGTCGTCGTGGTGGTCGGCGGCCCGGGGAACACCAGCCGCCGGCTGCCCGCCGGCTTCCCGCGACACCTGGGCGTGGACGCCGAACGCGTCGTCCGCGTCCCGTTCGACCCGGCGCTGCGCAACTCCGGCTTCGACGGCCTCGGCCGACTGCGTCCGGCGACCACCCGGGCGTACCTGAAGCTGGCGGAACTCGTCACGGACCCCGGAACGCGCTGATCCCCGGGCAGCTGGAGCAGCCACCCGGGGATCAGGAACAGTCGGCAGTGGTCAGGGACCGGCCGGCAGGACTCAGATGAGGCCGAGCGCGCGGACCGCCTCGCGCTCCTCCGCCAGCTCCTGCACCGACGCGTCGATGCGGGCACGGGAGAACTCGTTGATGTCCAGGCCCTGGACGATCTCGTACGAGCCGTCCTTGGTGGTGACCGGGAAGGAGGAGATGAGGCCCTCCGGGACGCCGTAGGAGCCGTCCGACGGGATGCCCATGGAGGCCCAGTCGCCGTCCGCCGTGCCGTTGACCCAGGTGTACACGTGGTCGATGGCCGCGTTGGCGGCGGAGGCGGCGGAGGACGCGCCACGCGCCTCGATGATGGCCGCGCCGCGCTTGGCGACGGTCGGGATGAAGTCCTCGGCCAGCCACTTCTCGTCGTTCACGGTCTCGGCGGCGTTCTTGCCGGCGATCGTGGCGTGGAAGATGTCCGGGTACTGGGTCGCCGAGTGGTTGCCCCAGATGGTCAGCCGCTTGATGTCGGCGACCGTCGAGCCCGTCTTCTTCGCGAGCTGGGTCAGCGCGCGGTTGTGGTCGAGGCGGGTCATCGCGGTGAAGCGCTCGGCCGGTACGTCCGGGGCGGCGGCCTGGGCGATCAGGGCGTTGGTGTTGGCCGGGTTGCCGACGACCAGGACCTTGATGTCGTCCGCGGCGTGGTCGTTGATGGCCTTGCCCTGCGGCTTGAAGATGCCGCCGTTGGCGGAGAGCAGGTCGCCGCGCTCCATGCCCTTGGTGCGCGGGCGGGCGCCGACGAGGAGGGCGACGTTGGCGCCGTCGAAGGCGACGTTCGGGTCGTCGGTGATGTCGATGCCCTGGAGCAGCGGGAACGCGCAGTCGTCGAGCTCCATGGCGGTGCCCTCGGCGGCCTTCAGCGCGGGAGTGATCTCCAGCAGGCGCAGCTTGACCGGCACGTCCGCGCCGAGCAGCTGGCCGGAGGCGATGCGGAAGAGCAGGGCGTAACCGATCTGGCCGGCCGCGCCGGTGACGGTGACGTTCACGGGAGTGCGGGTCATGGCGTTCTCCGTATGACAGCTGTCGGTGGGGCGTCCCTGCCCCTGGTGGGACGTACAAATGATCGATCTCTTGGTATCAAGAGATCCAACCAGCGGTCAGGCTATCGCGCCGCCGGGATCCCGGGCGGCCGGGGTTGTGTGGCCCGTCCCACAGAGTGATCCCGACTGTCCGACAAAGCGGCCCCCGGCGGTCCCTGGGCAGCGGCCCCGGCCGTACGGAAAGCGGCGACCGCCGGTCCGGGAGAGGTGGAAACCGAGCGGCCGCCGTGGTGGGGGTACCGGGTCGCGCCGGACTCCCGTGGGGGTACGGTTCGCCTGCCCGGGGCGGAGGCGCGTATTCCTGCCCGCTCCGACTTTTTTGCGCCAGGTTCCGCCGACGCCGCCCACCTCACCCGTTCGGCCCAGCGCCGGGCCCGGCGTGCGGCCGTCTCAGGGCGTACACCCCTGCTGTCCCGACGCCAGCACCGCGCACGCCGTCGCGTCCGACGCGCTCTTCACCGCCACCATCGGGGTGTACGCGATCGTGTCGCCGGCCACCGTGACGGCGCCGGTCTGCCGCACCGGTCCCACGGTCACCCGCACCCCGTCGCCCTGCGCGGCCTGGGTGATCCGGCCCCAGGCCGCCCCGCACGTCCTGCTGTAACGGACCTCGACCAGGGTCGTCCCGACCGTCGCGGTCTTCGCCGTCGCCGCGAGGTCGCCGCTGCACCCCATCTCCTCCGCGTCCCGGCCCGCGCAGTCGGAGCCACCGCACAACACCCCGGAGGGCAGGGCGGTGCTCGGCGCGGCCGAGGCGGGCGACGGCGACCCGGTGGTGCCCACCGCCTGCTTCGGGCCCCCTCCGTCGGTCAGCAGGAACGCGCCCACGACGATCGTCACCACCCCCACGACGCCGGCGAGGAACAGCGTCATGCGCCGCGGGCCGGCACCACCCGGGCCGGAACCCGGGCCGGCACCACCCGGGGCGCCGACGGCCGAACCGTGCGCGTCCCGCGAGCGCGGCATCGTCGGTGACACGCCCGCCGGTCCCGCGACGCCCGGGGTCACCGCGATCCGGCCCACATCGCTCTCGCGCACATCGGGCGCCGGCCCGAACTCCCCCAGCGCGGCCCGCGCCTGGGAGATCCGGACGGCCTCCATGGTCCGGTCGTGCCGCGTCTCCGAGCGGCTCCAGGCCCGCTCGGCCAGTTCCCACATGGTGGTGAGATGGATGGGAGGCGTGCCGGTGACCTCGGCCAGCGCGACGATCGCGCCCTTCGGGGCGAGCAACCGGCCGCTGAGATACCGCTCCCAGGACGTCTTGCCGTAGCCCGTACGGTCGGCCACCGCCGCGACACTCAGTCCCGTGCGGTCCACGACCCGCCGCAACTGCTCGACGAACTCCCTCACCTGCGGGTCGAGTTCACCGGGCAGAGCCCTCCAGCGAGCCATCGAACCCCCTCCCTCCGCCAAGTCCCCCACTGGTCACGTTAGACCCGATGACCAGACGATTCGGGATACATACCCGAACTGTCAACGTATCGACACGACGAGCGCACATCCGCACGACGAACGCACATCAGCCGAAGACGACCGCTCCCCCGACGGCGGTGCACAGCAGGACCAGCAGCAGCAGGGCCGCATACAACAGCAGGCGTCCGGCGGGCCGGGGCGAGGCCTCGGGAGCGGGCTCCTCCGGCCGGTCCCACCAGGGGATCGTCGGGTCGTCGCGGTACTCCTCGGCCGGGTTCGCCGGCGCCGGCCGCGGCCAGACCTCGACGGCCAGCTCCCAGCGCACGACGTGCCGTTCGGCGTCCGCGCCGGCCAGCCCCGCCACCCGGCACAGCGCGGCGACGGCCTGCCGGGGCGGCGGCTGGACGGCGTTGAGATAGCGCTGCCAGGAGGACTTGCTGTACGCGGTGCGCGCGCCGAGCGAGGCCAGGCTGAGGCCCGTACCGTCCTTGAGCTGCCGCAACTGCTCCACGAAGTGCCGTACTTCCGACGGCAGCCCGTCCGGCAGCGGCTGCCAGGCGCCCATCCCGCCCACCTCCCCTTCGATCCGTTGGGGGGACGACGCGGGACGGCCGGACGGTTCCCGGGGCGGGCGGCTGTGGCGGGGCGCGCACACCGTGGCGGAACGGTCACTTCCGTGCCACAGCGACCCGCCGACTGTTGAACAGGCAGTTCAGGAGGGTGGAACGTGGAACACGTCGGCGGCCCGTCCTCCTCGGGGGATGGGGACGGGCCGCCGACGTGTCGCGCCGTACCGGGCTCGGTTCGGCTCAGCTGCTGACCGTGAAGTGCAGGGTGTCCTTCAGGAAGGGGATCTGCAGCCACGGATCGGGCTGCGCCATCAGCGACAGCAGGACGATCGCGGTGCCCAGCACGGTGTACGTCACGATGTCGGTGAAACGGGAGCGCACGGCGAGCATGCCGACCCCGGGCAGCAGCCAGCGCAGCACCGCGCCGACCAGCAGCCCGACGCCGATCAGGATCGTGCCGATCCGGAACACGTCGAGCGCGGTCACCAGCAGACCGAGCGCGACGATGCCCAGGACGACGATGATCGGCCACTGCCGGGCGGCCAGCGCGTCACCGGGCGCGGCCCGGCCGCCGCCCTCGGGGCGCGCGGTGTCCCGCGTGAACAGCGGGAAGCGGCGGGTGGTGCGACGCGGCACCCCGTCGGCGTCGGGCGCGCTGACCGGGTCCCGCACCTCGATGTCGTCGATGCCCTCGGCGCCGCCGCCGTCGGTGACACCGGCGCTGTCGGTGCTGTCGGTCGCGTCGATGTTTCCGGCCTTGCCGGTCGTTCCGTCAGCCGACACTGCGCTCCGCCGCCTCCACCACGTTGACGAGCAGCTGGGCGCGGGTCATCGGGCCCACGCCACCGGGGTTCGGGGAGACCCAGCCGGCCACCTCACGGACGTCCGGGTGGACATCGCCCACGATCTTCCCCTCCGCGTTGCGGGAGACGCCGACGTCCAGCACGGCCGCGCCCGGCTTGACGTCCTCGGCCCGGATCAGGTGCGCGGAACCGGCCGCGGCGACGATGATGTCGGCCCCCTTGAGATGCGCCGACAGATCCCGGGTGCCGGTGTGGCACTGGGTGACCGTCGCGTTCTCGCTGCGCCGCGTCAGCAGCAGCGGCATCGAGCGGCCGATGGTGACACCGCGGCCGACGACCACGACCTCGGCGCCCTTGATCTCGACGCCGTACCGGCGCAGCAGCGTGAGCACGCCGTTGGGGGTGCAGGGCAGCGGGGCGGGCTCGTTGAGCACCAGCCGGCCGAGGTTCATCGGGTGCAGGCCGTCGGCGTCCTTGGCCGGGTCCATGAGTTCCAGGATCCGGTTCTCGTCGATGCCCTTGGGCAGCGGGAGCTGGACGATGTAGCCGGTGCAGGCGGGGTCGTCGTTCAGCTCGCGGACGACCGCCTCGATCTCCTCCTGGGTGGCCGTGCCGGGCAGCTCGCGCTGGATGGAGGCGATGCCGACCTCGGCGCAGTCACGGTGCTTGCCGGCGACGTATTTCTGGCTGCCGGGGTCGGTGCCGACGAGGATCGTGCCGAGTCCGGGCGTCACGCCCTTCTCCCTGAGCGCCGCCACCCGGGCGGTCAGATCGGACTTGATCGCGGCTGCGGTGGCCTTGCCATCGAGAATCTGGGCGGTCATGGACCCATCCTCCCGGATGACGGGCCCCCGGTTCCAATCCGGATGAACCCGGGCACCGGCTGACCCGGCTCCGGCCACCCCCCTCGACGGGTCCGCCCGGTGCCGTTTCGGCCATGATCGGGAAGGTTGCACTTGCACAAAGCCTGCGGAATGCGGCTGGACAGGAGCACACCTGTCCAAGAACGATGGGGCTCCGCAGTATGCGGTCGGTGTTGGGGGGCAAACCGCTCATCTGAAGATGTTCCTCCGCGCACTCCGCGTCGTCCCCGCTTGTGCAACGGAGGAAAATCGCCATGAGCTTCGGCCCGCCCAACGACCCCTACGGTCAGCCGCAGAACCCCCAGCAGGGGCAGCCCGGTTACGGCTACCCCCAGCAGGGCCAGCCCGGTTACGGCCAGCAGGCGCCGCAGGGCGTCCCCCCGCAGGGGTACGGCCAGCCGCAGCAGCCCGGCTACCCCCAGCAGCCCGGCTACCCGCAGCAGCCCGGTTATCCGCAGCAGGGTTACGGCTACCCGCAGCAGCCCGGCTACGGCGGTCAGCCGCCGTACGCGAACTGGGGCCAGCGGTTCCTGGGCACCCTGGTCGACATGCTGGTGTTCGCGGTGCCCTACGCCCTCGTCATCATCGGCAAGGACACTCCGGCACTGATGGCGATCGGCGCCGCCGCCCTGCTCGGCCTCGCGATCTGGCAGCTGATCCAGGAGGGCCGCACCGGCCAGACCGTCGGCAAGAAGGCACTGGGCATCCGCCTGGTGCGGGAGATCGACGGGCAGCCGCTCGGTGTCGGCATGGCTTTCGTCCGCCGCCTGGCCCACTTCCTGGACAGCCTGGCGTGCTACCTGGGCTGGCTGTGGCCGGCCTGGGACGCCAAGAAGCAGACGTTCGCCGACAAGGTGTGCAGCTCGATCGTGATCCGCACGCACTGACACACGCACTGACGCACGCGCTGCGCCGCGGATGAACGCACGTCGGCCCCGGTCCCCCTCCTGGCTCCAGGAGAGGCGACCGGGGCCGCGGCGTCGATCAGGGAAGATCAGTGGAAGAAGTGGCGCGTCCCCGTGAAGTACATCGTCACGCCCGCCTTCTTCGCGGCCTCGACGACCAGCTCGTCACGGACCGAACCACCGGGCTGCACCACGGCCTTGACGCCCGCCTCGACCAGGACCTCCAGCCCGTCGGGGAAGGGGAAGAACGCGTCGGAGGCGGCGTACGAGCCGCGTGCCCGCTCCTCACCGGCCCGCTCGACGGCCAGCTTCGCCGAGTCGACGCGGTTGACCTGCCCCATGCCGACGCCGACCGAGGCGCCGTCCTTGGCGAGCAGGATGGCGTTGGACTTGACGGCCCGGCAGGCCCGCCAGGCGAACGCCAGCTCGGCGAGCTCGGACGCGCCGAGCGCCTCGCCGTTCGCCAGGGTCCAGTTCGCCGGGTCGTCGCCGTCGGCCTGGAGCCGGTCGGTGACCTGGAGCAGCGCGCCGCCGCCGACGGGCTTGAGCTCGACGGCGCCCGCGGGGCCCTGCGGCGCCCTGAGCACCCGGATGTTCTTCTTCTTGGTGAGGGCCTCGAGCGCCCCCTCCTCGTAGTCGGGCGCGACGATGACCTCGGTGAAGATCTCGGCGACCTGCTCCGCCAGCTCCTTGCTGACCGGCCGGTTGACGGCGATCACGCCACCGAAGGCCGACAGCGGGTCACAGGCGTGCGCCTTGCGGTGCGCCTCGGCGACGTCCGCGCCGACGGCGATCCCGCACGGGTTGGCGTGCTTGATGATCGCGACGGCCGGCTCGGCGTGGTCGTACGCGGCACGGTGCGCGGCGTCCGTGTCCGTGTAGTTGTTGTACGACATCTCCTTGCCGTGCAGCTGCTCGGCCTCGGCGAGACCGCCACCGCTGCCGTCCACGTAGAGCGCGGCGGGCTGGTGCGGGTTCTCGCCGTAGCGCAGGGTGCTCTTGCGCTCCCAGGTGGCGCCGAGGAAGTCGGGGAAGCGCGACTCGTCCACGGGCGCGTAGGAGGACGCGAACCAGGAGGCGACCGCCACGTCGTAGGCGGCGGTGTGCTGGAAGGCCTCGGCGGCGAGCCGCTTGCGGGCGGCCAGGTCGAAGCCGCCGGACTGCACGGCCGAGAGGACGTCGGCGTACCGCGCCGGACTGGTGACCACGGCCACCGACGGGTGGTTCTTCGCGGCGGCGCGCACCATGGACGGCCCGCCGATGTCGATCTGCTCGACGCACTCGTCCTCGGAGGCGCCCGAGGCGACGGTCTCCCGGAAGGGGTAGAGGTTCACGACGACGAGGTCGAACGGCGCGACGCCCAGCTCGTCCAGCTGCTGCCGGTGGCTGTCGAGTCGCAGGTCGGCGAGGATGCCGGCGTGCACCTTGGGGTGCAGGGTCTTGACCCGGCCGTCCAGGCACTCGGGGAAGCCGGTGAGCTCCTCGACCTTGGTGACGGGGACGCCGGCGGCGGCGATACGGGAGGCGGTGGAACCGGTGGAGACAAGCTCGACACCGGCCTCGTGCAGCCCGCGGGCCAGCTCCTCGAGCCCGGTCTTGTCGTAGACGCTGACGAGCGCGCGACGGATGCCCCGCTTGCTGCTCTCTGCCGTGACAGTGCTGTCGGCGGTCACTGGATAACTACCTTTCGTCCCTCAATGCGATAGCCGTTGCGGGCGAGCCGCCCCACGACCTCGACGAGCAGCCTTCGCTCGACTTCCTTGATGCGCTCGTGCAGAGCGCTCTCGTCGTCCTCGTCCCGGATCTCGACCACGCCCTGGGCGATGATCGGTCCGGTGTCGACGCCGTCGTCGACGAAGTGGACGGTGCAGCCGGTGACCCGGGCGCCGTACGCGAGCGCGTCCCGTACGCCGTGGGCCCCGGGAAAGCTGGGCAGCAGGGCCGGGTGCGTGTTGACGAAGCGCCCCCCGAACCGCCCCAGGAATTCCTTCCCCACGATCTTCATGAACCCGGCGGAGACGACGAGGTCCGGCTCGTGGGCGGCCACCGCCTCGGCGAGCGCGGCGTCCCACTCCTGGCGGCTCCCGAAGTCCTTGACCTTCCGCACGAAGGTGGGGATCCCGGCACGCTCGGCCCGGGCGAGCCCCTCGACACCCTCCCGGTCGGCTCCGACGGCCACGATCTCGGCGCCGTAGACATCGACGCCGGTGGCCGCGATGGCGTCGAGGAGAGCCTGGAGGTTCGTACCGGATCCGGAGACCAGCACGACGAGGCGCTTGGCCACGGGCTTGGCGGCCACGTTGGGGCCCTTTCTTGGGGAAGCGTTTGCGCGGCCGGTTTATACATTCGTACGAATGCTTCGCGCCCCGGGATACGGGGAAGTCTACGAAGCGGCCGACCGTCAGCAACGATACCGGCACACCGGACGGCCCCCACGGGACGGGGGCGTGGCCGGAAGGTAGCGTCAGGGGCGAGCGGGCTCGGGAACGCGGTGGCGACGCGGTGCGTTCTGCAAGTGACGGCCCAGCTAGGCAGTACCAGCCCAAACCAGTTCATTGTCAGCCAAAGCCGATCACTAGCCGATCACTAGGGGAAGACGCCCACTTGATGCCGGACCGCAGTCTGCGACTCCTCACGCTCCCCCCGCAGTCACGGCAGGGAGGGGAGCGCGGCGCCGTGCTGCTGCGAGAGCGCCCAACCTCTCCCCCCGACGCCCCCTCGGGCGACAACTCGGGCGACAACCCGCCCCCCGAGGACGACAACCCCTTCGCCCCGCCCCCCGAGGGCTCCCCGGACCGGCCCTGGCAGCCCCGGCGCCCGGCGGGCGGCGCCCCCGAGGGCGACCGCACCCCGTGGGGCGGCCAGTGGAGCGACCGGCAGCCCGGCCGCTCACCCGGCGGCTTCGGCGAGCGCCCCGGCGGCACCCCCGAGGGCGGCGGCCCCGGCACCGACCCCGCCAAGCGCTGGGACCCCACCGACCCCGCCCAGCGCCACGCGCGCTACGCCCTGCTCTGCGGGATGTGGGCCTTCTTCTTCGCGCTCTTCGGCTGGCCGTACGTGGCCCTGCTGCTCGGCGCGCTGGCCCTGAACTGGGGAATCAGCGCCCTGCGCGCCAAGCCCCGCACCCCCGACCCCGACGCCCCGCCCACCCCGGAGACCACCGGCCGCCCCCAGAAGACCGCCGCCGTCAGCGGCCTGGTCACCGCCTCGGTGGCCCTGGCCCTGGTCGCCGCGAGCTTCACCGCGCAACTGGTCTACAGCGACTACTACACCTGCACGAACGACGCCCTCACCAACGAGGCCAAACAGTCCTGCGACGACCTGCTCCCCAAGGAGCTGAAGAACATCCTGGGCGCCAACGCGTGACGTTCCGCCCGTCCCGGCGAGCCGTCAGCCCGTCCGGCGTTTGAGGACGAGGCCCTTTCGGGGCCGAAGCGGGGGTCCGGGGCGGCAGCCCCCAGGGACGGGAAGGGAAGTGGCGGCGGGGGCGAAAAAACCCTCTGGACGGTCACCGCCCCACCCCACCCCCCTCACTCCTCTCCGAACCGTCCACACCCTCGTCCTCCCCCGCCTCCCGCAACGCCGCCCACCGAGCCTCCCGAGCCACATCCCCATGCCACACCGGCTCCACGTAACCCACGGGGTCACTCGGGTCCAGGGGGTCGATGACGTCCCGGGGGTGCATCGGGTCCCGGGCGGGCATCGGATCCCGGGGATGCATCGAGTCCCAGGGTTCCCTGGCGTCCAGAGGGCCGATGGGGTCCACCAGCTCGACAGGCGCGGGCGCAACCGCCACGGGCGGCACGGCCGGCACAGTCGGCGTGTCCCGCCCGGTCGGCACGGACGGCATGGCCTGCACGGACGCGCCGGTTTCGGCAGGGCCGCCCAGCACCACCGCACCGTCCCGCGCCACCGAACCGCCCCGCGCCACCGCATCGCCGTGCCCCACCGGCGAGAAGTCGTACAGCTCGGACCCCACCTCCAAGCCGGCGGCAGCAGAACCCGCGGTACCCGCAATACCGGCAGTACCGGCAGTACCCGCAGTACCGTCCTTCCCCGCCCTCGCCGCCCTCCAGCGCCGCCACCCTCGCACCACCAAAGCCACCGGCACCCCCACCCCCATGGTCCACAACACCACCGCAGCCCCCACCTGCCACCACACCGGCCCGAACCGTGCCAACGCGGAAACCCCCAACGGCCCACCGGCCAACCCCGCGAGCCCTCCCATCAGCACCCCGCACAACACCCCCGCCAGCACCACACCTCCCGCGGTCCGCCGGCGCGACCAGGCGCCGCCGGCCCCCGCCCCCCGCGCCACGAACACCCCCACCGTCACTCCGGCGACCACCGGCACCACCCCCACCGCCCAGTTCCACGGCGTCCCGCCCCCCGCCTCCGGCACCGCCGCCAGCAGCGGGAACTGCGGCAGCAAGGACGCCGGGTCGGAGGACAACGGCGCCACCGCATGTCCGGCGCCGAGGACGTACCCCGGCCCGAGGGCGTACGCCGCCCCCCACACCGCCGCGTTCGGAACCAGCGCCACGCACAGCAACAGCACCGCGAACCGCCCCGACCAGCCCTCCGTCAGCTGGAGAAACGCCTCCCGGGCCGCGCCCAGGTGCCACACCGAGGACACCGCCACCAGCGCCGCCCCGCCCCCGAAGAGCACCGCCGCCCCGGCCCCCGCCGCCCGCCCGGCGACCCCGAGCCGCTCCCTCCCGTCCGCCTCGAGCAGCAGCCGCCGCACACCGCGGGGCAGTACCAGCAGCGCGCTGTCGACAGGCCCGCGGGGACAGCCGTAGGCCGACCACACCCCCGCCCCGGCGGCCAGCGCCGCGACCGCCGGCACGCACACCACCGTCCACGCCCACGAGGGCCGCAGCGCGCCACCGGTGGCGGCGTAGCAGGCGACGCCCGTCCCGACGGCGAGGTAGCCGAGCACGACACCCGCCCACGCCGTACGGGCACTCACGAGTACCGCGCCCCCGTCGTGACCGCCACCCCCGTCCACCGCGTCCCTCGCGGCACGGCGCACCAGCCACGCCGGCAACGCGAGCAGCAGCAGCGGGGTGACGCCGACCGGCGCCGGGACCCCGGACAGCGTGTCGACGCGGACCAGTTCCGCGCCGTGGGCCAGCAGCCACAGGGCGGCGGCGACATGCAGCGCGCCGTCCGGCCCGCTGTCGGGATACGGCGAGCTGATCCACAGCACCATCACGAGCACGGCGAACGAACCGAGTCCGAGCCCGGCCGCGAGCGCACCGCCCAGGAGGCCGGCGGCCAGCCCGGAAGATCGGTCACGCATCCGGCTGAGCAGGGGCGACAACGACAGTCGGCGAGCGGTCATCTGGGTCACGCCCGTCATGCTCCCAACGACACGCGCTTTCCCGTCGTAACAGGCGAAGTACCGTTGTGTCGCTCAATATATGTTTATGTACATTTTCGTGCGAAGGGTTCTCCTGTGACACAGAGCCCTGCCCCACTCCCCCCTCCCAAGCTGCGCCGACACCTGCGCGAGGCGGCCTCGCTGACACCTGATCAGGTTGCCGAGCGGGTGGGCGTCGCCCGGGAGACGGTGCGCGCGTGGGAGTCCGGCCGCACGACACCGCGCGGCCGCAGGCGGGAGGCGTACGCGAAACTGCTGGCATCGCTGACCAAGGCGGACATGGTGACGAACACCCAGGAGGCAGCGCGCCCACCCCAGGTGACGGTGTGCCTGAACGGCGACCCTCAGCACCCCGAGACCCTGGAAATCCCCGGAGCCGCCGGAGCCCCCGGAACCCCTGAAGTCCCCGGAGCCCCCGAATCCTCTGGAGTCCCCGAAGTCCCTGGAGGCCCGGACACCGGGGCCACCCTGACGCCCGCTCAGGCCTTCGACGCCCTCTACGCCTTCTGCGCCCCCGCCCTCGTACGGCAGGCATACCTGCTCTCCGGCCGCCGCGAACTCGCGCGCGAATCGGTCGAGCGGGCGTTCCAACTGGCCTGGCAGCGCTGGCCCGAGGTGGCCGTGGACCGGGACCCGGCGGGCTGGGTGCGGGCCACGGCGTACGAGTACGCGCTCTCCCCCTGGCACCGGTTCCGCCCCCGCTACCGCCACCCGGAGCCGCCTCCGTCCGACGCCGCCGACCGCGCGCTGCTGGACGTCCTGCTGGCCCTTCCCGCGCCCTACCGCCGCACGCTCCTCCTCTACGACGGTCTCGGCCTCGACCTCCCGGAGACGGCGGCGGAGACGGAGGCGAGCACCCCCGCGGCGGCGAACCGGCTGCTGCACGCCCGTGAGGCGGTGGCCGCCCGGCTGCCCGAGCTGGCGAGCCCCTCGGCACTGCACCGGCGGCTGGCCGAGGTGGCGTCCGCCGAACGGCTGCGCGCGGCCGGGCCGACCACCGTGCGGGCGGGCGGCGAACAGCGAGCCCGTTTCTGGACCAGGGCGGCGATCGCGTTCACGATCGCGATCATCGGCGCGACCGCACTGACGGTACGTACGGCCCCCGCCCGCTACGAGCCCGCGGTACCCCCCGGTGAGACCGTGCAGGGCGTCCCCCCTCGATCGGCCCCCGGCCCGCTCTCGGACGCGGAACTGAACCTGCGCGCCAAGCTGAGGTCCGGGATCCAGCACGGCCCGCAACGGCTGCTCCCGCTGGCCGAATGAACCCGGGCCCGGCCGCGGGCCCCGCGACCCGGAAACGCCGGTGGGCCCGCTCCCCCAAGGGGAACGGGCCCACCGGAACCCGGCCTGGAACTCAGCCGGCCGCGAGGATCTCGCGGGCCAGCTTCGCCGTCTCGGTCGGCGTCTTGCCGACCTTGACGCCGGCGGCCTCGAGGGCCTCCTTCTTCGCCTGGGCAGTGCCGGAGGAGCCGGAGACGATGGCGCCGGCGTGGCCCATGGTCTTGCCCTCGGGCGCGGTGAAGCCCGCGACGTAGCCGACGACCGGCTTCTTCACGTTGTCCTTGATGAAGGCCGCGGCCCGCTCCTCGGCGTCGCCGCCGATCTCACCGATCATGACGATCAGGTCGGTGTCGGGGTCGGCCTCGAACGCGGCGAGCGCGTCGATGTGCGTCGTACCGATGATCGGGTCGCCACCGATGCCGACGGCGGACGAGAAGCCGATGTCACGCAGCTCGTACATCATCTGGTAGGTCAGCGTGCCGGACTTCGAGACCAGACCGATACGGCCCGGCTTCGTGATGTCGCCCGGGATGATGCCGGCGTTCGACTGGCCCGGGGTGATGAGACCGGGGCAGTTCGGGCCGATGATCCGGGTCTTGTCGCCCTGGGACACGGCGTACGCGTAGAACGCGGCCGAGTCGTGGACGGCGATGCCCTCGGTGATGACGACGGCCAGCGGAATCTCCGCGTCGATCGCCTCGACGACGGCGGCCTTCGCGAAGGCCGGCGGCACGAAGAGGACGGACACGTTGGCGCCCGTCTTCTCGATCGCCTCGGCGACCGTGCCGAAGACCGGGATCTCGGTGCCGTCGATGTCGACGGACGTGCCCGCCTTGCGGGGGTTCACGCCACCGACGATGTTGGTGCCGTCCGCCAGCATGAGCTTGGTGTGCTTCATGCCCGTGGCACCGGTCATGCCCTGGACGATGACCTTGCTGTCCTTGTTCAGGAAGATAGCCATGGCTGTTCTGTCCCTCTTCCCTTACTTCGCAGCCGCGAGCTCGGCGGCCTTGTCGGCCGCGCCGTCCATGGTGTCCACACGCTGGACCAGCGGGTGGTTGGCGTCGGAGAGGATCTTGCGACCCAGCTCGGCGTTGTTGCCGTCGAGACGCACGACCAGCGGCTTGGTGACTTCCTCACCCTTGTCCGCGAGCAGCTGAAGCGCCTGGACGATGCCGTTGGCGACCTCGTCACAGGCGGTGATGCCACCGAAGACGTTGACGAAGACGGACTTGACGTCCGGGTCGCCGAGGATGATCTCCAGGCCGTTCGCCATGACGGCGGCGGAGGCGCCGCCACCGATGTCGAGGAAGTTGGCGGGCTTGACCCCACCGTGCGCCTCACCGGCGTACGCGACGACGTCCAGGGTGCTCATGACGAGACCCGCGCCGTTGCCGATGATGCCGACCTCGCCGTCGAGCTTGACGTAGTTGAGGTTCTTCGCCTTCGCGGCGGCCTCGAGCGGGTTGGCCGACGCGTGGTCGACGAACTCCGCGTGTCCCGGCTGACGGAACTCGGCGTTCTCGTCCAGCGAGACCTTGCCGTCGAGGGCGATGACGTCGCCGGAGGCGACCTTCGCCAGCGGGTTGACCTCGACGAGGAGGGCGTCCTCCTCGATGAAGGTCTTCCACAGCGTCACGAGGACGTTGGCGACCTTGTCGGCGACCTCGGCCGGGAAGTTCGCGGCCTCGACGATCTCGCGGGCCTTCTCGGGGGTCACACCCTCGTTGGCGTCGATCGGCGTCTTGGCGACGGCCTCGGGGCGGGTCTCCGCCACCTCCTCGATCTCCATGCCGCCCTCGACGGACGCGATGGAGAGGAAGGTGCGGTTGGCACGGTCGAGGAGGAAGGAGACGTAGTACTCCTCCAGGATCTCCGGGGCCGTCTCGGCGATCATCACCTTGTGGACCGTGTGGCCCTTGATGTCCATGCCGAGGATGTTGGTCGCGTGCTCCACGGCCTCGTCGGCGGAGGCGGCGAGCTTCACGCCGCCGGCCTTGCCACGCCCGCCGACCTTCACCTGGGCCTTGACGACGGACTTGCCACCGAGACGCTCCGTGGCTGCGCGGGCCGCCTCAGGCGTGTCGATGACTTCACCGGCCAGCACCGGTACATCGTGCTTGGCGAAGAGGTCCCTCGCCTGGTACTCGAACAGGTCCACGCGCTTCCGTCCCTATCAGTGATCTCGCGGTTCGTTGTCTGCGTGGGCGTGCCGCGAGGGCAACGTGACGTCAACCGGTCTGTCAGTCACAAGGGAGGCGCACACGGTGTCCGAGCGCGCGGCATGTCCGTCTCGCAGGTTATCGCTGCTTGCAGGAGGCCCCTAAATCGAGGGTCACACCTGAGCGGTGATACCTGTCACATGATGCCGGGATCACTGGCACCCGGTGCCGGGTGTGAGGAGCTCGGGGGGAGACGGGAAGGGCCTCACCGGGTTGGGGTTGACCCGGCGAGGCCCCCTGAACAGCCCCTTTGAGGGCTCAGGTCGGTCGATCCTCACCCCAATGAGGAACACTCGACCCCACCCGTGAGGTTTCGGTCGGACGAACCGGTGGCTTTCGGCCGTCCGGGGGCCTGCCGCCTCACGGAGTCAACCGGTCAGACGCATGACGCGCTGCCGAAGAACGTGGTTTTCCCGCGCGACCCGCGCGACCCGCGCGCAGCCCCGCATGCCAAAAGGATCGTCGGCCGGGGAGAAGGCGCGAGGGAGGGGTGCGGTTAGGGGCGACTGCCCCTAACCGGGGAAGGCCGGGATGTTCCGGTGCCTGTCCCGTGTACCGGCCCCCTCGGAGCGCACGGCACTGCCGGGCACCAGCCGCAGCGGCACCCGGTGACGCGGTGTGACGGCATGGGTGTCGCCGTGCCGGAACGCGCCTCCGTCGAGCACCGACGCACCACCGCCCAGCACACCGTCGCTGCCACCGGCGGGCCCACGGCGCACCGGCCCGGGAGCGTGAGCAGGAGCTTGACCGGCGGGGGCGGACGCGACGCGGTGACCCACGTCGACCGAACCGCCGACGCTGGCACCCACCGGGCCGTACACCGCCCTACCCGAACCCGTACCCGCATGCGTATCCGTGTCCGCCGCTGTCACGGTCACCGCCACCGCCACCACGTCGACGGCCTTCCGATCGCCGAGTCCGTGCGCCCGTCCTTGCTCTTGCCCTCGCTCTTGCCTTTGCCCGCCCGGCGACGGGGTCGCCGCGGAGCCCTGCGCGGGCACCTCCACGACCGGCACCGGAAGCGTCCGCACCGGAACCGACGGAAGAGCCGGAAGATCGGGGAGAGCGGGGAGGTCGGAGACGTCGGGGAGGGCAGGGAGGGCTGGGAGGACGGGAAGACTCGGGAGGTCGGGCAGGTCGGAGACGTCGGGGAGCTTGGGAGGGTCAGGGAGCCTGGGAAGGTCGGGGAGCACGGGGAGGTCCGACGCGATCGGCAGCTTCGGCGAGGAGGAGACGGGCGGCGTGGACAGACCCTCCGCCGCGTGGGCCTGTTCCCCGCAGAGAAACCCGAGCGCGAACAACCCGCCCACCAGGAGCGCCAGTTGCACCACGCGCCGCCCGGCCGCGCCGCGCAGGACGCGCAGGATCCGCAGAGCGGCACCAGGCAGGGCGGTGGGCCAGGTCAAGGGGGAGGTTCCTCCCGTGCGGCGGCTACGTGCCCCCGATCCTTACATGTGCGTCCCGCGTCGCGTCAGGCGGTGTCCGGCACGGGCAGCGGGCGCTTCTCGATCGCCGCCGCCATCACCTCCGGGAAGAGATCGGGCGTGCAGGCGAACGCCGGTGCGCCCAGCGCCGCGAGTGCCGTCGCGTGCTCCCGGTCGTAGGCGGGCGTCCCTTCGTCCGACAGCGCGAGCAGTGCGACGAACTGCACGCCGGACGCCTTCATCGCCGCGACGCGCTTGAGCATCTCGTCCCGTATGCCTCCCTCGTACAGGTCGCTGATGAGCACCACCACCGTCTCGGCGGGCCGGGTGATCTGCGTTTGGCAGTACGCGAGCGCGCGGTTGATGTCCGTACCGCCGCCGAGCCGGGTGCCGAACAGGACGTCCACCGGGTCGTCGAGCAGGTCGGTGAGATCGGCGACCGCGGTGTCGAAGACGACGAGCCGGGTGCTGATCGAGCGCATGGACGCCAGTACCGCCCCGAAGACCGACGCGTACACGACCGACGACGCCATCGAACCCGACTGGTCGATGCAGAGGATCACCTCCTTCTTCACGGACCGCGACGCCCGCCCGTACCCGACGAGTCGCTCCGGCACGACCGTCCCGTACTCGGGCAGGTAGTGCTTGAGGTTGACGGCGATCGTGCGGTTCCAGTCGATGTCGTGATGGCGCGGGCGGTGGACGCGCGTGCCGCGGTCGAGGGCGCCGGTGAGCGCGGCCCGGGTGCGGGTGGCGAGCCGCTTCTCCAGGTCCTCGACAACCTTGCGGACCACGGCCCGTGCCGTCTCCTTCGTCGTCTCCGGCATCGCCTTGTGCAGCGAGAGCAGCGTGCCCACGAGGTGCACGTCGGCCTCCACCGCCTCCAGCATCTCCGGTTCCAGCAGCAGCGCGGACAGTCCTAGCCGGTCGATGGCGTCGCGCTGCATGACCTGTACGACGGAGGAGGGGAAGTACGTGCGGATGTCCCCGAGCCAGCGGGCCACCGACGGCGCCGAGGCCCCGAGCCCCGCCGAGCGGTCCTGCCCCGTCCGCGCCCCGCTCTCCTTTCCGTAGAGCGCGGTGAGCGCCCCGTCCATCTCGGCGTCCCGCCCGGAGAGCGCGTGACTGGTGCCGTCCGCCGTGTCGCCCCCGAGCACCAGCCGCCAGCGCCGCAGCCGCTCCTGTCCGGCCTCGGTCGTCGCCGCGTCGGTCGTCGTCATGTGCCCACCTCCGCAAGCTCGTCGTCGTCGGCCGGCCCCGGCCCCGGCCCTGTCCCCGGTTCCGGCCCCGGCCCTGGTACCAGCCCCAGCAGCAGCCGCACCACCGGCAGGACGGCGTCCGCGCGTCCCTCGTCGAGTCCGGCCGCGAACCCCGGTGTCCCGGAGTCCGTGCCCGGCCCGCTGCCCCGCTGCCCCGGGCCGCGCCGGACCAGCTCGCCGAGCGTTCTGCGCACCCCCGGTTCGTACGCCGAGAACGTCCGCCGCAGCAACGGCAGTACGTCCGTGAACGCGTCCCCCGGCACCGCAGTGAGCCATCCGTCGACCAGCCCGAGCAGCCGTTCGTCGTGCATGAGGAGCAGCCCGCCCCCGGAACCGCCTCCGACGAACCCCTCGATCCAGGCGGCCGCGTCCGACGGCGGTGTCCCCGGTGACAGGGCGAGCCCCATGAGCCGCGCGGCCTCGTCCTGGTCCAACTCCCCCTCGTCCAGCAGCAGCCGCACGGCCCGCCCCCGGATCACCCCGGGCACGGTGTCCCGCCCGGAGAGCACCCGCAACACACCCCGCCAGCGCCCCCGCAGCCCCCCGTGAGCCGGGCGTGGCCCACCGCCGAGTTCCCGGCCGGCTCCCCGTGAGACATCCGGCAGCCGCCCGCCCCCGTCCGTCTCCACGACCTCGGAGCGGCCCCCCGCTGCCCCGGCCGCCGTGCCGGTCCGTGTGTCGGCCGATGTGCCGGTCCGTGTGCCGGCCGCCGTGCCGGTCGGTCTGCCGGTCGGGGCCCCGGTCGGTGCGCCTGGCGATGCCCCCGCCGGTGAGTCGGCCCGTCCCGGGGGCGTCGACGTCTCCTCCAGCATCCCCACCGCTCCGTGCACCGCGTCCACCTGGCGCCGCATCTCGTCCGCCGCGTCGGCGTCCAGCGAGACGCAGGCCGGGGGGAGGCCGACGAAGACCCGTTCGGCGAGGCCGGCGGCCACCTCGGCCAGGGCTCGGGTGTCGGTGCCCCGTACGTCGCCGTAGCGGAGCGAACGCACCAACGCGGGCAGGGCCTGGGCGAGATGGCCGACGTCCGTGTCGAGTGCCGCCCGGTCGGCGAGGACCCGCATCACCGTCGGAAGCGCGTCCGGCAACCCGGCCAGGAGGCACCGCTCGGCGAGCCCGGTCACCTCGGCGAGGCCCCGCGCGGCGGCGGCGTCCGCTTCCGCCTTGGCGGTGGCCGCGGCGAGCACGGTCGTCCCCCACACCCCGGCCTCGGCGGTCCGCACCGACAGCTCCGGCTCCCACCGCAGCCGCCACGCCTCCCGGAACGTTCCCGTGCTGCCGGGCGAGGCGGCCGGATCGCCCCAGTCGACCCGCAGCAGCCGCAGCCGGTGCAGGAGCCTGCTGCGCTCGGCGTCGTTGTCCTTGCGCAGGTCGAGCGCCAACTCGCGTGCGTCGGCCTCCGGTTTGAGCCGCAGCCGGCGCTGAAGCCGGTCGAGGTCCCGCTGCAACGGCACGGCGGGCGCACCGGCCGGCACCTCACCCAGGACGTCCCCGACCACCAGCCGGTCGCGCACCAGCGCCAACGGAACGTCCGAGCCCTCGCACAGCACCGCGCGCACGGCGTCGGACGTCTCGCTCAGACCGGGCAGCGGCCGGCCGCGCAGCGCCGCGAGCGTCTCGGCCAGCCGGACCGCCTCGATGACATGTGCCGAGGACACCATCCGGTCCTCCGCACGGAGCAGCACCGCCACCTTCGTCAGCCAGCGCTCGACCGGCCGGTCCGGCGCACCGAACAGGTGGGCGTACCAGCCCGGCGAGTCGATACCCGCCCCGTACCCCCCGGCCCGGGCCAGTCTGCGGTGGGTCCACGGCACCCAGGTCAGGTCGGCCCTGACCTTGGGCAACCCCTTGAGCAGCGCCCGGTCGGCGGCGACGGGGACCCTCCGGCGCAGTGCGGGCACATGCCACGCCCCGCACACCACGGCCACCCCGTCCGACCCGAACTCCTTCTGTACCGCCCGCACTTGGATGCGCATGTACGCCTCCCGCACGAGATCCCGGCCGTCGCCGCGCTGCCCCGCTTCGGTCGCGCACGTCTCCCTCAGCGCCCCCATGGCCTCCTCGATCGCGGCGAACGGCGCGAACGGGTCCTTCGCCCCCGTCGACCGGTGCTCGACGACGTCCTCCCACCACCGCTCGGGATCGTCGTATCCGGCTACCGCGGCGAGCCGCCCGAGCGGGTCCCCCCGCACCCCCTCCCAGGCGGCACCGGGCACGTCGTCCCCGCTCGCACCCCCGTCCCCGTCCCTGTCCCTGTCCCCGTCCCCGTTGCCGTTCCCGCTCTCGCCCTGGTGCTGTCCCTCGGGACGCGGCCCCTTCTCCGGCTCCTCCTTCTCCCAGGCCAGCGTGTGGGTGGCCGGGAGGTCGATGAAGCGGGCGGGGACGCCGTGCTCCAGGGCCCAGCGGAGGGCGACCCATTCCGGGGAGAACTCGGCCATCGGCCAGAAGGCCGAACGGCCGGGTTCGTCGACGGCGTGGGCAAGCAGCGCGACCGGCGGCCGCATGTCCTCGTCGGCGGCGAGCGGGATCAGCGTGTCGGCCTCGGGCGGCCCCTCGACCAGCACGGTCCGGGGCCGGGCGGCGTCCAGCGCCGCCCGTACCGCCCGCGCCGACCCCGGCCCGTGGTGGCGTACCCCGAGCAGCAACGGCCGGCCCGCCTCCGGGACTTGGCCGCCACTCTCCGGGCCTTGGCCGCCACCCTCCGCGACGCCCGTCATCCCCTGCCCTCACGCCTGCGGGGCCACCTCGTGTCGTCGTCCACAGCCACCCTCCACGCTCCGCGGGTCCACGCCCGGATCTCCTCGTTCCCCTCGCTTGCGTCGCTCCCGTTCACGCGCTCACCTCCCGGCAGGCCCGGTAGAAGTCCGTCCAGCCGGCCCGTTCCCGGACGACCGCCTCCAGGTACTCCTGCCAGACGACCCGGTCGGCCGCCGGATCGCGGACGACGGCGCCGAGGACGCCCGCGGCCACGTCCCCCGCCCGCAGCACGCCGTCGCCGAAGTGCGCGGCCAGGGCGAGACCGCCGGTGACGACGGAGATGGCCTCGGCGGTGGACAGCGTGCCGCTCGGCGACTTCACCTTCGTACGCCCGTCGGAGGTGACGCCCGCGCGCAGTTCGCGGAAGACCGTCACCACCCGGCGGATCTCGTCGATGCCGTCGGGAGCGGCCGGCAGGTCGAGGGAGCGGCCGATCTGGTCGACGCGCCGGGCGACGATGTCCACCTCGGCCTCGACGCTCTCGGGCAACGGCAGCACCACCGTGTTGAAGCGGCGGCGCAGGGCGCTGGACAGCTCGTTGACCCCGCGGTCGCGGTCGTTGGCCGTGGCGATGAGGCTGAACCCGCGGACCGCCTGTACCTCCTGCCCCAACTCCGGTATCGGCAGTGTCTTCTCGGACAGGATGGTGATGAGGCTGTCCTGCACATCCGCCGGGATCCGGGTCAGCTCCTCCACCCGCACCGTCGCCCCCTCCGCCATGGCCCGCATGACGGGGCTGGGCACCAGAGCGCCCCGGCTCGGCCCGTGGGCGAGCAGCTGCGCGTAGTTCCAGCCGTAGCGGATCGCCTCCTCGGGCGTGCCCGCGGTGCCCTGCACCAGTAGCGTCGAGTCACCGCTGACCGCCGCCGCCAGGTGCTCGGAGACCCAGGTCTTGGCGGTGCCCGGGACGCCGAGGAGCAGCAGGGCGCGGTCGGTGGCGAGGGTGGACACCGCGACCTCGACGAGGCGGCGCGGGCCCACGTACTTCGGTGAGATCACTGTGCCGTCCGGCAGGACGCCGCCGAGGAGATAGGTGGCGACGGCCCACGGCGACAGCCTCCAGCGGGCCGGGCGCGGACGGTCGTCCTGCGCGGCCAGCGCGGTGAGTTCGGCCGCGAAGGCGTCCTCGGCGTGCGGACGCAATGCTTCCGCCGGCTCGTTCCCACTCGGTTGCACGGACGTCGGATCTGTCGTGGGATCTACGGACACGGACATGGCTGAGGCCCCCTCCAGCTCGGCCGGTTCGGCATCTGGTGTCCACCGTGCACCACGCCACTGACAATGCGATCCGACCTGCGAAAACGTCCTCCCGACCACCCGCGACGGACGGCCGGACGACGGTCGGCGGGCGCTCGCCGACCCGATTGTCAGTGGTGGGATCTACCTTCGATGTCATGACTCAGCAGGGGGTGCGCTGGACGGCGGACCAGGTGCTGGCACTGGCGCCTGACTCCACGTCACGCAAAGCGGGAAGCAAACTCGGCACGGCCGATCCGTGGTCGGGCACGGGCAGTTCGCGGGAGGGGGCGGTATGGGGCCTGTGCGAGGGCAGCGGCGGCACGCCGTACCGGACGGTCGTCGACACCGCGGACGGGACCGGCCCGGCGTACCGGTGCAGCTGTCCGAGCCGTAAGTTCCCGTGCAAGCACGCGCTCGGGCTGCTGCTGCTCTGGTCGGGCGGCGAGGGGGCGACGCCGGCGGGGAGGGCACCGGACTGGGCCGAGCGGTGGATCGCGGGACGCAGGCGTGCGCGGGAGCAGCGGGAGGCCGGCCCCACGGGGTCCGGGTCCGGCCCCGCCGATCCGGAAGGGGCGCGCCGCAGGGCCGAGCGACGCGCCGAGCGGATCACCGCGGGGGCGACGGAGCTGGAGGAGCGGCTCGCCGATCTCCTGCGCTCGGGCCTGGCCACCGCCGAGCAGTCGGGGTACGCGCTGTGGGAGGAGACGGCGGCCCGCATGGTCGACGCACAGGCACCCGGCCTGGCCGCTCGGGTGAGGGAGTTGGGGGCGGTTCCGGGGTCCGCGCCGGACTGGCCGGTGCGGTTGCTGGAGGAGTGCGCGCTGCTCCATCTCCTCGACCAGGGCTGGTTGCACCGTGAGCGACTGCCGGAGGCCCTGGCTGCGACGGTCCGCGCCCGTGTGGGTCTGCCGACCTCCCCGACGGGCCCGCCGGTCCGCGACCACTGGCTGGTGCTCGCCCAGTACGACACGCCGGACCCGAAACTGACGACCCGCCGCATCTGGTTGTACGGCACCGCCTCGGGCCGCACGGCTCTCCTGCTCTCCTACGGCGCCGCGGGCCGCGCACCGGAGCTCACGCTGCCCGTCGGCCTCGCCCTGGACGCCGAGGTGTCGGCACACTCGGGCGCGGGACGACAACGGGTCTCCCTCGGCGAGCAGTTCGCCCCACCCGTCCTCACCGGAACCCGTCCCCCCGGCATGACGACGACCGAGGCGACCGCCCGCTACGGCGAGACCCTGCGCCACGACCCCTGGCAGGACTCTGTCCCGGTGACGCTGGACCACGTCATACCGACCCCGGACGGCGACTCCTGGCAACTGGCGGACGCCGAGGGCGACACGGCGCTGCCGCTCACCCCCGCCGCAGTCTCGCGCCCCGGCCTGTGGTGCCTCGTGGCCCTCTCGGGCGGCGCCCCCGTCACGGTCTTCGGCGAATGCGGCCATCGTGGCTTCACCCCGCTGACAGCCTGGCCGACGGCCCCGGGAGAAGCGGTACGCCTGTGCTGAACCGACACCCCGCAACAGCGACAACAGCCGCACCGGGCGCGACAACCACCACGCCGACGGCAACAGAAGGGAGTCTCATGAACGCCACCCCGCCCCTCCCGCCGCCGCCCGCCTGGGAGGACCTGGTCACCACCGCCCTCCTCGGCACGGATCGCCGTACGCCCCCGGGCGCGGCCCCCGGCCGGGCCGCGCCGGCCGCGCTCTTGGACGCGGCGGCCGCCGAGACCGTACGCCGACGGGCCGGCCTGCGCCCGGGCCGGGCTGCCCCTCGGCCGGCGCCCGCAGCCGAGGATCCCCGTCCGCCGTTGCCCGTCGCGGCGGCCCGCCGGCTCGCCTTCCTGCTGGCCGACCGCCCCGGCACCGGCCCCGGCGGCCGCAGAGGCACCGCACCGGATCTCATGGAGCTGCTGCCCCAGTGGCTGACGGCGGTGAACGCCCGCGGGTTCGCCGCGCCCGCCGAGTCCCTGCCCGCGCTGCTCGACGCGGCGCGCGGACGTACGGACCTGCGCCCGGCGGCGCTGGAGTTCGCCGGACCGCGCGCCCTGTGGCTGGCCCGGCTCAACCCCGACTGGCGGTTCGCGCTGCGCGCGACACCGGGCGGCGGCACCTCGCTGCCGGGCCCCACGGAGACCGAACGCGCCGAAAAGCTCTGGCAGGAAGGCCTGTTCGCCGAGCGGGTGGCCCTCCTGGCGTCGATCCGCTTCCGCGACCCCGACGCGGCCCGCGAACTGCTGGCCGCGTCCTGGTCGACGGAGCGTGCCGAGGACCGGCTGATGTTCCTCGACTCACTGCGCACCGGCCTCGGCCCACGGGACGAGCCCTTCCTGGAACAGGCCCTGACCGACCGGAGCCGCAATGTGCGGGCCACCGCCGCGGAGTTGCTCTCGGCGCTGCCGGGTTCGGCGCTCGCCGCGCGGATGGCGGTCCGGGCCGGCGCGTGCGTGGCCGTCGACCACACCCTGGACACCCCGACGCTCCTCGTGGAGGCCCCGCACGAGTGCGACGCGGGCATGGAGCGCGACGGTGTGTCGGCGAAGGCGCCGCCCGGCCGGGGTGAGCGGTCCTGGTGGTTCGGCCAACTCGTGGAGGCGGCCCCGCTCGTCACCTGGCCGGCGCGCCTGGGCGGCCGTACGCCGGAGCAGATCGTGGCGTTGCCGGTCGCCGACGACTGGCTCGGCGAACTGCACGCGGCGTGGTGCCGGGCCGCCGTCCGGCAGCGCGACGCCGACTGGTCACGGGCCCTGCTCGGGGTGCCGTCGGCGCCGGGCGCGGGCGGGCCGGGCGCGGTCTCCCTCGCCGAACGGGCCAAACTGCTGGGCACGCTTCCGGTGGCCGAACGAGCCGAGTGGGTCGCCGGTTTCATCTCCGCCCACGGCCTCTCGGAGGCGTTCCAACTGCTCGGCGTGTGCCCCGTGCCCTGGGCCACGCCGCTCGGCCGTGCCGTCGTGGACGCGCTCAACATCGCCCGGGACGCGGGCAGTTACCCCTGGAGCTTCAGTGGCGTGATGGGCCTGGCCGAACGTTGCCTCGACCCCGAGGAGGCAACCCGCCTGGACGCCCTCCTGGCAGTCCCGGACGAACCGGAGGACGCCTCCCCGGGCGCCGGCGGCTACTGGGCGGAGGCATTCCAACGACTGGGCAGGACCCTGCGCCTGCGGGCGGTGATGACAGCGGAACTCAACCCCTAGAAACGGCACCCAGGACCCACCACCCGGCACCATCAATCCCGCCCGGCGACTCAGAACCCGGCCCACACCATCCAGCCCACCCGGCACCTCAGGACCGCCGGCCCACACCATCCAGCCCGCCCGGCACCTCGGGAACGCGGCCCACCTGTCCAGCCCGTCCGGCGATTGAGGACGAGGCCCGTTCAGGGCCGACCGGGGTCTGGGGGCAGCGCCCCCGGGGAAGGCCCGCCCAAAGCCACCCGCACCACAACCGCTCAGGCGCCGGCAGGCTGCCGCACGTTCGCCCGGACCCAGTCGACGATCGAAGCGGTGGTCGCCCCCGGCGTGAAGATCTCCGCGACCCCCTTCTCCTTCAACGGCGCGATGTCCGCCTCCGGGATGATGCCCCCGCCGAACACCAGGATGTCCGCCGCGTCCCGCTCCTTCAGCAGCTCGATCACCGCGGCGAAGAGCGTGTTGTGCGCCCCGGACAGGATGGACAGACCGATCGCGTCGGCGTCCTCCTGGATCGCCGTGCCGACGATCTGCTCGGGCGTCTGGTGGAGCCCGGTGTAGATGACCTCCATACCGGCGTCACGCAGCGCCCGCGCGATCACCTTGGCCCCGCGATCGTGGCCGTCGAGCCCCGGCTTGGCCACCACCACGCGGATCGGACCGGCTGCCACACCCATCACTGCCTCCATGAAGCGACTACGTCCATCCTCAACGGCACGGACACCCCGTGCCAGACCGCCCGGGGAAGTGAACGAACGTTATCGCCAGCATCCCGCAACCGGCAGTTTCACGGTGTCGACCGAGGGGGAAATCACACGAAGGGACACTTTCACCGCGCACCGATCCCCCGCGCCACGGGGGAACAGGCGCACCGGGAGCCGCAACGAGGTCGCCGTACCGCCACGCCACAGGCCGCTGGCGTGGCGGTACGGCGCAACGGAAGGCACGATGGGCACGTAGGACAGGTAAGGCACGACAGCGGGGAGCCTCGTCGCCAGACCGGCAGGGCTCCTTGTCGTCATCGGTGTAACGGGTGTCACACAAGCCGTACACGCCCCGCACGCCAGGCCGCGCCCGTCCCACTCCCTGCCGTGCCCGCTCGACCTCCTCCACCGCGACTTCCACGAGGGCACACGGGGGACAGAGAAGTCCTCAGCGTGCCGACAGGAGGTCGGCCATGAAGGTCACCCGGGCACTTCAGCCCTTTCTTCCGCTGTGCCAGCGTCTGCTGCCGGACATGCGGACCCTTCCGGGCATCCTGAACCTCTCCAGCCTCCCGAGCCTGCCGAACCTCCCAGGACTCCCCGGACTTCCCGGCCTGCCGAGCAGACTGGCCGGGCTGTCGCTGACGCTCCTCAAGGCGACCGCCCTGGATCTCGCGATCCTCGCGGGCCACCTGCTCCTCTATCCCTCCGGCATCGCCCAGGAGCGCCGCGCCACGGCCCGCCCCGCGCTGCCCAGGGCGGCCGGCGCCGAGGACCCGGCACAGCTGCCGACCAAGGCCCCGCTCCCGGTCGTCCTGCTGCACGGGTTCATCGACAACCGTTCCGTGTTCGTCCTGCTGCGCCGCAGCCTCGCCCAGCACGGCAGGCACCGGGTGGAGTCGCTCAACTACTCCCCCCTGACCTGCGACATCCGGACGGCCGCCGAGCTGCTCGGCCGGCACGTGGAGGAGATCTGCGAGCGCACCGGCAGCGCGCAGGTCGACGTGGTCGGACACAGCCTGGGCGGGCTCATCGCCCGCTACTACGTGCAGCGGCTGGGCGGTGACGGCCGGGTCAGGACACTGGTCACGCTGGGCACCCCGCACTCCGGCACCCGGGTGGCGCCGCTCGCGAACGCGCACCCGATCGTGCGCCAGATGCGCCCGGGTTCCGAGCTGATCGAGGAACTCTCCCTGCCGGCGCCGGGCTGCCGTACGCAGTTCGTCAGCTTCTGGAGCGACCTCGACCACCTCATGGACCCCCTGGAGTCCGCCTGCGTCGACCATCCCGACCTGTTGGTACAGAACGTCCGGGTGACCGGGATCGGCCACCTCGCCCTGCCCGTCCACCCGGCGGTCGCCACCGGCATACGGCAGGCCCTCGACACGGCACCTACGGGAGCGTCCGCCGGCGCTCGCACAGACACCCAGGCCGACGGCCTCACCGTGGCCTGACCACGCCCTCAGCGACACCCCGCCGCCGCCCCTGACGACCGTCCGACCACCCTTCGAGCGCCCTTCAACCGCCCTTCGAGCGCCGTCCGATATCGAACGCCATTCGAACATAGGGCCAAACCCGCGCCCGCCGTCCCCCGAAACACGGCCGAATGCCCCTTTCCCGCAGGCACGAAACCTGCGGAAGATTGTCGTGCCCGCGTACTGCCGGGTACAGTCGCCGCACTGCTCTGGCAGCCCCTGTTGTCGGCGAAAGAGAAGTTGGTGAACGACCGTCACCCGTCGGGGATCATGACCACCCCGACCCCGGCTTCCGACGCCGCTTCGGCGCACTACGCGTCGTACGGCACCCAGGAAGCCCAGTACGACGGCTTCACCACGCACCACGGCTACGAGACCGGCGCATTCGACGCCGGCGCCCACGCCACCGGCCACTTCACGCCGGCCGACCCGCTCTTCGGTGAACTGCCGGGCGACGGCACGGCCTCCACGACCGGCACGTACGACAACACCCAGTGGGGCACCGGCGGCCACCAGGCCCCGGACACGGGCAGTCACCAGACCTTGAACTACGACGGGTACGCGGCCCAGCACCACGCCGCCTACGACACGGGCGCGTACGACGCCACCGCCTGGTCCACGGATCACCACCAGCAACTGAACGCCGTCCCGCAGCAGGCAACGGCACCGGATGTCAGCGGACAGTGGGACGCGAGCGCCTGGCTCCAGCCCGACCAGTCCGTGAGCCCCGCCGACCAGACCCAGCAGTGGGAATGGGGCACGCAGGCCTTCGACACCGGCGCCTACGACGCCACGCAGTGGAACTCCGACAGCGGCGAGGGCGCCCAGCAGGCCTCCGACGAGCACGAGCAGCAGGCCGAAGTCCCGTTCGACCAGCAGGCCACGGCCACCTTCGAACAGGTCGGGCTCGACGAACACACCCCGGCCGAAGGCGAGTTGTCCGACGACACCCCGCTGCTCCTCCTCGACGACCAGGAGGAGGCGGCCCCGGCCCCCGCGCCGGGCGGGCGGGCGGCCGCCCGTAACGCGAGCCGTTCCCGGCGCCGGATGCCCGCGAAGCGCTCCGCGCTGCTGACCGTGGCCGTGCCCTCGGCCTGTGTGATGGGGGTCGCCGGGATCGCCGCGGCCTCGGTCGGCACGCTGACCGGCGGCGACGACAAGGACACCACGGCCTCCGCCTCGGACGCGCAGCCGGTGAAACCGTCCGCCGCGAACAACAAGCTGGACGCCCAGCTCGAGACCCTCAGCGCCGGGGCCGACGACTTCGCCGACCGGGCCAGCCGGACGCAGGAACGTATCGACCTCAAGACGCAGCAGGAAGCCGAGAAGAAGAAGGCGGCGGCCGAGGCGGCCCGCAAGGAGCGCTTGCGCCCCAAGTACGCCCTCCCGGTCGCGCAGCACGGCCTCAGCGCCTACTTCGGCCAGGCCGGCATCAACTGGATGTCCCAGCACACCGGTATCGACTTCCCCGTCTCCTACGGCACGACCGTGATGGCGGCGACCGACGGCACCGTACGGACGCAGTGGAACAGCGCCTACGGCAACATGATGATCGTGACGGCGAAGGACGGCACGGAGACCTGGTACTGCCACCTCTCCAGCTACCGCGTCTCCTCCGGTACGACGGTCAAGGCCGGCGACCCGATCGCGTACTCCGGCAACTCCGGCAACTCCACCGGCCCGCACCTGCACTTCGAGGTCCGGCCCGCGGGAGGCTCCGCGATCGACCCGCTGCCGTGGCTGCGCAGCCACGATCTCAACCCGACGTAGACGCTCGACCCGACGTGAGCCCGAGCGTGAGGACGACCGCTCGCCGTCAGCGCGTGCAGTGAGCCCCCGCCCCCGAAGCGGGGGCTCACTGCATGCGCACAGTCACGAGCGCGGGCGCGGCCCCGCCCGCTACAGCTTCTCCACCGGCGCGTACCGCAGCAGCAGCCGCTTCGGCTTGATGTCGCCGAAGTCGACCGTCGCCTCCGCGTTCGCGCCCGTGCCCTTGACGCCGACGACCGTGCCGAGACCGAACTGGTCGTGGGTGACGCGGTCGCCGACGGCCAGCGTGACCACCGGCTTGTCGGCGGACCGGCGGGTCGCGAAGCCGGACGCGCCCGCGGCCGAGGAACGCGAGCGGGACGAGGACAGCGAGGCCGCCACACCCGAGACGGGACCGGAGGACACGGGCGCGGTAGCCCCCGTCCGCTTCCAGTCCACATGCGTCGGCGGGATCTCCTCCAGGAACCGGGAGGGCGGGTTGTACGACGGCTGCCCCCAGGCGCTGCGCAGCGCGGAGCGCGTCAGGTAGAGCCGCTCCCGCGCGCGGGTGATCCCGACGTAGGCCAGGCGGCGCTCCTCCTCGAGCTCCTTCGTCTGGCCGAGGGCGCGCATGTGCGGGAAGACGCCGTCCTCCATGCCGGTGAGGAAGACGACCGGGAACTCGAGGCCCTTGGCGGTGTGCAGGGTCATCAGGGTGATGACGCCCGAGCCGTCGTCCTCGTCGGGGATCTGGTCGGAGTCGGCGACCAGGGCGACCCGCTCCAGGAATGCGGAGAGCCCGGCCGGCGTCGTACCGTCGCCCTCCGCCTCGCCGGTCTCCTGCTCGAACTCCAGAGCGACCGCGGCGAGTTCCTGGAGGTTCTCGATCCGGGTCTCGTCCTGCGGGTCGGTGGAGGCCTGCAACTCGGCGAGGTAGCCGGTGCGTTCCAGCACGGCCTCCAGGACCATCGCCGGAGCGGCGCCCGACTCGACGATCGTGCGGAGCTCCTCCATCAGCGCGTTGAACCGCTTCACGGCGTTCGTCGACCGCGAGGCCATGCCGTACGCCTCGTCGACGCGCTTCAGGGCCTGCGGGAAGCTGATCTTCTCGCGCTGGGAAAGGGCGTCGATCATCGCCTCGGCGCGGTCGCCGATGCCCCGCTTCGGCACGTTGAGGATCCGGCGCAGCGGCACCGAGTCCTCCGGATTGGCCAGCACGCGCAGGTAGGCCAGGACGTCCCGGACCTCCTTGCGCTCGTAGAAGCGGACCCCGCCGACGACCTTGTAGGGCAGGCCGACGCGGATGAAGATCTCTTCGAAGACACGGGACTGGGCGTTGGTGCGGTAGAAGACGGCGACATCGCCCGCCTTCGCGTCGCCCGCGTCCGTCAGTCGGTCTATCTCGTCGGCGACGAACTGCGCCTCGTCGTGCTCGGTGTCGGCGACGTAGCCGGTGATGCGCGCGCCCGCGCCCGCGTTGGTCCACAGGTTCTTGGGGCGGCGGGACTCGTTGCGCTCGATGACGGCGTTGGCGGCGGACAGGATCGTCTGTGTGGAGCGGTAGTTCTGCTCCAGCAGGATCGTCGTCGCGTCCGGGTAGTCCTCCTCGAACTGGAGGATGTTGCGGATCGTCGCGCCGCGGAAGGCGTAGATCGACTGGTCGGCGTCACCGACGACGCAGAGCTCGGCCGGCGGTACGTCGTACTCGCCCGGGGGCACGTCGACGGGGTGCTCGGAGGTGCCGACCAGCTCGCGCACGAGGGCGTACTGGGCGTGGTTGGTGTCCTGGTACTCGTCGACCAGGACGTGACGGAACCGGCGGCGGTAGTGCTCGGCCACGTCCGGGAAGGCGCGCAGCAGATTGACCGTCGTCATGATCAGGTCGTCGAAGTCCAGCGCGTTCGCCTCGCGCAGCCGGGACTGGTACATGGCATAGGCCTGGGCGAGGGTCTTCTCGAAGCCGTCGGCGGCCTGGGCGGCGAAGTCCTCCTCGTCGATCAGCTCGTTCTTCAGGTTGCTGATCTTGGCGCTGAAGGACTTGGGCGGGTAGCGCTTGGGGTCGAGGTCCAGATCGCGGCAGACCAGGGCCATCAGACGCTTGGAGTCGGCCGCGTCGTAGATCGAGAACGACGAGGTGAAGCCGAGCCGCTTGCTCTCGCGGCGCAGGATGCGCACGCACGAGCTGTGGAAGGTCATCACCCACATCGCGTTGGCGCGCGGGCCGACGAGCGCTTCGACGCGCTCCTTCATCTCGCCCGCGGCCTTGTTGGTGAAGGTGATCGCGAGGATCTGCCCCGGGTGCACATGCCGCTCGGCCAGCAGGTGGGCGATGCGGTGGGTGAGCACGCGCGTCTTGCCGGAGCCGGCGCCGGCCACGATGAGCAGCGGGGAGCCCGCGTGGGTGACGGCGGCGCGCTGGTTTTCGTTCAGCCCCTCCAGGAGCGCGGCCGCGTCCAGGACGGGGCGCGGGGCGCCGTCGCGGTAGTGGGTGTCCCGGTCCGGGGGCACGTCGAACTTCCCGCCGAACAGATCGTCCGGAACCGACTCCGGTCCGTGATCGTCCTCGGGCGGTGGCGGGGGTTCCTCCTCGTGGGCGCGGGGGCCCTGGAGGTTCGCCAGGAAGCTGTCGTCAAAGAGGCTGCTCATCGCTCTCCGAGTCTAGGGGGCGCCACTGACAACCGGCCGCCGTCCCGGGAACATCTCCCGCCCTCACCCTCCGGGGCACCCCTGTCACGATCCGCGACCCGCACCACCGCGACGCCGACTTCCGGCCAAAGGTCACGAAAATGTATCGGGCATATCGCCCATCAACCTTCACACGGACCACACGAGTTGGCTACCGTGCCGAAAGGCCGTACGACCCCCACCGGCGAACCCCGCCGGACCGCACGGCCTCCGCCGAGTCCGCCGCGTCCGCTCACGCCGACGGAACCGGGGAGTCACCGAGACCTCGGGGTGAATCGGCCCAACGCCCTTCCGGGGGCGGGCCGTAGGGCAACCCTTCCGACACACCTGCCCGAACCCTCCCCCAGTGCCCGACCAGCCTGGGAGAGACCCCACCGCTGACCCGGCAGGCGGAGCACTGGAAGGAGTCGCCTCCCTTGGCGTCGCAGCACCGCAAGCCGCGCTCCGCGGGCGCGCGCGTGGCGGGGATACGCACCCCCGCCCTCGCCACCGCCGCCCTCACGTCCGTGGCCCTGCTCTCCCAGACGGCGAACGCCGCTCCGTCGGACGACGGCAAGCCGAGTCTGGAGGAGGTCGAGAAGAAGGTCGACGACCTCTACCGCCAGGCGGAGTCGGCGACCGAGAAGTACAACGCCGCCAAGGAGAAGACGACCAAGCAGCGCAAGCGCACCGACGGCCTCATGGACGACGTCGCCCAGCGCACCCAGAAGCTCAACGAGGCGCGGGAGGAACTGGGCTCCTACGCCGCGGCCCAGTACCGCACCGGCGCCTCCGCGCCCGACACGGCAGCCTTCCTGCTCGCGGACACCCCGCAGGACTACTTCGACCAGAACCAGCTGATGAGCCGGCTGACCGGCCGCCAGAAGGGTGCGGTCGACGACTACGTCACCGAGCAGTCCGCGACGATGAAGCAGCGCCAGGAGGCCACCGAGAGCCTCGCGACGCTCACCGACGCGCAGCACGACCTGAAGATCGCCAAGGCCACCGTCCAGAAGAAGCTCGCTGCCGCGCGCGAGCTGCTGTCCCGGCTCACGGCCCAGGAGAAGGCGCGCCTCGCGGCGATCGAGAAGCAGCGCCAGGAAGAGGCCGCGCGCAAGGCGGCGGAGCTCGCCCGGCAGCAGGCGGCGGAGCAGGCCGCGGCCCAGCAGGAGAGCGGCGGCGCGTCGGCGGCCACGGGGTCGTCCTCGACCGCCCCCGCCCCCGCCCCCTCCGAGAACCCCGCGTACGCCACCAAGGCCGAGAAGGCGCTCGCCTTCGCCCGCGCGCAGATCGGCAAGCCGTACGTCTGGGGTGCCACGGGCCCCGACTCCTACGACTGCTCGGGCCTCACCCAGGCCGTGTGGAAGGCCGCCGGCGTCACCCTCCCGCGCACCACCTACGACCAGGTCAACGCGGGCACCACGGTCTCGCTCGCCGACGCCCGGCCCGGCGACCTGATCTTCTTCTACGACGACGTCAGCCACGTCGGCGTCTACATCGGCAACGGCATGATGATCCACGCCCCGAAGCCGGGCGCGTACGTCCGCGAGGAGTCCGTCTTCTACGACGGCGAGTCGGCCATCCACAGCGTCGTCCGCCCGGCCTGAGGACACAGGACACAGGGCACCCGGGACCCAGGCGACACGCGCGCGTGGAACGCAGGGGTCACGTGTGCATAGGACAAGCAGGGCCCGCACGCGTGGGACGCAGGGGACACGTACGCGGGGGCCACGCGCGCGTGGGACGCAGGGGAACACGCGGGGCCACGCGCGCGTGGGGCTTCGTCCTCGAGCGACATGACCCACCGCACCCCTGCACCCCACCCCGGACGTGCGCACACCCCCGGCACACTCACCCCCGCCTCCACCGCTGCCCCTGCCCATGCCCCCGCCCCTGCCCCGGAGGCGGGCCGCCGGCGGGACCGCCCCGCGCGCACGCCCCGCGCCCGGCACCCGCGCGCATTTCTGCGCGCCCACGCGCGTGCCCCGCTTCCGCGGCGCGCCGTGCTCCTTAGCATCGGCCGCATGCCAGGCTCCCCCGCCCTCCCGTCGCCGGCCCCTTCCCCGGGCTCCCCGCTCCGCGTCTGGTGGACGCAGCGGCCACCGGCGGCGGGCGCCGCGGTCATGGCGACCGGCATCGTGTCGATCGGGCTGCACCTGACGGGATACGACGTCCTGTCCCGCGTCACCCTGGTCATGGCGGGCGTCGCGTGGGTGGCGCTGGCGGCGGACTTCGTCGTACGGCTGGTGCGCAAGCGCGAGCGGTGGCTGACGGAGGCGGGCACGCCCGGGGCGCTGAACGCGGTGGCGGCGACGACCGTGCTCGGCACCCGGGTCTCCACGCTCGGCCGGCACACCCTCGCCGAGGCGCTGCTGGCGCTGGCGGCGGTGCTGTGGCCCGTGCTGCTCGTGACCGTCGTCCGGCAGTGGCGGCGGGGCATGCCGGGGGTGGTGTTCCTGTGCTGTGTGGCCACCCAGGGGCTCGCCGTGCAGGGAGCGGTCCTCGCCGAGGCGGAGGCTGTGGCCTGGCTCGCGCACACCGCGCTCGTGCTGTTCTGGCTCGGGCTCGTGCTCTACGGCGTCGCCCTGGCCCTCTTCGACCTGCGGCAGGTGGCCGAGGGCGCCGGCGACCAGTGGGTGGCGGGCGGCGCGCTCGCCATCTCGGCGCTGGCGGGGGCGGGCCTCCTCGCGGCCGACGACGGGGGCCTGTACCTGTGGAACGCCGACGACACCGGCGTCCTGCGCACGGTGACCATGGCGCTGCTGGTGCTCGCCCTGGCCTGGTACGCCGTCCTGCTCGTCGCCGAGGTGCGGTGGCCGCGGCCGCGCTACGACATGTGCCGCTGGGCGACCGTGTTCCCGATGGGCATGACGGCGGCGGCGACCCTGTCCGTCGCCGCCGCTGTCGACGTGCCGTCGCTGAAGGGGTTCGGGCAGGTGCTCCTGTGGGTCGCGGTGGCAGCCTGGCTGGTCGTCGCCGTGGCGGCCCTGGCCGCGGCCCGCGCTTCCCTCAGGTCCAGAGCACCGCGATGAAGATGTTCGCCAGGGTGAGCAGCCCGACCAGGGCGAACAGCGGTTTCTTCACCGCCTCTTCGTCCCGCTTCATGTAGACGAGGGCGAGGATGACGATCAGCAGAGCCATCTTCACGCCGATCTTGGCGTTGTCGACGTCCTGGTCGTCCGCCCGGTTGAGGGCGACCAGGACCACACCGGTGCCCAGCATGGCCGCCGCGCCGCGGAGCATCAGTGGGCTGAATCGGGCCGTGCCCTGGCCGCCCATTGCCTTCAACTGCGTGAGGTAGCCGCCCAGGAGCGCGGCGATGCCGATGATGTGCAGGCCGACGAAAAGATGAATGAGTAAGTCCATGAGGCCGGATGCTATTCCGCCGTGCAGGTGTCACGACAGCAGCTCTCCACCATGTCTCAAGCCGCATATATGCGTCCCATAGCACCCGGCCCCTTTCGCGTGTCTCGAAATCGCCGTTTCGGTCAGCGCACCGCGCGAACCCGACGGCCCGGTCCGGATTACCGGGCATTTGTGATCACGCCACGGTCCCCACGAGTCACTTCCGCACTTCGCGTTACCCAACCGTCACAGCCGGGCCTAGCGTCCTCCCCCAGGTGACCGGCTCCCCACCGCCGCCCGGGCCAGGGGCGGCAGTCGGCCACCACCGCCGAGAAGGTCCGGCGGCGTCCCGCTCCCCCTGTGCGGGCCGTCGCCGGACGCGTCAACCGCCCCCCGGGGCCGTCCGTCCGCTCCCACGACGGCTCTCCGGTAGCTGTACGGACGGACGAGGCGGTCGTACGAAAGGACGTGCAGTCCCACGTGGCAGCGCACCGCAAGCCCCGACAGCGCTCGCTCGGCGGCCAGACGGCCCGCACGGCGTTCACCCTCGCTCTCGCGGGCGCCGCGACGGCGACGGCCTTCGACGGGACCGGACAGGCCGAACCGAACCTGACTCCGGTCCAGGTCAAGGCGAAGGTGGCGAAGCTCTACCAGGAGGCGGAGGAAGCCACCGAGAAGTACAACGGCGCCCGGGAGAAGGCGACGGCGGCCGAGCAGCGGCTGGAGGGCCTGCGGGACGAGGCGGCGCGCAAGGAGGAGAAGCTCAACACGGCACGGGAGACGCTGGGTTCGATGGCGGCGGCGCAGTACCGCAGCACCGGACTCGACCCGGCCGTGCAACTGGCCCTCTCCGACGACCCCGACCGCTACCTCGACGGCGCCGCCTTCGCCGAACGGGCCGGGGACCGCCAGTCCGCCGCCGTCACCCAGGTACGCAGACAGCTGCGGGAGATCGAGCAGTTGCGCGGCGCCGCGCGTGTCGAACTGACCTCGCTCAAGACGCGCCAGGCCGAGCTGAAGACCCACAAGAAGACGATCACCGGCAAACTCGACGCGGCGCGCCACCTGCTGAACCAGCTGACGGCGGCGGATCGGTCCCGTATCGGCGAGGGAACGAGCGGCGGCACCGCGAGCGGCCGCGCCTCACGCTCCTCGGCAGACGGACGCGACGGCCTCCAGGCCCCCGGAACCGCCACCTCCGCCTCCACCGACCGAGCCCCCAACTCCCGTGCCGCGGACGCCGTTTCCTACGCCTACTCCAAGCTCGGCAGCCCCTATGTGTGGGGCGCGACCGGACCGAACGCCTTCGACTGCTCGGGCCTGGTCCTCGCCTCGTACCGCTCCGCCGGCGTCTCCCTGCCCCGCACCACCTACGCCCAGATCGGGGCCGGACAGCGGGTCTCCCGCTCCGAACTCCTCCCGGGCGACCTGGTGTTCTTCTACTCCGGCATCACCCATGTCGGCCTCTACATCGGCGACGGCCAGATGATCCACGCACCGAACCCGTCGGCTCCGGTGCGCGTGGCGCCCATCGACGAGATGCCGTTCGCGGGCGCGACACGCGTCGTGTGAGACAGCCCGTTGTGAGATCGCCCGTGTGAGCCCCGCCCCTGTGAGACAGCCCGTCCCTCACACCAGCCGTCGTGCCGTCGCCCAGCGGGTCAGCTCGTGCCGGTTGGACAGCTGAAGCTTGCGCAGCACCGCCGAGACATGCGACTCGACCGTCTTGACGGAGATGAAGAGCTGCTTGGCGATCTCCTTGTAGGCATAGCCCCGGGCGATGAGCCGCAGCACCTCGCGCTCGCGCTGGGTGAGACGGTCCAGGTCCTCGTCGACCGGCGGGGCGTCCGTCGAGGCGAAGGCGTCGAGCACGAACCCGGCGAGCCGCGGCGAGAACACGGCGTCGCCCTCCTGCACCCGGAAGATGGAGTTCACGAGGTCGGTGCCGGTGATCGTCTTGGTGACATACCCCCGGGCGCCGCCCCTGATGACCCCGATGACGTCCTCCGCCGCGTCCGACACGGACAGGGCGAGGAAGCGCACCGGCTGCTCGGCGTCGGCCATCAACGGAGCGCAGCGGCGCAGCACTTCGACCCCTCCGCCGCCCGGCAGATGGACGTCGAGGAGGACCACCTCGGGCCGGGTCGCGGTGATCACCGTGACCGCCTGGTCGACGTCCGCCGCCTCACCGACGACCTCGACGCCGGTCTGCTCGGTCTGGCCGATCTCGGCCTGCACTCCCGTACGGAACATGCGGTGGTCGTCGACGAGGACCACGCGCACATGGCGCCCGCCCGTGCCATCGCCGGAGGACTGCGCCGGCTCGGCCGCCTCCGCCGCTCCCCCTGTGCTGTTCGTGTCGGTCGGGTCGCTCATGACGTCTTCTCCGCCCTCTCCATCTCCAGTTCGACCTCCGTGCCGCCGTCCGGGACGGCCCGCAGTCGCGCCGTGCCCCCGTGGCGCTCCATGCGGCCGATGATCGATTCTCTGACGCCCATGCGGTCGGCGGGTATCGAGTCGAGGTCGAAGCCGGGTCCGCGGTCCCGGACGGACACGAAGACCGTCCTGCCCTCGACTTCGGCGTAGACCTGCACGGCGCCGCCCTCGCCACCGTACTTGGCCGCGTTCACCATCGCCTCACGCGCGGCCTGCATCTGTGCCCCGACCCGCTCGTCGAGCGGGCAGTCACCGACGACCACGACCTCGATGGGGACGCCGTGCTTGTCCTCGACCTCGGCTGCGTTGCGCCGCACCGCGTCGGCGACCGTGGTCGGCTCGTCGGCCTCCTCCTTGCCGGTGCCCTCGGGTTTGTAGAGCCAGGTGCGCAGGTCGCGCTCCTGGGCGCGGGCGAGGCGGCGCACCTCCCCGGCGTTCTCCGCGTTGCGCTGGATCAGGGTCAGGGTGTGCAGCACCGAGTCGTGGACGTGTGCGGCGACCTCCGCGCGCTCCTGGGCCCGGATGCGCATCAGGCGCTCCTCGGAGAGGTCCTGGGTCATTCGGACCAGGTAGGGACCGGCGAGGAGCGTGATACCGACGAGGACGGCGAGGGCCGCCTGGAGCACGGAGCCGAGGTGGGCGGCGGAGCCCTGGAGGACGAAGATGCCGGAGACGCCGGCTGTGACGAGCAGGACGCCGGCGCCCGCGCGCAGAAGCGTGAGCGTACGGCGTCTGCGGCCGACCTCCACCCAGCGGGCCCGGCGCGCGTTGTCCGCCTGGCGCCAGACGAGGGCGACGCCCGCGCCGACGAGGACGGCGGGCAGCAGATACGCCTTGGCGCCACTGCCCAGATTCACGTTGCCCACGAAGACCATGGCGACGACGACCATGAGGAGCAGCGCGACGATCTGCCCCTTGTCCGGTTTGCGGGCGACGAGCCTGCGACGGCCGTCGGGCGCGGTCTCGGTGCCGACGAGCGCCGGGGGCTTCTGCCCGCCGACCCCGCCGACCCCGAGCGGCACGAAGAACCAGAAGGCCGCGTACAGCAGGGCGCCGAGACCGTCCGCCATGAACAGGCCGGCGAAGACGAGCCGCACCCACACCACGGGCAGCCCGAGATGCCCGGCGAGCCCCCGCGCCACGCCCCCGAGCCAGCGTCCGTCACTGCTGCGGTAGAGCTTGCGCGGCGGCCGCGGTTCGACGAGTGGCACTGCTGCGGCTTCCGGCATGCCAACGATGGTCACACGGCCGCCGGTCCCGGGCATCAGGGTTCGCCCCCGAGACGCCCCTGATCTCCGGGACCCTCGCCGGTCGAACGCCTCCCCCGCCCCGGATCAGGGCCGATATCAGGGTCCGACCAGGGTCATTCCGACTGCCGCGAGGGCGGCTCGCCCGCCACCATGGACTCATGACAGATCACCAGCACGCCGCGGACGCCGTGCCCGACGGGGGCACCGCGCCCGACGCGGCCGCCCCGTCCTCCGGCGCCCGGGGCGCCGCGGGTGAGAACCCTCGCGCGCACGAGCGGGCGGGCGCGCACGAGAAACAGGGAGAGGGTGCAGGACGCGGCCCGTCGGAGGGCCCCGACGCAGGCACGCACGCCGGCACGGACGCGGAGGACAGGACAGTGGTCGAGGCGGCCACCGAGGCCGCGACCGCCGCCGCGGCGGCGGCCCGCATCGGCGGCGCGGAAACCAACGGCGGGACGGAATCCGACCACGGTTCGCCGGAAGGAAACCGAGGGCAGGGAGATGGTCCGGGCCCGGGAGCAAGCCAAGGTCCGGGGGCAGGCCAGGGGTCGGGAGCAAGCCAGGGGGCAGGCGGAAGCCAGAGGCCCGGTGGAAACCAGAGGCCGGGCAGAGGCCAGGGACCGGGTGGCCCCCGGGCACCGCAAGCGACCGAAGGGGTCGGTCCTCCGGCCAGGTTCCGGCGGGACCGCGAGCACAAGGTGCTCGCCGGGGTGTGCGCGGGCCTCGGGCGGCAGTGCGACATGGATCCGGTGATCTTCCGGATCACGCTCGCCGTGCTCTCCGCGACCGGCGGCCTCGGCCTCATCTTCTACGGCTTCGCCTGGCTCTTCGTCCCCTACTCCGACGACGAGCAGAACGAGGTGCGCAAACTCCTGACCGGCCGGGTCGACGGCCAGGCTCTCGCGGCCGTGCTGTTCGCGCTGGTCGGCTGCGGGGTGTTCCTGTCGATGCTGAACAACGGCAGCGTGCTGACCTTCGCCGTCGTCGTCTCCTTCCTCCTCGCGGGCGCCGGCTACTGGTCACGGCACCGGGACTCCTCGGATCCCGACCCGCTGGCCGCGCAGGCCGTGGCCGACGCCCCGCCGGAGGCCCAGGCACCGCCCGTCCCCTCCGCCTACCCCTCCTGGTGGCGCGACCCCATCGTCAAGGACGGCACCCACGACGGCGGTACGGGCTATCTCTGGGGCCCCTGGGACGCCCGAGCCCGGGACATCACGGCGACCATCGACGTCGACCTGGTCGGCCATACGCGACGCCCCGAGGACATACGGGCCCCGCACAGGCCGTACACCGGACCGCGCGGCCCTCGCTGGATCGGCGGCTGGCTCTTCCTGCTCGCCGCTGTCGCGGCCGGCCTCGTCACCCGGCTCACCTGGGACGACCACCCGCTCGGCACCAGCCTGCAGGCGGGGCTCGCAGCCGCGCTCATCGTGCTCGGCGTGGGTATCGCGGTCAGCTCGTTCCTGGGGCGGACCGGTGCGGGGTCGGTGTTCCTGGCGATCGTCACGGCGGGCCTGCTGGCCGGTACGGCCGTCCTGCCCAAGGACATCGGGACGCACTGGATCGACACGGTGTGGCAGCCGGCGGCGGTGGCGGACATACGGACGGACTACGACCTGGGCACCGGGGACGGCACCCTGGACCTGTCCCGGCTCGACATCGCGAAGGGACAGACGGTGAGCACCAATGCGGAGGTGGGGGCGGGCCGACTGCGGGTGATCGTCCCGCCGGACGTGACCGTGAAGGTGAGGATCGACGTGGGGCTGGGAGACATCCAGCTGCCGGGCGACGACGAGAAGGATGTGGATGTGCAGCCGGGCAAGCACAAGGAGGTGACCCTGTCGCCGGCCTCGGGTGGCAAGGACGCCGGGACCATCGACCTCGACCTCCAGGTCGGCGTGGGACAGGCGGAGGTGGCCCGTGCTGCGTCATGAGTTCCGGCCAGGCAGGCTGGTCGCCGGCGTCTTCTTCACCCTCGCGGGCGTCATCTACGCAGGTGACGCGGGCGGGCTATGGGAGACGCCGTGGTTCGTGGTGATCCCGGTCGTCACGGCCGGACTCTGTCTGGCGGGCGCGACGGGCGTCGTAGCGAGGAGCATACGCCGACGGCGAAGCCCGTCCCGCAGGACCACCCCGGCCGGGACCGGCCCGGACCCGGCCGGGGTGGTCCCGATCGACTGACGGCCTCACCGGCGGGGGCGGACGGGCTGACCGGCGGAGGGGCAGGCAGACGGGCTGACCGGCGACCGGCTCACTGAAGGACCGGCCGACCGGCTCACCAAAGGACGGGCGGACGGGCTGACGGCCTGGTCCACGCGTCGGTGGGGCCGGTGGCCGGGCGTAGGGCCTACCTGGCTCGGGTCCCGGCTCGCTCTCGCCGCCTGGAGCGCCAGGCGGCGTCGAGGGAAAGGACGGGGGCGCCGGCGAGAACCAGGGGCAGCCAGGCCATCAGGTAGGCGAGGTCGTTGCCGTAGTAGTACGGGTCCGAGGCCCAGCTCACCGTGAGCCACAGGCTGAGCGAGATCAGCGCGCCACCGAGCGCGGCGAGCCGGGTGAGGACGCCCAGCAGGGCGCCGATACCGACGGCGAGTTCGCCGAAGGCCATCGCGTAGCCGAAGCCGACGGGGCTCTTCAGGGCCATGTCGACCAGGGCCGGGATGGCCGAGGAGTCACGGACGGCGCGCATGGTGTCGCCGATCGAACCGGCGCCGCTGTCCTTCAGGAAGGCACCGTCGGTGAGTTTGTCGAGGCCGGCGTAGATGAAGGTGACGCCCAGGAAGATACGCAAGGGAAGGAGGGCGTAACGGGTGGCGGTGTCCCGCCAGTCGCGGCCGCCACCGTCCAGATAGGGGGGATAGGTATCCGTCCGCATGCCGTGAGTCATCGCCCGTAGCCGCCTCTCGCCCGCAGTGGTGGGACCCTCAACAGACCATACGTACGAAATGGGGGGTGCGCTCAACTGTCTGTACGAGCTCTCGGCACCACTGGTTCACTTCGCTCGACCGATTCACTCCGGCCCGTCGGCCCACGCGAGTACGAGGCCCACCCCACCGGAGCCCCACCGGATCAGCCCGGTTCGATCCGGTTCGGGCCAGTCCGGTTCATTCCGGCCCGGCTCAGTCCGGCCCGGCTCAGTCCGTGACGTCGATGGCGTACCGGTTCGTCTCCGCACCCGCGGCCGTGACGACCTGTACGTCCACCCGGCCCGGTTCCACGTCCGCCGGGACGGGGACGGTGAGGACGGCGTCGGTGGGGTTGCTGAAGCCGCCGGTGACCGGCACGAGGGGGACGTGGACATGGACCGGGCCGATGCGGACGACCATGCGGGAGAGCCGGTCGGCGGTCTGGGCGCCGGGCGGGACGAATCCGGCGCCGCGGATCTCGATGTCGTCGCCGGTGCGGATCGGGGCGTCGAGGTCGCCGGCCTCGCGGGAGCGGACGACGGAGAGGATGACGGGACGGCCGCCCTCGGCGTACTTGCCGGCGAGGTAGGTCGCGGCCGAGACCAGGACCACGACCGCCAGGCCCCAGGGGAGGTCGGGCAACTGGTCGGGGCGGCGGGCCAGCCGGACCGCGGCGAAGGCCAGGGCGACGGCACAGATCACGACGTACTGGATGTCGGCGAAGGTACCGCGGCCGGCGTCGTCGGTCAGCAGGTCGGCGGCCCGGGGGCGGTGGGCGCGGACCTTCTGGAGCCGCTGGCCGAGGACCCGCAGGCCGACCACCCGGCGCACCAGCACGGCGATCCCGCAGACGACGGCGAGGACGGTCACCACACCGGCGCCGCGGGACAGATCGAGCCCGGCGAGCAGCGCGTCGCGTTCGGCGTGGCCGGAGGCGGCGGCGAGCCGGCCCACCAGGACCAGCACCGCGTAGGCCACGAGCAGCACCCAGCCGACGGCGACCGCGCGGGAGGTGGAGAGGCGGTTGTCCTCGCCGATCACGGGGGCGAGGGCTCCGCCGCGCGCCCGGTGGAACCAGGAGGCGGCGGTCAGCGCGCCGGCCACGACCAGCGCGGCGAGGAGTCCGGCGGTGCGGGCGTCGGTCCAGCCCGCACCGATGGCGGTCAGGGACTGCACCAGCAACAGCGCCACGACCGACACCCACACGGTGACCGCCGTGCGGAGCCACAGGCGGGACAGCCAGGCCTCGCCCTCGGCGCGGCCGCGTTCGGCGACGAGTTCCGCGGACTGGGTGAGCTCCTCGGAGACCCACTGGCGGGAGGCCGAGACGGAGTGGGCGACGGCGGCCGGCAGGCCGTGTCCGGCCGCGAACCCGTCCCGCTGCACCAGGAACTCCGCCACCGCTCGCCGGTGCCCCGCGCGGGCCCCGTGCGGGCAGTCCCCGCAGGTACAGCCCCCGTCGTGCGTGCCCGGGCCCCTGCTCGACTCCGTGCCCTGTCTCGCCTCCTGTACCGCCATGTCCGACGCCCGCCTTCCCCACGACCCGATCGGATGGCGACCCTCGAAGGACCCTGTCTGGATCCCGGCCGCCGCGCTGAGAACAACTCCCCCGCAATGACAGCGAATTGTGCCCTACGGCACACCCCTTGTTCCCGGCAGGTCTGGTCAGCGCGGGTGAAGCGGGCAGGGCCGTGTTGACCCGGCTGCGAGAATTTCCGTATGGCCGAGATCATCCAGCGTGACGGGACCTGGGCCTTCGACGGCACATCGGTCAGGATCACTCCGGGACTCCACCGCTCCGTACCGCTGTTCCGGCAGACGTACGGGGAGATCACCGTGCCCCTGGAGGCGGTCGCCGGGATCGTCTACGAGCCCGAACGCAAGCGCGGGCGGCTGCGGATGCGGCTGCGTGAAGGGGCGGATCCGCTGCTGCACGCGACCGGCGGCCGGCTCCCCGACCGTGCCGATCCCTACCGGCTCACCGTGGACGTGGACCGTTCGGGGGTCGCCGAGTACCTCGCCGAGGAGGTCCGGCACGCGCTGCTCCTCGACCAGGTCCCGGGCGAGCCGACCAAGGCCTACCTCCTGCCGGGCCCGCCGGTTCCGGTCTCCGTGCGTTCCTCCGACGGCACCGTCTCCTTCGACGGCACCCAGGTGCGGGTCGACTGGGCGGACACCTCGGACCGGGTGAAGCGGGCGACGGGCCCGCGTGTGATCAACGTCGGCGATGTCGTGCGGGTCGAGTGGCTGCCCAACTCCGGTCTGGAGGACGGCTTCCTGCGCTTCGTGACCCGCGAGACGGTGTTCTCGAAACTGCCGGCCGAGAAGGACCCGTACGCCCTGGATCTGTGGGGGAACGTGAGTCGCGACCTGCTGACGGCCCTGGTCGCGACCGCGGTCACCGCGCGTCTCCCGCATCCCTCCGCACACGCGGGTGCGGAGCTGGAGCACGGGCGCGACCAGGAACGTGAGCAGCTGGGCGAGTACGGGGACCTCGCCCGCGGGCGCGGGCTCGCGGCGTCCGTCCCGCCCCCGTCCGACCACCACGACGTACTGCTGCGCCGACTGCGCGAGTTGGGTGAGCTGCACCGGGACGGGGTCCTCACGGACGAGGAGTTCACCCGGACGAAGGCGGTCGTCCTGCGCGGCTTCTAGAACGCGCACCGGCGCGCGACCTCCGTCCGGACACGGTCTCCGTCCGGACACGGCCTCCGTCCAGCACGCGGCCCCTTCAGCGCGCGGCCTGTGGACGCGGGCTGCGCACACGGCTTCCGGACGCGACCTGCGGAGACGACCGCCGGGGCGGGTCTCAGCTCAGCAGGTCCGGCTCACCCCGGCTGATGTCCTGCCACAGCGGCTGGTAGTTGATCCACGCCACGAGGTCGCCGCCGAGCTGTTCCCGGGTCGCGACCGCCGCCCGGTGGTCGATCAGGACGGGCCGGCCCGCCGCCCGCGCGGTCAGCTGGACCTGGCTGGAGCGTTCCATCGACAGGAACCACCAGGCGGCCGCGTCCACCGAGTCGCCGACCGTCAGCAGCCCGTGGTTGCGCAGCACGAGCGCCTTGCGGGAGCCGAGCGCGGACGCGATCCGCCGCCCTTCCTCCGCGTCGACGGCCACGCCGGTGTAGGCGTCGTAGAGCGCGTGGTCCTCGTAGAACGCGCAGCTCTCCTGGGTGATGGGGTCGAGCAGCTCGCCGAGCGCGGCCAGGGCGCGGCCGTGCACCGAGTGGCAGTGGGCGACCGCGACGACGTCCGGGCGGGCGGCGTGCACCTGGGCGTGCACGGTGAAGGCGGCCTGGTTGACGTGGTAGCGGCCCTCGACGACCTGTCCGTCGGCGTTGGCCAGCACCAGGTCGCCGACGGTGACGTGCTTGAAGGGCATCCCGAACGGGTTGACCCAGAAGCAGTCGTCGAACTCCGGGTCGCGGGCGGTGATGTGCCCCGAGACGCCGTCCTCGAAGCCGAGCCGCCCGAAGATGCGTACCGCGCCCGCCAGGCGTTCCTTGCGGTGTCGGCGCTCGTCCTCCACCGAGTCGTGCATCGGCGGCATCGCGAACTGAAGCCGGTCGGTGGGCAGGGGGGCAGGCGGCGTGGGCCCGTGCATCGGTCCTCCAGCACTGGTTGCTTTACGACGCGGAAGTTACCGTCGGTCAGTGCAAAAGGGCAGAGCCGTTATGTAAAGATGACGATTTCCGTCACCTTCGGAGCACACCGTGAGTCTCACCGACCGCCACATCACCGCCCTCATGCGTCAGATCGCGACGCGCAACGACATCGAGCTGGTCCACCCCTTCGCGGAGCTGGAGACGTTCGGCGCGCTGGTCTACCTGGCCGAGTGCTACGGCTTCCGGTACGAGAGCGTGCGCCTGGTCGGCAAGCACCGCATCATGCACGTGCAGCTGGTGCGCGACTCCAGCCCCTGGGCGCGGCAGCGGGCCGCGGCGAACTCGGCGGCGTTCCCCGACCCGGGCCCCGGACGCCCGGTGCCGGGCATGTACCTGGGCTCGCTCACCCCGGTCCCCGAGGTGCGGGCGGAGGTCGACGTGATCACGGCGCTCATCCGCCACGACGCCCTGGGCGCGGCCGCCAACCGTAAGCAGCTGCTGGCCATCGGCTGGGGCTCGGCGGTGCTGTTCCTGCTGATGGCGGTGCTGACCGGCAAGTACGCCGTCCTGCTCCCGCTGGCCGTGCTGATGCCGCTGTTCATGCTGGGCTCCCTCCAGGTGAACACGACCCGGCGGGCGAAGCTGGCCCGGCGGCTCACGGCGGCCGGCTGCACGCCGGTGCGGGACGCGGCGGGGCTGGAGCGGTACGTACGGCCGGTGCCCCAGGGTTTCTGACCCGCAGCGCTTCTGACCCGCAGCGCTTCTGGCCCACAGGGTTTCTGGCCCACGGCCCGGCCATACCCGACAGCGGATGTCGGGTATCGGGGCCACACTCGCCGTATGACAGCGAACTGGGCGGCCTTCGCCGCAGCCGAACCCGCACTCGCGAAGATCACCGAGGAACGCTTCGGAGCCTTCACGCATCACGTTCTCGCGACGCTCCGCAAGGACGGTTCCCCTCGAACCACCGGCATCGAGGTCCGCTTCCTCGGCGGTGAGCTGTGGCTCGGCATGATGCCGGACTCGCTCAAGGCCCTCGACCTGCGCCGTGACGCACGCTTCTGCCTCCAGGCCAACCCCGGCGAAGGCACCGGGATGGGCGGGGGCGACGTACGGATCGCGGGTCGGGCGGTCGAGGTGGCGGACGGGGAGGCGAGGGCGGCGTACGTGCAAGAGGTGGAACCGCCGCAGCCGTTCCACCTCTTCCGCACCGAGCTGACGGAGGTCGTACGGACCCACGTCGAGGACGACACCTATCTGGTCGCCCAGGTCTGGCAGCCCGGGGAGCCGGTGCGCACGCTCAAACGGACCTGACCGTCGAAACCGGGAGGACTACTCCCACTCGATGGTGCCCGGCGGCTTCGAGGTCACGTCGACGACGACCCGGTTGACGTCGCGCACCTCGTTGGTGATCCGGGTGGAGATCTTCGCCAGGACGTCGTACGGGAGGCGCGACCAGTCGGCGGTCATCGCGTCCTCGGAGGAGACCGGGCGCAGGACGATCGGGTGGCCGTAGGTGCGGCCGTCGCCCTGCACGCCGACACTGCGGACGTCCGCGAGGAGGACCACCGGGCACTGCCAGATCTCACGGTCGAGACCGGCGGCCGTCAGCTCCTCGCGGGCGATCGCGTCGGCGTCACGGAGCAGGTCGAGGCGGTCCTTGGTGACCTCGCCGACGATCCGGATACCGAGGCCGGGGCCCGGGAACGGCTGGCGCTGGACGATCTCCTCCGGCAGGCCCAGCTCCTGGCCGACCATGCGGACCTCGTCCTTGAACAGCTTGCGCAGCGGCTCGATCAGCTGGAACTCGAGGTCCTCCGGCAGACCGCCCACGTTGTGGTGGGACTTGATGTTCGCGGTGCCGGTACCGCCGCCGGACTCGACGACGTCCGGGTACAGCGTGCCCTGGACCAGGAACTCCACGGCCGGACCCGCGTCGGCGATGATCTCCGCCTGGGCCTGCTCGAAGACCCGGATGAACTCGCGGCCGATGATCTTCCGCTTCTCCTCGGGGTCCGAGACGCCCTTGAGGGCGGTGAGGAAGCGCTCCTCCGCGTCCACGACCTTCAGCTGGACGCCGGTGGCGGCCACGAAGTCCTTCTCGACCTGCTCGGTCTCGCCCTTGCGCATCAGACCGTGGTCGACGTACACGCAGGTCAGCTGGGAGCCGATGGCCTTCTGGACGAGGGCCGCGGCGACCGCCGAGTCCACGCCGCCGGAGAGGCCGCAGATGGCGCGCTTGTCGCCGACCTGCTCACGGATGGCCGCGACCTGCTCGTCGATGACGTTGCCGGTGGTCCAGTCCGGGGCGAGGCCCGCGCCGCGGTACAGGAAGTGCTCCAGCACCTGCTGGCCGTGCGTGGAGTGCATGACCTCGGGGTGGTACTGGACGCCGTAGAGCTTCTTCTCGTCGTTCTCGAAGGCGGCGACCGGGACGACGTCCGTGGAAGCGCTGACGCTGAAGCCCTCGGGGGCGGCGGAGCAGGCGTCGCCGTGCGACATCCACACGGCCTGCTCGGCCGGGGTGCCCTCGAAGAGGGTGGAGGAGGAGCGGGAGACGTGCAGCTCGGTGCGGCCGTACTCACGGGCGCCGGTGTTGTCGACCGTGCCACCGAGGGTCTGCGCCATCAGCTGGAAGCCGTAGCACATGCCGAAGACGGGGACGCCGGCCTCGAAGAGCTCGCGGTCGAGGCGGGGGGCGCCCTCCTCGTACACGGACGAGGGGCCGCCGGAGAGGATGATCGCCGCCGGGTTCTTGGCGAGCATCTCCTGGACCGGCATGGTGCTCGGCACGATCTCGCTGTAGACCCGCGCCTCGCGGACTCGACGGGCGATGAGCTGGGCGTACTGCGCGCCGAAGTCGACGACCAGGACGGTGTCGGGGGCGGCGGCAGTAGGAGTCGCTGATGACACGGGGGCCTTCCGGCGGTGGGGCGGGGTCTCTGTGTAACCCGATTCTACCGAGGTGGACGTGGGACCGGACCCGGCACCGGACCCACCACCGCGTCTCAGGATGCGAACCGGCTCGCGAACCGCCTTGGACCTCACCCGGGGACCCTGCATACTGGCCGCATGCTCACGCACCCGACCTTCGTCTTTACCTATGGCAACCGGCCCACCGGCTGCCATGGTCGTGCTGCTTGAGCAACTGACAAGCGACTTCCCAGGCGCCCCGGGCCGACAAGGCCCGGGGCGCCTGTCGTTTCTCCCGGGTCCTGCCGCTCCGGGGCACCCGTACCCACCACAGGAGCCCCCATGACCGCCATCGACACGACCGCCATCGACGTGACCGGCGCCCGCACCCCCGAGGCGGCCGACGTGATCACCGGCGCCCGTGAGCGCATCGACTCGCTCGACGACCGGATCATCGGTCTGATCCAGGAACGGATGGCCGTCTCCGCCGTCATCCAGGAAGCGCGGATCACCTCCGGCGGCCGGCGCGTGAACCTCTCCCGCGAGATGGAGATCCTCGGCCACTACAAGGACGCCCTCGGCAAGCCCGGCACGTCCCTTGCGATGACGCTGCTCGAACTGTGCCGGGGCCGCGTCTGAGGTCGGGCGTCAGTTCGACCCCCGTCAGCCCCCTTCTCACCCGTACGGGCGCGTGACCGCCTCCCGGACGGCTTCGTTGGTCCCGGTGTCCGTTCCAGCCAGGGGCGGGCCCGGAATAACCACGCGTGGCTCGCTGGAGCGATGAGGCGTACGGATCGTGCCGTGCGCCGTGGGACCTCGCTCCGGACAAGTGACCGGACGGCAGGGGACAGCAGCCCGGTCACCCAAGAGAACGGCCGGCCTCGGGGACGCCCGGGGCCGAGCCGACCGGCGAAAAATGCAAAAATGCACAAGGGCTGGGTCAAACGGTTGCGGGCGCCGCGCTCATCCATCACGATGCGTAGACAGGCCCGACCAGCCTCAAGTCCCCCTCCGGGCAACCATCTTCCGTGCGTTGCCCGCACTGCCAAAGGTCCAGGCCAGCGGCGCGACCCCCCGGCGCCGCTCCCAGGCACCGGCGCTGCCCTGACGCCGGTGCTGACGATAAAGAAGGGCCTCGCGGATCCGTCCCGCGGGGCCCTTCGTCATGCCCCGCGGGAAGCGTGCACCGCGACCGAACGGGGAGCTCGTCCGGGCCCGGTCCGACGCACCCTCCCTGCCACAGACGGTGTCTCACCGCCGGGCTCGGGCGGTGTCCTGCCCTGCGACGACGGCCGGATCGGCGCAGGTGTGACGCGTGCCACATAAAGATCCTGTGAGTTCAGCACAACTGTTCACAGCTCTGGCCAGTCACACCTAGCGAACCAAAGGCCACATCCCCACCCCCATGCGGAAGGCCTCCCGCCGGATCGACCGAGGTCTTCATGAAACTCCGCCGCACGCTCGTCACCATCGCCGCGACGGCCGTCATCGCGCCGCTCGCCCTGCTGTCCGCGCCCGCCGCCTTCGCGGAGGAGAGCGGCTCGCCGTCCGCGAGCGCGTCCGACGACACCTCCGCCTCGCCGTCCGGTTCGAGCGAGTCGAGCGCGTCCGCCTCCGCCTCGGAGTCCGACACCTCGTCCCCGTCGGCGTCCGGATCGCAGAGCGGCAGCGCCTCCAGCTCCCCGTCCGGCAGCTCGTCGCCGTCCGCGTCCGGCTCGGGCAAGGCCTCCGCGAGCCCGTCGGCGAGCAAGAGCGACGACGGGTTCGACCCGAACACGGACTGCGAGACCTTCGACCTGGACGAGAACCTCACGGCCGAGGTCAAGGGTCTGCCCAGCAAGATCGTCGCCGGTTCCGGCTGGCACGACTTCACGTACGAGGTCGGGAACGACTCCGACGTCGACTTCAAGAACGTGTACATGGCCATGTTCCTTGACTATGCCGACGACACGGACGCCTGGCTGTCCGAGGGACTCGCGATCATCCAGGTCAAGGAGGACGGTAAGTGGACCGACGCCTACCAGGACTCCTACGAGGACGAGAACGGCAAGACGGTCAACGTCACCGGTTCCTTCCTCGCCCAGCTCGACGAACTGGAGAAGGACTCCTCCGCGTCTCTCGACCTCCGTGTGAAGGTCGCGGCGTCGGCCCCGGCGGGCTCCGCGCTGGCGATGAGCGACGCCCTGTACGTGGGCGACGACTCCGACTGCTACGTCAACGGTGACTACTACGACGTCGAGATCCTCGCCGCCGGCGGCGATGCGGACGGTGCCGACGACGCCAAGCCGAACGGTGACAAGCCCACCGCCGGTCCCAAGCCCCAGGGCAGCGCCAAGCCGATCAGCGGCAGCCTCGCCTCGACCGGTTCGAACTCCGCGCTGCCGATGATCGGACTGGTCGGCGGGGTGGCCGTCGTGGCCGGCGCCGGTGCGGTGTTCGCGGTCCGTCGCCGCAAGGCGGGCACGCACGCGTAACGCGCGTACAGACCAGCGAAGGGACCTGCGCTCGGAGGGGGGCGCAGGTCCCTTCGCCTTTTGCCCGATCGGATCGTCTACTGCTTGGGCGGGACGGCCGGCATTCCCAGGAACGGCAGACGCAGCGCGCCGAACGCCTCCGCCGGTACCACCGGACTGACCGGCTCCACCGGCTTCAGCCGCTCGTAGGCCGCGCCCTGGGTCGGACGCGGGTCCGTCTCGCCCTTGTTCGGCCAGTACGACATCGCGCGCTCGGCCTGGGCGGTGATCGTGAGCGACGGGTTCACGCCCAGGTTCGCCGAGACCGCGGCGCCGTCGACGACCGAGATGCCGGGGTGGCCGTAGAGGCGGTGGTACGGGTCGATGACACCCGTCTCGCGCGAGCCGCCGATCGGGCAGCCGCCGAGGAAGTGCGCGGTGAGCGGGGTGCCCATCAGCTCGCCCACGTTGGAGCCGGCGAAGCCGTTGATGTCGGCGGCGATCGCGGAGGCGGCCTCGGAGGCGGCTTTGATCTGCTTGGGGTTGGGGGCGCCGTGGCCTTGGCGGGCGGTGAGCAGGCCTTTGCCGACGCCGTCCGGTTTCAGGTACGTCGTCAGCGAGTTGTCCAGGGACTGCATCACCAGGCCGATGATGGTCCGCTCCGACCATTTGCGGTTGGAGAGCGAGCGCAGGACCAGGAGCGGGTGGCGGGCCGCGTTCGCGAGCCAGCCGGCCACCCTCGACGAACCCTCCGCGTACGGCACTTGCAGAATCGACAGGCCGCCCATCGAGTTGGAGCCCTTGCCGTAACGGACCGGCTCGATGTGGGTGCTGTCGTCCGGGTGGACGGAGGAGGTGATGGCGACTCCGCGGGTGAAGTCCACCTTCGCCGCGCCCGTCACCTTGCGGTAGCGGCGGTCGTCGGTCTGCGCACCGACCAGCGCCTCCGAGTTGGTGCGGGTCAGCTCACCCAACCGCTGTGAAAGATAAGGGAGTTGACCGTTGGCCTTCATGCGGTGCAGCAGCGTCTGGGTGCCATAGGTGCCCGCGGCGAGCACGACCCGGCGGGCCTTGAAGACCCTGCCCTTCGCCTTGCGGCGGTCGTCGGTGGGGAGTGTGGCGACCGCGTAGCCGCCCTGCGAGTCGTCCGTGACCGAGACGACCGTCGTCAGGGGGTGCACGACCGCGCCCGCCTTCTCGGCGAGGTGGAGGTAGTTCTCGTTCAGGGTGTTCTTGGCGCCGTGCCGGCAGCCGGTCATGCACTCGCCGCACTCGGTGCAGGCCTTGCGGGCCGGGCCCACGCCCCCGAAGTAGGGGTCGGCGACCTGCTCCCCCGGCTGGGCCTTCGCCGTCCCGTCGGCGTCCTCGCCGTCGCCGAAGAACACGCCGACGGGCGCCATGTGGAAGGTGTCGCCGACGCCCATCCGCTCCGCGGCCGCCTTCAGATGCACGTCGGAGGGGGTCGTCGTCGGGTTGAGCCGTACGCCCAGCATGCGCCGCGCCTGGTCGTAGTACGGCTTCAGCTCCTCCTGCCAGTCGGTGATGTCACGCCACTGGGGGTCGTCGAAGAAGGGCTTCGGCGGTACGTAGAGCGTGTTGGCGTAGTTGAGGGAGCCGCCACCCACGCCCGCGCCGGCCAGCACCATGACGTTGCCCAGCAGATGGATGCGCTGGATGCCGTACATGCCGAGCCTGGGGGCCCAGAGGTAGTTCTTCAGATCCCAGGAGTTCTTGGGCAGCGACTCCCGGGTGAAACGGCGGCCCGCCTCCAGGACACCGACTCGGTAGCCCTTCTCCGTCAGGCGCAGGGCGGTCACCGAGCCGCCGAAGCCGGATCCGACGACGAGGACGTCGTAGTCGTAGGTGTCCTGGGACACATGCTCTCCTCTTTGAGAACGGGTGGGACGGGGTGCGCTCCGGCGCGGGCGCCCTAGCGGAAGCGGAACGCCTTCATCAGCCTCAGACTCCGGCTCATGAACTCCGCGTACTTCTCGTCGTCCATGCCCAGTGCCGGAGCCATCGGCAGGAGGCGCTGCTGGGCCACCGTCTGGGCCTCGGTGTACTTGAGGATGCCCTCGGAGCCGTGGCGGCGGCCGAGACCGGAGTCCTTCATGCCGCCCATCGGGGACTGGACGCTGCCGTAGGCCGGGGCGTAGCCCTCGTTGACGTTCACCGTGCCGGTGCGCAGCCGGGAGGCGACGTCCCGGCCGCGGCGGCCGTCCTTCGTCCAGACCGACGAGTTCAGCCCGTACGGCGTGGAGTTGGCCTGCTCGACGGCCTCGTCGTCGGTCTTGAAGCGGTAGATCGAGACGACCGGGCCGAAGGTCTCCTCGGTGCAGACGGACATGGGTTCCGTCACTCCGTCGAGGATCGTCGGCTCGAAGAAGTACGGGCCGATGTCCGGGCGGGCCACCCCGCCGGCGACGACCTTGGCGCCCTTGGCGACGGCTTCCTCCACGTGCCGGGTCACCGTCTCCAGCTGGCGCTCGCCCACCAGGGAGCCCATGTCGGCGCCGTAGGCCAGCGAGGTGCCAAGGCGCATGGCCTTGGTGCGGGCGGCGAAGCGCTCGACGAAGGCGTCCGCGATCGACTCGTGGACGTACAGCCGCTCGATGGAGATGCAGAGCTGGCCCGCGGAGGAGAAGCAGGCGCGGACGGCGCCGGCCGCGGCCTTCTCGATGTCGGCGTCCTCGAGGACCAGCATGGCGTTCTTGCCGCCGAGTTCGAGGGAGACCCCGATCAGACGGGCGGCCGCGCCCTGGGCGACCTCGCGGCCGGTACGGGTGGAGCCGGTGAACGAGACGTAGTCGGCGTGCCGGACGACCTCCGGGCCGACGACGGGACCCTCACCGAGGACGACCTGGAAGACCTCGGCGGGCAGCCCCGCCTCGACGAGCAGGTCACGGGCCCAGAGGGCGGTCAGGCAGGTCTCCGTGTCCGGCTTCATCACGACCGCGTTGCCCGCGACGAACGCCGGCAGCGCGTCGCCGACCGACAGCTCCAGCGGGTAGTTCCAGGGGGCGATCTGGCCCACGACACCACGCGGGTGGCGCAGTTCGGTCACCTTCGTCAGCGTCGGCATGGCGCCCGCGTGCCGCTTGGGACGGAGGTAGGCGGGGGCCTTGCGGCCGTAGTGCCGGGCGGCGACGGCCACCGCCTGCACCTCCTCGTGGGCGTGCAGACGGGCCTTGCCGGTCTCCAGCTGGATGAGGTCGAGCACCTCGGCCTGGCGCTCCAGCACCAGGTCGTGGAAGCGGAGCAGCACGGCGGCGCGTTCCCGCACGGGCGTCCGCTCCCAGACCGCCTGTGCCTTGCGGGCCGCCTCGAAGGCCTTCAGTACGTCGTCGGGCGTGGACTCGGGCAGGTCGGCCAGCTTCCCGCCGGTGAAGGGCGTGTGGTTGGCGGTACGGCCGGAGCCGGTCACCCCCTTGGTGAGCTGGGCGACCAGCTCCGGCGTGACCACGTCCGCGGCGGTACGGACGCCGGTGGGGGCGGGGGCGAGGGGGTTGGTACCGGTCGTGGTCGTCCCACTGATCTCGGTGCCGGTCTTTTCCGGGGCCTGCGAGTCCGTCATGAGGCGCAGGGTATGACGTGGGGAAGACTTTGGGTACCCGCCGGTAATACGGTTTCACCGACCGCACACATGGCGCCAGCGTTCACTGGCAACAAACCTGCTGATCAGGACGCAATGCCCGGTCATTTACGGATCTCCAGGCGGTCGCGCGCCTCCTTGAACACCGCCGTGCCCTGCTTCTCCTCCGGCGTGCCCTTGGGCATGTCGACGCGCAGCTCGTACATGCGGGCGTCGGCGGTGAGGACGAACAGCTCCATGACACGGGTCGGGGTGTCGTCCAGACCGTAGGTGGTGTCGGCGAGGGCGGCCTGAGCGCCGTGGAAGCTGGTACGGGTGGTCTGGGTGCGCGCGTCCGGGGCGTAGCCGTTCCAGGTCTCGTGCGCCTGGACGGCCCTGGCCATCGGGTCGGCGGGCGCCTTGTCCCAGAGGGTGAGGCGCACGTCGACCGCGCCCGCCGAGTAGACCACCAGGCGCGGCTGCTGATCCGCGTCGGCCTGCCGGGCCGACTGCCGGTACCGGCTCGGGAGGGAGAGGACGGCGTCCAGCCCGGCCTCACGGTGAGCGACCCACCGCGCCCCCGCGACGGCGGAGGCAGGGGCTGATGCGGCTACCGAGGCGGAGGCGGACGGTTCCGTCGGCGCCGAACCGGCGTAGGTCACCGGCCGCTCGGCCGCCCCGCTGTCGGCTCCGCCGAGCCAGGCGCTCCCCCACCAGGTCCCCCCGGCGAGCAGCCCGACGAGCACGGCCAGAGTCAGCGAGCGACGCGTCAGCGGCCGCCGGAGGCGGCCCGAACCGGCCGCCCCGGGCTCGGTGGCCGAGGCGGGGTGGGGCTGTGGTCCGGGGCGGTCGTTCGCCGCGGGCTGCGCGCCCGGTCGCGACGGGTCCGGCCGTGCCGCTCCCACGCGCACCGTTCCCGCGTCCTCACCGAACTCCCGCAAGGCGTGCATGTCCTGAGGCTCGGCCCGCTCCGCCTCCTCCCTCTCCGCGTTCTCCGCCCTCTCCGTCCTCTGCTTCTCCGCTTCCTGCGCCTGCTCCGCTTCCTCCGACTCCCCCGACTCCCCTGTCGTGTGCTTCCCGTGCTGCCCTTGCTCCCAGGCCGGGACCGGTCGGCCCTCCGTGACCGATGCGAGGATCTCGGCGACCTCCGCCGGGTCGGGCCGCTGTACCGGGTCGCGCACCAGGAGCCGTACGACGAGCGGGCCGAGCGGGCCGGCCCGTTTCGGCTCCGGCGGGTCCGCGGCGATGATCGCGGCGAGCGTGGCCTCCACGGTCGTACGGCGGAACGGGGACCAGCCCTCGACGGCCGCGTACAGCAGGACGCCCAGGGACCAGAGGTCGGAGGCAGGACCGCCGCCCCGGCCGGCCATCCGCTCGGGCGCGACGAACTCCAGCGAGCCGACGAACTCGCCGCTGACGGTGAGGGATTCCTCGCCCTGGATGTGGGCGATGCCGAAGTCGGTGAGGACGACCCGGCGGTGAGGGCCGAGCAGGACGTTGGCGGGTTTCACGTCCCGGTGGACGATGCCGACGGCGTGCGCGGCACGCAGGGCACCGAGGACGGCGAGGCCGATCCGGGCGGCCTCGGCCGGATCGAGGGGGCCGCGCTTCAGCACCTCGTGCAGGGACTCGCCGCGCACCAACTCCATGACGATCCAGGGGAGTCCGTCCAGCCCGCCATCGGCGTCGGCTCCCGTGCCCCCCTCGACCACGACGTCGTGGATGGCGACGGCGGAGGGGTGGTCGACCCGGGCGGCGGCCCTGGCCTCGCGGTGGAGGCGGTGGGCGGCCCGGCGGTGGAAGTCGTCCTCGGGATCACCGGGCAGCCGGGGCTGCTTGACGGCGACCTCGCGCTCCATGAGCTCGTCGCGGGCCCGCCAGACGGTGCCCATACCGCCGGAGCCGATACGTTCCAACAGCCGGTAGCGGCCGCCCACCGTCCGGCTTTCGGCGCCGCCGGGGTCCCCGTCGTTGCTCATGTCTCCATGACTACCACGATCTCCGGCGCCCTCACCTGCCCACGGCGAACCGTCCCGTTTCCAGCCGTCGCACCTCCACCGCACCCGGCCCGGCGAAGTGTGCGGGTATCACCAACTCCGCTTCCTCTGCGGCACGTTCGAGGATCCGGGCACGTTGAGCCGCCGCGAGTTCCGGGTCGAGGCAGAAACAGCTGCTGCACTCGGGCCGCAGCACCTGCACCGGGTTGTGCAGCAGGTCCCCGACGAACACGGCCCGTTCGCCGCGCGAGGCGACCCGCAGGACGGCCGAGCCCGGGGTGTGGCCGGGGGCCGACTCCAGGGTGAGGTGCTCGTCGATGCGATGCTCCCCTTCCCAGAGCACCGCCTGCCCGGCCCTGTGCACGGGAGCAACGCTGTCCTCGTAGACCAGGCGGTCGTCCTCCCGTACGCCGCCACCGTAGCCGCCGACAGGGCCGAAGTAGGCGTCGTCGGCGGCCGGGAGGAGGTAGGAGGCGCGAGGGAAGGTCGGCACCCACTCCCCCTCGACGTCGAGCGTGTTCCAGCCGACGTGGTCCGCGTGGAGATGGGTGTTGACCACGAGGTCGACGTCCCGCGGCCGCACGCCGGCCCGCTCCAGCCGCCCCGGCAGGTCTCCCTGCCGCCGGTGGAAGTGCGGGAGGCCGGGCCGCTCCCGCCCGTTGCCGACACCGGTGTCGACGAGGACCGTCCGGCCGGCACTGCGCACGACCCAGGTCTGCAGCGCCGACATCACCCGGTCGCTGTCGGGGTCCCAGTGGTCCGGGGCGAGCAGCTCCCGGTGTTCCTTCCACACCTCGGGACCGCAGCCGGGGACGAGGTCGGAAGCGGGCACGAAGAGGGACTGCCACTCGACCACCCGGAGGATCTCGACGTCCCCGACCGTGAAGCTCTGCACGTGTTCGTCAGTCATGTCGGCGAGCCTAGGGAGGCACCCCTGAGCGTTTCGATGCCCGAACCGCTCAACCGGATACGCGTCCGCCTCACCTACCCTTCCCCCATGGACGTGGTGAGCGACGCGATTTCCTCAGTGCGCACCGGACGGCCGCACTCCGACCGGTTGGGGGTGAGCGGAAGTTGGTGCACCCGGATCGCCGCCTACGAAGGGGCCGGGTTCCATGTCGTCCTGGCGGGGAGCTGCTGGCTGCTGCCGGAGGGCGGTACGGGGATCCACCTCGGCCCGGGAGACGTCGTGCTGCTGCCGCACGGTGCGGGGCATGTACTGGCCGACGGGCCGGTGGACGCGGCGACGGCGGCCCGTGCGGTGCCGTTCGAAGAGGTCCGGCCGCGTCACACGTCGGGTGACGTGGAGCTGCTGTGCGGCAAGTACCGGCTGGACCGCAGTCGTACGCACCCGCTCCTTGCGGAGCTGCCCCAGGTGGTGCACCTGGCGAACCGGGCCGACCGGCCGTCCGAACTCCACGCTGCGGTCGACCTGTTGGCCCATGAGCTCGACGGACGCCGACCGGGTTCCTCCCTGGCCCTGCCCAGCCTGCTCGACCTGCTGCTCGTCTACATGGTCCGGGCCTGGCTGGCGCGGGCCGCGACGGGCACCTGGCCGGCCGTCCTCGGCGACCCGGTGGCCACGGCCGCGCTGCGCGCGCTGCACGCGGACCCGGCCGCGCCCTGGACCAACGACAGTCTCGCGGCCCGGGCGGGGGTCTCCCGGGCGACACTGGCGCGCCGCTTCACCGCGCTGGTGGGCCGCCCGCCGATGGCGTACCTCACGTGGTGGCGGCTGACGCTCGCGGCGGCCCGGCTGCGCGACACGGACGCGCCGCTGGCGGCGGTGGCCCGGGAGACGGGGTACGGCAGCCCGTACGCCCTCTCCCACGCCTTCAGCCGGGAGTTCGGGACGACTCCGGGGAGGTACCGGGCCGACCCCGGCCAGGACCTGACCTGACCTGCCCTGACCTAGAGTTTGTCGAGGTCCAGGTTGGCGATCGCCGTGCGGGCCACCTCGCGGCCCCGCGCCGTGAAGTCGCCCGCGCCCGGGTAGGCGATGGTGAGCCGGTACATGTCGCCGGCGGTGGACTTGTAGTAGAGGATCCGCAGCTCGCGCGGGCGAGGGTCCTGGGTGTCGTCGGTGGTGTAGCGGACGGTGTTCCCGGCGGCCTTCCGGTCGCGGAACGTGGCGTTGTCGTCGGGCTGCGTCTTCGGCGCCTTCGGCATGTCGAGGCGGTAGCTGCCGTTCTCCTTGAACACGCCGTCGTCGGCGTACATCTCGGCGGCGGCGGACGCCTTGATCTCCTTGCCGGTGTCCTCCGCCTTGCGCTCCACCGACAGCACCACGGAGATGGCACCGCTCGGGTCGGTGTAGCTGACCCAGTGGCTGTCGTCCGTCTCGCGGTCGGGGACGCCCTTCTTGTAGGTGCCGGGGACCGCCACCTTCGCGGTGACGTCCTTCACCTGGTGCTTCTCCCAGCCGTCCGGCAGCGGCCCCGCGAACGGGTCGGCGACCACCAGGTACGCCGCCACCGCCGCCGCGACGACCACCGCGCCGAGCCCGGTCCACACCGCGCGGCCGAACCGGCGCCGGGCGCGCGGGACTTCCACCTGCCGTACGACCTGGGTGGGCTGGGGCGCGGGCGGGTTCGCGGCGGCCTCCAGCAGGGCCCGCACCCGTGCGGCGGCCGGGCGGCGCGCCGGGTCCTTCTCCAGGAGGCCGTTGACGGCCTCGGCGAGCGGGCCCTGGGCGGCGGCGGGCGGCGCGGGCACCGCGTTGAGGACGGACTGGAGCGTGGCCGGGGTGTTGCTGCGGCGGAACGGCGAGACGCCCTCCGTCGCCGCGTACAGCACCACGCCCAGGGACCACAGGTCGCAGGCCGGGCCGGGACGCTGGCCCAGCACCCGCTCGGGGGCGATGTACTCGGGCGAGCCGACGAAGCCGCCGGTGTCGGTCAGGTTGGTCTCGCCCTCGATCTGGGCGATGCCGAAGTCCGTGAGGACGATCCGGTCGTGGCGGCCGAGGAGGATGTTGTCCGGCTTCACGTCCCGGTGCAGGATGCCCGCCGCGTGCGCGGCCTCCAGCGCGCCGAGCACCTCCAGGCCGACCCTGGCCGCCTCGCGCGCGCCGAGCGTGCCCTCCTGGAGGGCGTCGCCGAGCGAGCGTCCGTGGACCAGCTCCATCACGATCCACGGCCGGCCGTCGACGACCGCCACGTCGTGCACGTTCACCACGGCCGGGTGGTCCAGCCGGGCCGCGGCCCGCGCCTCGCGGCGCATCCGCTCGAACGCGTTGGCCTGTTCACGTTCGGGAAGGTGGTCCGGGACGCGTGGTTCCTTGACCGCGACCTCGCGGTCCACCGTCTCGTCCTTGGCGCGCCACACCGTGCCCATGCCGCCGTGCCCGAGCTTGGCGAGCAGCCGGTAGCGTCCCGCGATGAGCCGCCCGACGCCCGGCTCCTGCGGCGGGGCGACCTGGACGGGCACCGCGGCCTGCTGTTGCGGTGCCGGCCTGGGCGGTTGCAGAACAAAACTCGTCGTCTCGTCGGCCTCGTGGCCGGCGCCCCCGTCGAAACTCATGGGTCCATCCCTATCGCGCCAGGCAGGCCGGTATCCACCGGCGGCGTCCACCGGTCACAGACCCGTGACGCACAACGTTCCTTATTTCCCGTTTAGGTCGATACGGCGAACGTGTCGACCGCGACGTCGAAGTACTCCCGCGCCTCCCGCACCTTCCCGACCGGCGCCGACACCCACACGTCGTACAGCAGCCCGCCCTCCTCCCAGCACAGGTCGTACGTGTGCCGGGGCCCCTCCGCCGCGCTGAAACCGTTCCAGGTGAACTCCCACAGGGCGGCGGGGCGCCCGCCGTGGCTGGTCTCGGTGACCCGGCCGTCGTGGTAACCCGGGTTGGTGTCCGGGCCCTGGGCGGCGGCCGACTCCATCACGGCGGACGGACCGCCGGGTGGTGCGGCGGCGACCTTGATGCCGAGCCGGAAGACCTGCCCGGGGGACATGTAGAAGACCCGCTCGCCCTGCGGTACGCGGGTGAAGTCCTCCGGCACGGCGAGCGAGAACCCGGCGGGATCCACCGCCACGCGGTAGCCGGAGGGGGCGGTGGGGGTACCGGGACGGTCGTCCGAGGCGGGGGAAGCGGAGCCGGCCGTGGAGGACGCGGCCGGCCGGGAGGGCCGGGAGGACGGGGTGGCAACGGACGGGGAACGGGTGGCCGAGGAGGCCCCGGTGGGCGTGGCGCTCACCGAGCCGCTCGCCGAGAACCCCGGCGCCGAACTCGTGGGTGTGCGCCCGCCGTCGCCGTCACCGTTCAGCAGCAGCGCCGCCGCCGACACCCCCGCCCCCGCCATCGCGGCGACCAGCAGCGCGGCCACGAGCACACCCCGCGTGGAACGCTCCCTGGCCGGTGCCTCCCACCGTGGCCGGGGCAGGTCCTCCTGGGTCGGCGTGTACCGCGACGACACCGGCGTCGGCGTCCGCCCGGTGTCCAGGTAGGCGCGCAGCAGCCGCTCCGCCTCCTCGGCGTCCAGTCGCCGGTCCGGATCGCGTTCGAGCAGCCCCCGCACGACAGGCAGCAGCGGTTCGGCCTGCGCGGGTGTCCGGATCTCGGCGAAGACGACGGCGTGCAGGATGCCGCCCAACGAGTCGCGGCGGAAGGGGGATTCGCCGCTCAGCGCGGTGCACAGCAGCGCGCCCAGCGACCACAGGTCGGCTTCCGCGCCGGTCCGCGTCCCGGACATCCGCTCCGGCGCGGTGTACTCGGGCGAGCCGACGAACGACCCGGTCTCGGTGAGCGTGGTGGCGCCCGCGACCTGCGCGATACCGAAGTCGGTGAGGACGACGCGGTCGCTGTCGCGTTCGAGCAGGACGTTGGCGGGCTTGATGTCCCGGTGCAGGACCCCGGCCGCGTGCGCGGCGCGCAGGGCCCCGAGCAGGGCGATGCCGATGCGGGCCGCCTCGGCCGGCTCGATCGGCCCCCGCGCGGCGATCCGGTCGGCGAGCGAGCCGCCGTCGATCAACTCCATGACGATGTAAGGACGTTCGCCGTCCTCGACGACGTCGTGCACGACGATGATGTGCGGGTGGCTCAGCTGGGCCACCGCGCGGGCCTCGCGCAGTGTCCGGTCGCGGCGGCCCCGCGCCTCGTCGTCGGAGAGCGTGTCGTCCTGGGTCAGCTCCTTGACGGCGACACGCCGTCCGAGCAGCTGGTCGGTGGCGCCCCACACGACCCCCATGCCTCCGCGCCCGAGTCTCGCGTCCAGCCGGTAACGGCCCGCGATGACCCGTACGGCGTCCCCGTCCCCCTCGGTCCCCATGGGCTCATCATGCCCCACCGGACGTCACGCCTCCGGGGCGCCGTCCGGCCAACTACCGGGACGGGCGGAACCCTACGAAGTCGGCTCCCGCCAGCTCTGCAGTACGGATTTGAACTGCTTGGCCGCCTCGGTCCAGTCCTCGGCGGGCGAGGACATGTAGATCGCGTACTCGGTGCCGTCGCGGGACACGTACGTCTCCTCGATCGCGCGGCGCGGCCCGGGGAACTCCGTGTCCTTGGCCAGCGCGGTCCAGGTGTACTCCCACTCGGAGCCCTCCCGGTCCCGGTAGACGTTCTTCTCCAGGGTGACCCGGTTGTAGGCGACCAACCGCTTGAGCTGCAGTTCGAGATCGACCTGGTGCGCGTACGGGTCGCTGAAGTCGGGGGACTTGTCCAGGGCGATGCGGAGGAAGTGCTCGCCGCCGTCGGGCGTGTAGTCGATCTGCTTGAGGTCGCCGTCGTCCTGGTACACCACCCGCTCCCAGCCCTTGGGGAGCGAGAGCCCGAAGCCCAGCGGGTCGTTGACCTCCTCCCAGGAGTCGGCGCCCTGTTCGCCGGAGGTGCTCGTCCCGGCGGGGGTGCTCGGGCTCGGCGAGGTGGACGCCGTCGCGGACCCGCCGGTGTCCTGCCGCCCCTCGTCGAACTTCTGCCACGCCACGGCCGTACCCCCGCCGACCAGCGCGGCGAGGACGACCACGAGCGCCAGCACACGACGACGGCGCCGGGGCGGCTCGGACTGCCGGGTGTCCGGGCCCGGGCCGATGCCCGTCGGCCCCACGGCGGTCGCGGCGGTCACGGGGTGACCGGGAACGGGTGTCGCCGCGTCCGGCGCCACCGGAACGTACGCGGTGCCTGCCGTCGGGTGGGACAGCGGGTGCGCCCCGGAGTGATGACCCCCGGCAGTGCGGTCGGGCCCGCCGTACTGCGTCGGCACGTACGCCTGTGCCGCGCTGGGGCGCCGGCCCTCGGCCGCCTCCGCGAGGAGTTGCTCGGTCTCGGCGGTGTCGGGACGGGTGGCCGGGTCCTTGCGCAGCAAGGCCGTGATGACCGGGCCGAGCGGGCCGGCGTACCGGGGGTCGGCGGCCTCCTCCTCGACGACGGCCTGAAGCGTGGTCAGCGGCGAGGTGCGCCGGAACGGCGACCGCCCCTCGACCGCCGTGTACAGCGTCGCGCCCAGCGCCCACAGGTCGGAGGACGGGCCGGGGTCCTGACCGCGCACCCGCTCGGGGGCCAGGTAGTCGACCGAGCCGACCACCTCCCCGGTCCGGGTGATGGTGCTGTCGCCCTCGATCTGGGCGATGCCGAAGTCGGTGAGGAGGACGCGACCGTCGTGCGAGAGCAGCACGTTGCCGGGCTTGACGTCACGGTGCAGGACGCCGGCGGAGTGCGCGGCGCGCAGGGCGCGCAGCACCCACAGACCGATCCGGGCCGCCTCGGTGGGCTCGACCCGCCCGTCCTCTTTGACGGCGTCGGCCAGCGAGCGGCCCTCGACCAGTTCCATCACGATCCACGGCCGGCCGTCATGCTCGAGCACATCGTGCACGGTGACCACGGCGGAGTGGTTGATCCGCGCGGCCGCGCGGGCCTCCGCCCTGGTCCGCGCCAACAGAACGGCCTGGTCGCCCTCCGCGACATAGAGCGCCGCCGTCAACTCCTTGATGGCGACGGCCCGGTGGAGCAGCTCGTCGTGCGCACGCCACACCCGGCCCATACCGCCGCTCCCGATGGCGTCGGCGAGCCGGTAGCGACCCGCCAGGAGCAGGCCCTGCATCTGATTCACGTTGCCCCGCAATGCTCTTGACAGCGCAAGCCTATGGACCGGGCAGCTTCCGGGGAACCAGCAGGGTGCCAAGGTGACAGCAATGTGACGGTTGTCGCTTCCCCGGCCTGCGGGGAACCGAACGGAACCGGGCGGGGCCGGACGAGCGCTCAGCCGGTGTACTGGTAGGTGGCCGACGCCTGCTCGAACAGCCGGGTGACCTCGTCCCGCTCGGCCTCCGGGCCCCTGACCTGCACGATGTGATACCGCCCCGAGATGAGGATCGCGACATTGCGGACGTACAGCGCCCGCCCGTCGCCGCCGGTCCAGGTGAACTGCCCCTCGGCCATGGTCCGAGCGCCCACCGTCGTCGTGCGCAGCCCGGACGCCGTCGCCCAGCTGGAGTCACGGTACGGCTGGAGCTCGCTCTCCTTCTCCCGCTGGTAGACCATCGGGTCGCTGCCGTTCGACGCCGCGCTGTCGCGGCCGGGTACGACGATCAGCTCGAAGTCGCCGTGCGTGTACACGACCTGGCCGCGCCCGTTCTTCGGGGTGCGGTCCCAGCCGTTGGCCACGGCGACCCGGAAGCCGGCGTCGTCCGCGCGGACGGTGAACCCGTCGGCGGCCTTCGCCCCGGAACCGCCGGTCTGCGTCTGGGTGGCCTCCGCTCCCGAGGACGCGGCGGAGGGGGAGGTTCCGGTGCCCGGCGAGGTCTGGTCGGGCCGGGGTTCGCTGCTCGCCTCGGGAGCCTGGCCGCCCGGTGCCCCGGTGGCCCCGGTCCGCTGGGAGCCGTCCGTACCGGCCGCGCCCTCCTCGTCCGCCTTGGGCATGAACATCAGGGCGTACGCGATCGCCCCGGCCAGCAGGAGCAGGATCAGCACCAGCAGGGTGCGGCCCAGGCTGCGGGGCGAACCGCTCGTCTCCTGCCTTCCGCGTTTGTGCCGCCCGTGGGTGGCGGGCAGACCGGCACGGCGTCTGCGCACCAGTTCGCCCCGGCGGCGGACGATCGGCAGCCGGCGCGGATCGGTCGGCGGCGCGGCGACGACATACGTGCCCGCCTCCGGCTCCGGCGCGGACCGCACCAGCGAGCGCAGCCAGCCCCGCAGTTCCTCGAAGCCGAGGCGCTCGGTCGGGTCCTGGCGCAGCAGCGACTCCACGACCGGCCTGAGCGGTCCGCACTCCTCGGCGAAGGCCGGCGGCTCGGCGCACACCATCTGCACCAGCTCGGCCGTCGACTCCTCCGGGTAGGGCGCATGCCCCTGCACGGCCCGGAAGAGCAGCGCGCCCAGCGCCCACAGGTCCGTCGCGGGCCCGATCGGCGCGGCCAGCTGCCAGTTCTCGTGCACCGGCCCGGCCTGCTCGGGCGCCCACCGTTCGGTGACCGGCCCGACCACGGCCATCCGTGCCTGACGCGCCCGCTCGGCGGCCAACGCGGTGGCGGGCCCGCGCCGGGGCACGCTCCCGGGCGTCCCGGCCACCAGCTCGTCCCACCGGGCTCCGCCCCGCACCTCACCCGAAGGCCCCTGGCCCTGGCCCTGTGCGGGCACCTGAGCACCAGGGACGGGCGTGAGCGAAGAGTGCGACGTCGCGGGGGCGGCGTACGGCGCGCCGCCGGGACCGGGACCCGGACCGGCGGTGTGCAGGTGAGCGGGCCGGCCCTGGCCGTATCCGGCGGGGCCGGGCACGGGAGCGCCCGAGACGCCGTAGGGGTCGGCGATCTGCGCGGGGGGATTGCCTGTCGGGGTCCCGTGGCCGTCGTCGCCCGGGGTACGGGCGCCGGGCAGGGCCGCCCGTCCGTTCTGCTGCGCCTCCTGGGACTCCTGCACCCGGGCCGCCGCCCGCGCTCCGGCGCGGTACGCGGCGATCGCCCCGGCACGCGCGGCCCGAATGTCCCCGCCGGTCTCCACGGGCGCCCTGCGGGCCACCGCCCCGGACGCCCCGCCGCCACCGGACGGCTCCGCCGCCGGCACCGGCAACGCGCCGGACGCCCGCGCCTCTATGGCGGCCCGCCGAGCGGCCTCGGGGTCGACCGCACCGGCACCGGGCCCGCCTCCACCGGGGCCGACCCCGACGGAACCGGCGAAACCACCGAAGCCGCCCGAGCCACCGGGGCCCGCGGGGCCACCCGGGCCGCCGAGAGCGCCCGGTCCGTCCTGTCCCTGCCGGGGCTGGGTCGCGGAGGTCCGGGGCCCGACGACGCTCCCGCCGTGGCCGCCCGCGTCTCCGTTCCCCCGGCCCGCAGCGCCCCGCTCACGCTCCGCCGCGTCCGGTGCCGGCACCGGGTCGTACCCGCACAGCGCCTCTTCCGCCGCGCCGACCGCCAGGCCGGTCAGCATGACCCGCCCGTCGTCGCAGACGAGGACCGTGCGCGCGGTGATGTTCCGGTGCACCCAGCCGTGGGCGTGCAGCACCCGCAGCGCCATGAGCACGTCGGAGGCGACCTCGGCCGCGCGGTAAGGCGTCAGGGGCTTCTCGGCGAGCAGCGCCGACAGCGGCCGTGCGGCCACCAGTTCACTCACTATCCACAGCGAGCCGCCCTCGGCGAACACGTCGAAGACCTGGTCGAGCCGCGGATGGTCGGGAATGCTCGCCGTGGCCTGCGCCGCCTCCATGGCACGCCGGACGACGGGGTCGGCGGGCCGTCGTGTTCCCTCACCCGCGCCCACGCCCCGGGGCCTCGGTCCCCGTGCCCCGCGTTCGCGCGCCGTGAACCCCTCGGGCAGCCCCTCCGCGTCGAGCACCTCGGCCTCGACCACCTCCGGCAACGGCACCTGGCGGACCAGGACTTCCTGCCCGCTGTAGGTGTCGAAGGCGCGTGTCTCGGTGAGTTCGTACTCGTCGGACGGCGGCAGCGGCAGGCGGTAGCGGTCGACGAGTACCCGACCCGCGTAGTCGTCCACGTTGCCTCCCCCGGCCGCCCGGTCGGTCAATTCCGTTCGTGTTGCGTTCCGTTACAGCCGTATCCGGCCGCATAGCTGGATGCGTACGGTCCGCAAGCACTCACGATACGTGCCGGAGGCAACTCGCAAAGAGGGGATGCCAGATCTCGCGCCCGAACACGGCCACTCGGCGGCCGCTACTTCTTGGGCGTGAACGTCTCCGTCAACGTCGTCCAGGTCGCCTGCCGCAGGTCGGTACCCCATGCGGCGGACTTGGCCGTGTACATCAGCGCGTACCCGAGGCTGTCGTTCACGACGAACCCGCGGTCGATGGTGCGGTACGCCGTCCCGTCGTCCGTGTAGGTGAACTCCCAGTCGGCCGTGTTCCAGCCCCGGTAGTCCACCGCCGCTATTTGGATCCTCTTGTACTGCGAGCGCGTCATGCCGCCCTCCTGGTTCTTCCAGTCGGCGACCGGATCACCCTTGGGCGTGGTCGTCCAGGCGACGAGCAGCTTCTGTCCGTCGGGCCCGGTGAAACGGTCGCCCGCGGAGTCCGAGGACCGGTACTTCCACCCCTTGGGCAGCCCGATCGAGTACCCCTGACCGCCCTTGTGTGTCGTGGTCTTGCTGTCCCCGGACGCGGTGACGCCGGACCCGGCGCCCCCGGCCGCGGAGGTGTCGCCCGACGCGGAACCGGAGGACGCGGCGGACTCCGAGGACGACGATCCGCCCGTACGGGTCCCGCTGTCCTCGTCCTCCTTGGTGTCGGCGCTCGCGCTCCCGCTCGCCACGACGGCCCCGGAACCACCGCCGCCCTTCGCGCCGCCTGTGGTGTCGTCGTCACCACCGAGGGTGAGGGCCAGCACGGTACCGAGCACCGCGAGCGCCACGACGACGGCGATGATCACCAGCGTCCGCTTGGGCACCACATCGGTCAGCGGTGCCCTGGGCACGGACCGAGGCGGCAGATCCGGCGGCGTCATCACGGGCCACCCGGAACTCCGCCCGGCACCCCCGCCAATACCCCCGGACTCAGCACCAGCCCCCGCGCCGCTGCCTGCACCTGCACCCGAACCGGAACGCGCCGCCGGAACGGATGGCGACGCCTGCGTCGCACCGGACACCGGCCTGGACGCCGGCCCGGACGTCGGCCTGGGCGCCGAGGCCGGCGCCGAACCCGTCGCGGCCCGGGAGACCTGGGCCGCGGGCGCGGCGGCGGACGGAGCGGCGGCGGAAGCGGCGGCCCCGGCACCCCGGCCCGCACCACCCTGCGGCGCACCGCTCTGCCGCGTCTCGGGCGCGCCCACGGAACCGGACGCAGTCGTGCCGTTCGCCGACTTGGCGCGGGCCGCGGCCGCCGAGGTCGCGGCGCCCGCCGCCACGGCGGCCTTGCGCACCGAGCGGAACGCGCCGCGCAGCTTCTCGCCCGCCTCGGCGCCCGCCGAACTCCCCCTGCCTCCGGCGGCGTCCGGCAGCGCCGGCAACGGCACGACCTTCGTCGCGTCCGCCGGCTCGGCGTGCCGCGGCTCGGGCGCGTGCAGCACCGCGTTGAACATCGCCCGCGCACCGGCGTCGTCGAGCCGCCGCGCGGGATCCTTGGTGAGCAGGCCGTAGATGACGTCCTTCAGCGGACCCGCGTTCTTCGGCTCCTCCAACTGCTCGGTCATCACCGCGGTGAGCGTGGCGATCGCCGAACCCTTGTCGTACGGGGGCGAGCCCTCGACCGCCGCGTACAGCAGACCGCCGAGTGACCACAGGTCGGCCGCCGGGCCCGGCTTGTGACCGCGGGCCCGCTCCGGGGAGATGTACGAGGGCGCGCCCACGAGCATGCCGGTGGAGGTGATCGACGGGTCGCCCTCGACCTGCGCGATACCGAAGTCGGTGAGCACGACCCGGCCGTCCTCGGCGATCAGCACGTTCGACGGCTTCACGTCACGGTGCAGGATGCCCTCGCGGTGCGCCGAACGCAGCACGTCGAGGATGGCCAGCCCGACCTCCGCCGCACGCTTCGGCTCCAGCACGCCGTCCTCACGGATGACCTCGGCGAGCGACTTGCCCTCGACGAGTTCCATCACGATCCACGGCCGGTCGTCCTCCTCGACCACGTCGAAGACCGTCACCGCGCTGTTGTTGCGGATCCGCGCGATGGCCTTGGCCTCGCGCAACGTCCGCGTGATCAGCCGGCGCTTCTCGTCCTCGTCGATGTTCCCCGGGAACCGCAGCTCCTTGACGGCGACCGTGCGTCCGAGGGTCTCGTCCTCGGCGCGCCACACCGTCCCCATGCCGCCGCGGCCGAGTACGTCTCCCAGCCGGTACCGCCCGGCGAGGAGACGTGCGCTCTTGTCCTGACGGGATGCTCCCGCCCGCTCCGCCTCCGACATGCGTCCCCTCATGCAACCCGCCCTGACAGAGCCTCCATTGTCCCTCACCCGACAAGTGCCCGACGCCCAGGGTGCCCCTCATCCCCTCTCGGCCGCACTCAGGAGCGGTGCATTCCGGCCAGAAGGTGCAGCACGCTCCGGCCACGGAGCCCCCACGAGCCCCTTTCGTCGGTCGGGGACCGGATGAAGTGAGGCGCGACCGGCCCTGGATGATGAGCCTGCCGGGAGAGAAGGGGAGAAGGGAGGAGCCGTGATGCGACCGCTACGGAGCATGGTGGCCGTACCCCTGTCCCTCGCACTCCTCGGCCTGTTCCCGACCGGCTCACGGGCGACCCCCGTTCCCCCCACGGACTTCCTCCTCCCGCTGCTCCTCACCCGGGGCAAGGCGCCCGCCGCCGCCCTGCTGGCCCGCGAGGAGAGCGGTACCCGCTACGCGGAGGCGGGCCCGGGCGTCTCCCGGTCCGATCACTTCCGGGCCGGCAGTATCACCAAGACCTTCCTCGCGACCGTCGTGCTCCAACTGGCCGCCGAGCGAAGGCTGTCGCTGTCCGACACGGTGGAGTCGCACCTGCCGGGCCTGGTGCGCGGGGCGGGCAACGACGGGCGCGCGCTGACCCTGCGTTCCCTGCTCACCCACACCAGTGGCCTGTACGACTTCACCCGGGACACCGAAGGCACCGTCCCCGTGCTCCCGCTGCAAGCCGTTCGTATCGCTGTCACCCACCCTCCGGCCGACCGCGGCCGCTTCGCCTACTCCAACACCAACTACGTCCTGCTCGGCCTGGTGGTCGAGCAGGTCACCGGCCGCTCGTACGCCACGGAGGCGGAGCGGCGGATCATCGCTCCCCTGCGCCTGACGGGCACCTCCTTCCCCGGCTCCCGCACCTCTCTGCCCTCCCCGCACGGCCGCGCCTACAACCCGGACGGGACCGATGTCACCGCGCTCGACCCGCGGGTGGCCGGGGCCGCGGGCGAACTGGTGACCACACTCACCGACCTGGACCGCTTCTACGCGGCGCTGCTCGGCGGCGAACTGCTGCCCCCGCGCCGGCTGCGCGAGATGCTCGACACCCGTACCGCACACGGCTCGTACGGCATGGGCCTGTTCCCCGCGAAGCTCCCGTGCGGCGTCACGGTGTGGGGACACAACGGCCGGATCTCCGGCAGCTACGTGCGCACCGCGGCCACCGTCGACGGTCGGCGTGTCCTCACGTTTCGGGTGAACACGACGGCGATCGCAGACCCCGCCCTCGAACCGGCCCTGCTCGCCGCCGAGTTCTGCCCTCGCAATGCGTAGAACGAGCCGGTGCCGAACGGAGATCCCGGATCGCTACACCCGTTCGAGTGAAACGACCACGCGAAAGCCGAACCCGGCCGGACCCTGCCGAGCAGGACCCGGACGAGGACCGGCCCGGACCCGGACGGGGACCGGACGGACGGGGACCAGACCGGACCCGGACCCGGACCCGGACCCGGGCAGCGAAGGGAACGGAACGTCAGAGCTGCACGATGTCCGGTGCTCCCAGGCGCGCCGCGTCCGCCGTCAGGTCGTCGGGCTGGCGCTGGGACTCGCGCTCGGCCTCCACCCGCTTCTCGTAGTGCTGGACCTCGCGCTCGATGTGGTCCTTGTCCCAGCCGAGGACCGGCGCCATCAGCTCGGCGGCCTCGCGGGCGCTGCGCGTGCCGCGGTCGAAGGTCTCGATGGAGATGCGGGTGCGGCGCGTCAGGACGTCGTCCAGGTGCCGTGCTCCCTCGTGCGAGGCGGCATAGACGATCTCGGCGCGCAGATAGTCGTCGGCGGCCTGGAGCGGCTCGCCCAGCGTCGGGTCGGCGGCGATGAGATCCAGCACCTCCTCCGCCATCGCCCCGAAGCGGTTCAGCAGATGCTCCACCCGCACCACGTGCAGTCCGGTCCGCGCGGCGATCCGCGCCCGCGCGTTCCACAGCGCCCGGTAGCCCTCCGCGCCTATCAGCGGCACGTCCTCCGTGACGCAGTCGGCGACCCGTTGGTCGAGCCCGCGCACCGCCTCATCGACGGCGTCCTTCGCCATCACCCGGTACGTCGTGTACTTGCCGCCCGCCACGACCACCAGTCCCGGCACCGGATGCGCGACAGTGTGCTCCCGCGACAGCTTGCTGGTGGCGTCGGACTCGCCGGCCAGCAGCGGCCGCAGCCCGGCGTACACGCCCTCGACGTCGTCGCGGGTCAGCGGCACCCGCAGGACCGAGTTCACATGCTCCAGCAGATAGTCGATGTCCGCGCTGGAGGCGGCCGGGTGGGCCTTGTCGAGGTCCCAGTCGGTGTCGGTGGTGCCGATGATCCAGTGCCGACCCCACGGGATGACGAACAGCACGGACTTCTCGGTGCGCAGGATCAGACCGGTGGACGAACTGATCCGGTCCCTCGGCACGACGAGATGGATGCCCTTGGACGCGCGGACGTGGAACTGCCCGCGCTCCCCCACCATCGCCTGGGTGTCGTCGGTCCACACACCCGTGGCGTTGACGACCTGCCGGGCGCGGATCTCGTACTCGCCGCCGCCCTCGAGGTCCTGCACCCGCGCGCCGACGACACGTTCGCCCTCGCGGAGGAAGCCCGTCACCCGCGCGCGGTTGGCAGCCTGGGCCCCGTAGGCCACGGCCGTACGTACGAGGGTGGCGACGAAGCGGGCGTCGTCCATCTGGGCGTCGTAGTACTGCAGCGCGCCGACCAGCGCGTCCTTCTTCAAGGCGGGGGCGACCCGCAGGGCGTGACCGCGGGTCAGATGGCGGTGCGTCGGCAGGCCCCGGCCGTGCCCGCGGGCCATGGACATCGCGTCGTAGAGCGCGACGCCCGAACCGGCGTACCAGCGTTCCCAGCCCTTGTGCTGGAGCGGGTACAGGAAGGGCACGGGCTTCACGAGGTGCGGAGCGAGCCGCTCCAGCAGCAGCCCGCGCTCCTTCAGCGCCTCCCGTACGAGCGCGAAGTCGAGCATCTCCAGATAGCGCAGGCCACCGTGGATCAGCTTGCTCGACCGGCTCGACGTGCCCGACGCCCAGTCGCGCGCCTCGACCAGCCCCGTGGACAGACCGCGCGTCACGGCGTCCAGGGCGGTGCCCGCACCGACCACACCGGCTCCCACCACCAGCACGTCCAGCTCTCGCTCGGCCATGGCTGCCAGTGACTCGGCTCGCTGTGCCGGCCCCAGTGTCGCTGTCCTCACCACTGCCTCCCGCTGTAGGTCGCGCCGGCCGCACCCTCAGGGCGAGATCCGGTCCGTTTCCCTCATGCCCAAATTCTGACCGTGATGCCCGGCTTCAGCCACCACTCGCCCCCAGCCTGTGGACAACTCTCACGGAACCCGAACCGGCCTTCCGGAGAACACGGCCGAACACGCAGCGGACGACACGGCCGGTCACAGCCGGTCACGCCGGTCGGCACACTGCCCGAGCAGGCCGGTCGACACAGCCGACCAACACAGTCGATCAATCCCACATAACGGTCATATTTACTCCTAGTCTGACATTGCGCTCGTCCACTCTGTCCACCGGGCTTGCGCACCTGTCCCACCTCGGTTACTGGGAAGGACGGCATACGCCATGCCCGCAGATCTCGCCGTCATCGGACTCGGCCCGTTCGGCCTGCCCCTGGCCCAGGCCGCCGTGGCCGCCGGAATCCCCACCATCGGCTACCGCACCGGCCCCGAGGCCGGCTCCCTCAGCCCCGCCGAACTGCGCCGGATGCTCTCGGGAGGCTTCCGGCCCGCCACCAACCCCGCGGAGCTGGGCCGGGTACGCACCGCCGTCATCTGCGCCCCCACTCCGCGCGACGCGGACGGCGGACTCGACCTGAGCCAGCTGGAGACGGCCGCCCGCACCCTCGCCGGACACCTGCGCCCGCACACCACCGTGATCCTCGAGTCGCCCGTGTACCCCGGGGCCACGGAGGACTTTCTGCGGCCGCTGCTGGAGGAGACCTCCGGCCTCCGCGCGGGACGCGACTTCCACCTCGCCTACTCCCCCAGCCGGGTCGACCCCGGCAGCCGCGCCTTCAACCCGGCCAACACCCCGAAGGTCATCGGCGGCCTCACCCCCGCCTGCACCGAGTCCGCCGCCGCCTTCTACGGCCGTCTCACCGACAAGGTGGTACGCGCGCGTGGCCTGCGGGAGGCCGAGACCGTGCAGCTCCTGGAGACCAACTTCCGGCACGTCAACATCGCCCTCGTCAACGAGATGGCCGTCCTCTGCCACGACCTGGGCGTCGACCTGTGGGACGTCGTCCGCTGCGCGGAGACCAAGCCCTTCGGCTTCGAGGCCTTCCGCCCCGGCCCCGGGGTCGGCGGCCACTCCGTCGCCCTGGACCGCACCGGCCACCCGGGCAGCCCGCTGCGCCTGGTCGAACTGGCCCAGCAGGTCAACAACCGCATGCCCCGCTACGTCGTCCAGCGCGCCGCCGCCCTCCTCAACGAGCACGGCAAGTCGGCACGGGGAGCACGCGTGCTGCTGCTCGGCGTCACCTACAAGCCCGACCTCGCCGACCAGCAGAACACCCCCGCGCGCGAGATCGCGGTCCGCCTGATGGAGCTCGGCGCGGCCGTCAGCTACAACGACCCGCACGTCCCGTCCTGGAGCGTCCTGGACCGCCCGGTGCCGCGCGCCGACTCCCTCTACGAGGCCGCCGCCGACGCCGACCTGACGATCCTCCTGCAGCAGCACCGGACGTACGACCTCCAGGGCCTGTCGGTGAAGGCACAGCTGCTGCTGGACACGCGGGGGGCCACCCCCACGGGGGCGGCGCACCGGTTGTGAGCCGGGGCGCACACGGCCGCCTCGGGCTCCGGGGACTGGTGGCGTGCGCCACTGCCCGCCGGTAACGTACGGAACAGGCGGAGCCCACCGCAGCGGTCACTGCGGCAGGCTCCAGGATGGATCACGGAGTGTCCGCCCCTACTGTGCTTGGGGGCGGCCGCTCACCAACCGAAAAGACGCAAGATCCACCTTCTCCGGCACTGCACCGTCCGAGACGGAGTCGGTCCCAGCGGGTGGGCTTTCGGTGGCGTCCCATGGGCGCCCCCTTCCACGACGCCGCCCATGACCCGGTGGACGACACGTTCAGGAGTTCGGGCCGGGCCCCGAGGGCCGGGGTCCGGAACGATGTCCCTGGAAGGGGGCACCCCACACAACTGGGGCGCCGACCCGGACGCTACTGTCCGCGACCCCCCTGACCAGCCCACTTCCGCTCCCGAACGCAACCGCGCGCCCCCGTCCCGCGCCACCCGCCCCGTCCCACGCGGGCATGGGAACGAGACATGCGAAAGGGGCCGGTCACCTCACCCGAGTGAGATGACCGGCCCCTGCCGACGTCCTGTCCTACGGAAAAGCGCGCCTACCGCCGGTGCACCGAGTCCGCGACCGTCACCTCGACGCGCTGGAACTCCTTCAGCTCGCTGTAGCCGGTGGTGGCCATGGCGCGGCGCAGGGCGCCGAAGAGGTTCATCGAGCCGTCGGGCTTGTGCGAGGGGCCCGTGAGGACCTCCTCGATGGTGCCCACCGTGCCGAGGTCGACCTTCTGCCCGCGCGGCAGCTCCTCGTTGACGGCCTCCATGCCCCAGTGGTGACCACGGCCCGGCGCGTCGGTCGCGCGCGCGAGCGGCGAGCCCATCATCACCGAGTCGGCGCCGCAGGCGATCGCCTTGGCCAGGTCGCCGGACCAGCCGACGCCGCCGTCCGCGATCACGTGCACGTACCGGCCGCCGGACTCGTCCATGTAGTCACGGCGGGCCGCCGCCACGTCCGCGACCGCCGTCGCCATCGGGACCTGGATGCCCAGCACGTTGCGCGTGGTGTGCGCCGCGCCGCCGCCGAAGCCGACCAGGACGCCCGCCGCGCCCGTGCGCATCAGGTGCAGAGCCGCCGTGTAGGTGGCACAGCCGCCGACGATCACGGGGACGTCGAGCTCGTAGATGAACTGCTTCAGGTTCAGCGGCTCGTGCGAACCGGAGACGTGCTCCGCCGACACGGTCGTGCCGCGGATGACGAAGATGTCCACGCCCGCGTCCACGACGGCCTTGGAGAACTGGGCCGTGCGCTGCGGGGACAGCGCCGCCGCGGTGACCACGCCCGAGTCGCGCACCTCCTTGATGCGCTGCCCGATCAGCTCCTCCTTGATGGGAGCCGCGTAGATCTCCTGGAGGCGGCGGGTCGCGGTCTCCGCGTCCAGCTCGACGACCTCGTCGAGCAGCGGCTGCGGGTCCTCGTGCCGGGTCCACAAACCCTCGAGGTTGAGGACGCCGAGGCCGCCCAGCTCGCCGATGCGGATGGCGGTGGCCGGGGAGACGACCGAGTCCATGGGGGCGGCCAGGAAGGGCAGCTCGAACCGGTAGGCGTCGATCTGCCAGGCGATCGAGACCTCCTTCGGGTCCCGCGTACGGCGGCTGGGGACGACGGCGATGTCGTCGAAGGCGTACGCCCGGCGGCCGCGCTTGCCGCGCCCGATCTCGATCTCAGTCACGTGTGTGGCCTTTCCCTGATGCGTTGCAGCGTCTTCCAGTATCGCCGACGGGTACGACAAGGGCGGCCCCGGAGTCTCCGGGGCCGCCCTCGGTACGCCTTACGAACGCTTCACGCGCGCGTGAGGGTCACTTGCGGCTGTAGTTCGGCGCCTCGACCGTCATCTGGATGTCGTGCGGGTGGCTCTCCTTCAGGCCCGCGGACGTGATCCGGACGAAGCGGCCGTTGTCCTGGAGCTCCGGCACGGTCCGGCCGCCGACGTAGAACATCGACTGGCGCAGACCGCCGACCAGCTGGTGGACGACGGAGGACAGCGGGCCGCGGTAGGGGACCTGGCCCTCGATGCCCTCGGGGATCAGCTGCTCGTCGGAGGCGACGCCCTCCTGGAAGTAGCGGTCCTTGGAGAACGACTTGCGCTCGCCGCGGGTCTGCATCGCACCCAGGGAACCCATGCCGCGGTAGGACTTGAACTGCTTGCCGTTGATGAACAGCAGCTCGCCCGGCGACTCCTCGCAGCCCGCGAGCAGCGAACCCAGCATCACCGTGTCGGCGCCCGCGACCAGGGCCTTGGCGATGTCGCCGGAGTACTGGAGGCCGCCGTCGCCGATGACCGGGACACCGGCCTCCTTGGCGGCGAGCGCGGCCTCGTAGATGGCGGTGACCTGCGGGACGCCGATGCCGGCGACCACGCGAGTCGTACAGATGGAGCCCGGCCCGACGCCGACTTTGATGGCGTCGGCGCCCGCGTCCACCAGGGACTTGGCGCCGTCACGGGTGGCGATGTTGCCGCCGATGACGTCCACCCGCGTGTGGTTCGACTTGATCTTGGCGATCATGTCGCCGACGAGCCGCGAGTGGCCGTGGGCGGTGTCCACGACGATGAAGTCGACGCCGCGCTCGATCAGGGCCTGGGCCCGCTCGAAGGAGTCACCGGCTACGCCGACGGCCGCGCCGACCAGCAGCCGGCCCTCGCCGTCCTTCGCGGCGTGCGGGTACTTCTCCGCCTTGACGAAGTCCTTGACCGTGATGAGGCCCTTGAGAGCGCCCTCGTCGTCGACCAGCGGAAGCTTCTCGATCTTGTGCTTGCGCAGCAGCTCCATGGCCTCGGCGCCGGAGATGCCGACCTTGCCGGTGACCAGCGGCATCGGCGTCATGACCTCGTGCACGCGGCGCGAGCGGTCGGTCTCGAAGGCCATGTCGCGGTTGGTGACGATGCCGAGCAGCCGCTTGTTGCCGTCGGTGACCGGGACGCCGCTGATGCGGAACTTGCCGCACAGCGCGTCGGCCTCGGCGAGCGTGGCCTCCGGGTGGATGGTGATCGGGTCGGTCACCATGCCGGACTCGGAGCGCTTCACCAGGTCGACCTGGTTGGCCTGGTCCTCGATGGAGAGGTTGCGGTGCAGAACACCGACGCCGCCCTGGCGGGCCATCGCGATCGCCATGCGCGATTCGGTGACCTTGTCCATGGCGGCGGACAGCAGCGGGATGTTCACCCGCACGTTCTTGGAGACGTACGAGGCGGTGTCGATCTCGTCGGGAGCCATGTCCGACGGGCCCGGCAGCAGCAGCACGTCGTCGTAGGTGAGCCCGAGGGTCGCGAATTTTCCGGGCACTCCGTCGACGTTGGCAGTCATGACACCTTCCCCAAATGGCCTTGATCGGTGCGGATGTCCATGCTAACGGGAAGCGCACCTCCCGAATTCCACGGTCGAGTGTGACTCCGGGCTTCGTATGTTCGTACGGAAACGGTCGGTGCCCTGTTCATCGGCGCCTGTTCCGAAGGGGCTGCTACGGACTGCTACTGCTCGGCGAGCGCCCGCAGTCTGCTCAGTGCCCGGTGCTGGGCCACGCGGACCGCCCCGGGTGACATTCCCAACATCTGGCCGGTCTCCTCGGCGGTGAGGCCTACGGCGATGCGCAGCAGGAGCAGCTCCCGCTGGTTCTCGGGCAGGTTGGCCATGAGCTTCTTGGCCCACTCGGCATCGCTGCTGAGCAGGGCGCGCTCCTCGGGGCCGAGTGAGTCGTCCGGCCGCTCGGGCATCTCGTCGGAGGGGACCGCCGTCGAGCCCGGGTGGCGCATCGCGGCGCGCTGGAGGTCGGCGACCTTGTGCGCGGCGATGGCGAAGACGAAGGCCTCGAAGGGCCTGCCGGTGTCCCGGTAGCGGGGCAGCGCCAGAAGAACCGCGACACAGACTTCCTGCGCGAGATCCTCCACGAAGTGGCGCGCGTCGCCGGGCAGCCGGGACAGCCGGGTGCGGCAGTAGCGCAACGCCAAGGGGTGGACATGGGCCAGCAGGTCATGAGTGGCCTGCTCGTCGCCGTCCACGGCGCGATGGACGAGCGACCCGATCGTCCCCACGGCAGTGACCGCCTCGTCATCGCGCATCGGTCCATGGTGCACTGCGGCCGGACCGGCCGCGGCACCGTGCCCATCGTTGTGCACCGAAGCGTTATGAGCAGGTGCGCCGGAACTCATCCCCTGCGCCCTCCCCTCCCGCTCGACCGACTCGTCCCCGAGGAACTCCACACCTCAAGGATGCGGCATCCGCGGCGAAACGAGCAGCGGGCACCCGGCGAGAGCCTGTGCCGCCCTCGTCCGCCGTGCGGTGGGAGGGGTCCTCGTTCGACCTCCGCACCGCGTCTGAGCAGGGAGGTTCACCCATGACCCCGCTCTCCTCACTGAATGACGGATGTCACCCGAACCCGGTCGGCTCCGCCGGACGGCCGGGGGCCGCCCCGCCTCGAACCGGTCCAGGCCCCGTCCCGCTCGGCCCCGCTCCGGGCCGGGCCGGCGCACGGACGGGCGGCGGGGACGGGAAGGCGGGGACGCGGCCTAACGGACCAGTCCCCACCGGAAGCCGAGCGCCACCGCGTGCGCGCGGTCCGAGGCGCCGAGCTTCTTGAAGAGCCGGCGGGCGTGCGTCTTGACGGTGTCCTCGGAGAGGAACAGCTCACGGCCGATCTCCGCGTTGGAGCGGCCGTGGCTCATGCCCTCGAGGACCTGGATCTCACGCGCGGTGAGGGTGGGCGCGGCGCCCATCTCGGCCGAGCGCAGCCGGCGCGGGGCGAGCCGCCAGGTCGGGTCGGCGAGCGCCTGCGTGACGGTCGCCCGCAGTTCCGCACGCGAGGCGTCCTTGTGCAGATAGCCGCGAGCGCCGGCGGCCACCGCGAGGGCGACGCCGTCGAGGTCCTCCGCGACGGTCAGCATGATGATGCGTGCTCCGGGGTCGGCGGACAAAAGCCGCCGCACGGTCTCGACGCCGCCCAGTCCGGGCATGCGTACGTCCATCAGAATCAGGTCCGAGCGGTCGGCACCCCAGCGGCGGAGGACTTCCTCGCCGTTGGCCGCCGTCGTCACGCGCTCGACGCCGGGCACGGTCGCGACCGCGCGGCGGAGCGCCTCTCGGGCAAGCGGGGAGTCGTCGCAGACGAGGACGGAAGTCATGGCCGCCCTCCGCAGCTGATGCGCGTCACCTTGTGCCTCCAGGCTGTTACGAATCGTCACCTGTGCGGTCGACCGTCTCGGACGCCTGCCCGAGCGTTTGTGTTTTCAACCGCCACCGCACTCTCAACGATGGTCACTCGAAAGAGTTACGGGGCTGCATGCATTCTTCGGCACTCTACGTGAGGGGGCGGATACAGAGGAGGCAACCACACGGACCCTCAAGCTTTCATCACAAGCAGTGCCCCATTCGGCCCCATTTCTTCCCTTTTACTGGTGTCTGAGGCTAGATTCGCAATGAGTCATATTTTCATCTCCTTAGATCGTAGTTGTACGGTCGTGGGCACCGTATCCGCTCTGAACGGCTACAAGGGGTCACGCAATGGCAGATTTCTCCCGCCTTCCCGGACCGAACGCGGACCTGTGGGACTGGCAGCTTCTGGCTGCCTGCCGCGGGGTGGACAGTTCGCTCTTCTTCCATCCGGAGGGTGAGCGCGGGGCGGCTCGGAGCGCTCGAGAGAACTCGGCCAAGGAGGTCTGCATGAGGTGCCCGGTCCGCGCGCAGTGTGCGGCGCACGCGCTGGCGGTACGTGAGCCGTACGGCGTGTGGGGCGGGTTGACCGAGGACGAGCGCGAGGAGCTGATGGGCCGGGCGCGCAATCGCCTGGTCTCGGCGTCGTCGGGCGCGAGAGACGCTTCCTCGAACACATGAAGGAACGTTTCTGCAAAGCGCTGTGAAGCAAAGGTTCCGAAAACGGCGGGCACACGCGTGTGCCCGCCGTTTTCGGTTGCCGTCAGCCGAGGCTCGCCGCCGCCCGACCCAGCTGCTCCAGCGTGGCCGACACCGCCGGCACCTGGGCCAGGTCCGGCAGGGTCAGCGCGACGATCTCCCGCCGCACCGCCGGTTCCAGGGTCACCGCGCGGGCGCCACGCGGCCGGACGGACTCGATCGCGAGCTGCGGCAGCACGGCGACGCCGAGGCCGGCGCCCACCAGGCCGACCACCGCCGGATAGTCGTCGGTCGCGAAGTCGATGCGGGGCGTGAAGCCGGCGCTCTCGCACACCTGGACCAACTGGCCTCGGCAGCGCGGACAGCCCGCGATCCACGGCTCGGCGGCGAGGTCGCCGATGGCGACGGACCCCGAGGACCCCGTGCGCGCCAGGCGGTGCCGTTCGGGGACGAGGGCGACCAGCCGGTCCGTCAGCAGCGGCCGTACGACCAGGTCGTCCCATTCGCCTTCGCCGGCCTGCTCGGCGTCGCCGGTGCCCGTCGCGCGTTCGTAGCGGAAGGCGAGAGCGATGTCGCAGTCGCCCTCGCGGAGCAGCTCGACCGACTTCGGCGGCTCGGCCTCCTCCAGGGAGACCCGGGTGCCGGGGTGGGCCGCGCGCAGGGCGGCGAGGGCGGTCGGGACGAGGGTGGAGCTGCCGCTGGGGAACGACACCAGACGGACCCGGCCGGCGCGCAGTCCCGCGATGGCGGCGACCTCCTCCTCGGCGGCGGTCAGTCCGGACAGGATGCCGACCGCGTGCCGGACGAGGGCCTCGCCCGCCTGGGTCAGCCGCATCTCCCGTCCGCTGCGGATCAGCAGGGGTGTGCCGACGGACGCCTCCAGCGCCTTCATCTGCTGGCTGACGGCCGGCTGCGTGCAGCCCAGTTCGCGCCCGGCCGCCGAGAAGGAGCCGGTGGCGGCCACGGCACGCAGGACGCGGAGATGACGGGCCTCGATCATTCGCCGAGCATAAGCGAGCCTTGGAGCGGCACGCGAATAATGCGTCGACACTTTGACCCCCGGGCTCGTACCGTGCCGCTATGAGGCTTCTGTCTGTCAATCTGGGCCGCCCGAAGGCCGTGCCGTACACCGACCAGCCGCAGGGCCTGACCGGGATCGACAAGCGGCCGGTCGAGGGGCCCGTGCGGGTCGCGGCGCCCGGCCCCAAGGGGGTCGGGGCGAGCGGACTGGCCGGGGACGCCGTATGCCACCTGCGCCACCACGGCGGCGACGACCAGGCGGTGTACGCCGTCGCCCGCGAGGACCTCGACGACTGGGAGCGCGAGCTGGGGCGGACGCTGGCCAACGGCGCGTTCGGCGAGAACCTCACCACCACGGGTCTCGACGTCTCCGGCGCGCGGATCGGCGAGCGCTGGCGGATCGGCCCCGAGGTGGTGCTGGAGGTGACGTCCGGACGGATACCGTGCCGCACCTTCCAGGGCCACCTGGGCGAGAAGCGGTGGGTGCGGCGATTCACCGAGAAGGCCGCCACGGGCGCCTATCTGCGGGTCGTGGTGCCGGGTGAGATCCGCACGGGGGATCCGGTACGGATCGTCCACCTGCCGGAACACGAGGTGACGGCCAGGATGCAGTTCCAGGCCGCCACCACGCACCGGGAGCTGCTGCCCCGGCTGCTCGCGGCGGGCGAGGCACTGCACTCGGAGTCACTGGCGGCAGCCCGCGAGTACGTGGCGAAGTACGGGGACGGGGAGGCGTCCGGGTCGGCGTCGGGGTCCGGGTCCGGGGAGTAGTCCGGGGCGACGGCCGCGCCTCGGATCAGCAGCTCCGCCGCTCGTCCACCGGACGGGTCCTGGAGGGGCCCGGGGCAGGTCCGGGTCCGGGCCCGGGGGCTGCTCCGGGGTAGGGGCGGGGGCGGGTGCGGGGGCAAGTCCGGTAGAAGTTGCGGGGGCTGAGTCGGCATCAGCTGAGTCGGTTTCCTGGGGCGGGGTGCGGCGCGGCGGGCGCGGGGGTGCGCACGGAGTCTTCACCTTCGGGAGGCCGCGTGCAGAGAACGGACGCCCGTACTCCAGGTCACTAATCTTCTGCCATGACAACGGCTCTGATTACGGGTTCCACCGCGGGCATCGGTGCCGCGTTCGCACGCAGACTGGCGGCGGACGGGCACGATCTCGTCCTCGTGGCACGGGACATCAAGCGGCTGCGCGAGCAGGCGACCGAGTTGCACGACCGGCACGGCATCGAGGCGGAGGTGCTGACGGCCGACCTCGCCACGGACGGGGGCATCGAGGCGGTGGCCGCCCGGCTCGGTGACCGCAAGAACCCCGTCGACCTGCTGATCAACAACGCCGGCTTCGGCAACAAGGGCCGCTATCTCGATGTGTCCATGGCCGACGAGCTGAAGATGCTCAAGGTGCACTGCGAGGCGGTGCTGCGGCTGACGTCCGCAGCGACGGCGGCGATGCGCGAGCGCGGGCGCGGGGGTGTGGTCAACGTGGCCTCGGTCGCCGCCTTCGTGCCGCGCGGGACGTACGGGGCGTCCAAGGCGTGGGTCGTGCAGTTCACCCAGGGCGCGGCTAAGGACCTGGCGGGCAGCGGGGTGCGGCTGATGGCGCTGTGCCCGGGGTTCGTGCGCACGGAGTTCCATGAGCGGGCCGGGATGGGCACGGACAACATCCCGGGCTGGATGTGGCTGGACGCGGACAAGCTGGTCGCGGCGGCGCTGCACGACCTGGCGCGCGGGAAGTCGCTGTCGATCCCCGATCCGCGCTACAAGGCGCTGATGGGCCTGGTGAAGGTGACGCCGCGCTCGCTGCTGGGCGGGATCAGTTCGAGGACGGGCCGGAAGTACGGGCCGCAGTAGCGGGCCCGGCGGTGGGCGGGTGGCGTCGGCGCTCCGGTGGGAAAATGGGTGTGACAGGGACCGGACCCAGGGGGGCCGGAGGCGGCGTCATGACGTTCGTACAGCTCATCGACTGCAAGACCAGCCGGTTCGACGAGATGGACCGGCTGATGGACACCTGGGTCGAACAGACCAGGGGCAAGCGGACCGCGTCCCACGCGGTGGTCGGCAAGGACCGCTCGGACGCCTCGCACTTCATCGAGATCGTGGAGTTCCCTTCGTACGAGGAGGCGATGCGGAACTCGAACCTGCCCGAGACCGACAAGGTCTTCCGGGAGCTGGTGGCCCTGTGCGACGAGATGCCGACCTTCACGGATCTCGATGTCGTACGGGACGAGCAGTTGTACGCCGGAACGGCGCGGCGGTTCTTCGAGGCGATCGGCACGCGCGGTGAACTGCCGCCGCTCGACGGTCTGCTGGCCGAGGAGTATCACGACCACGATCCCGCCAACGAGCAGGACACCATGGGGATGGACGCGATGCGCCGGGAGGTCGAGATGTGGCGGGGCGGGTTCGACTTCGCCTTCTCCCTCGAGGACCAGATCGAGCAGGGGGACCGCGTGTGCAACCGGTGGACCTGGAGCGGCACCCACAAGGGTGACTTCATGGGGATCCCGGCCACCGGGAAGCAGGTCGGCATGACCGGCACGACCGTCTTCCGGTGCCGGGAGGACGGGAAGATCGTCGAGGCCTGGTGGCAGTACGACCGGCTGGGGCTGATGGAGCAGCTGGGGGCGCTGGACGCGTTGGAGCGCTGACTCCGGCTCCGTGAAGAACGCCCGCGAGAACGCCCGCGAAGGGAGAAGACCCCGTTCCGCAACGGAACGGGGTCTTCTTCGAGCACTCCGCGCCTCACGGGGTCCCTGCGTGCGGAGGCCCGGCACCCCTTGTCCGCGGGGTGCCGGGCCTCTGCCGTGCCGGCGACCTGGGTCGGTGTCCGTCGACCCGGGTCGGTGTGCCGACGCGCTGCGTCAGTGGGAGTGACCGTGCGAGTGGCCCGCGGCGGCCGGCTCTTCCTCTTCCTTCTTCTCGACGACCAGGGTCTCGGTCGTCAGGAGGAGGGAGGCGATGGACGCGGCGTTCTCCAGGGCGGAGCGGGTGACCTTGACCGGGTCGATGACGCCGGCCTTGACCAGGTCGCCGTACTCGCCGGTCGCGGCGTTGAAGCCCTGGCCCTTGTCGAGCTCGGCGACCTTGGAGGTGATGACGTAGCCCTCGAGGCCCGCGTTCTCGGCGATCCAGCGCAGCGGCTCGACGACGGCGCGGCGGACGACGGCGACACCGGTCGCCTCGTCGCCGGTCTTGCCGAGGCCGCCCTCGAGCACCTTGGCGGCGTGGACGAGCGCGGAGCCACCGCCGGAGACGATGCCCTCCTCGACCGCGGCGCGGGTCGCGGAGATGGCGTCCTCGAGACGGTGCTTCTTCTCCTTCAGCTCCACCTCGGTGGCGGCGCCGACCTTGATCACGCACACGCCGCCGGCCAGCTTCGCGAGGCGCTCCTGGAGCTTCTCGCGGTCCCAGTCGGAGTCGGTGTTCTCGATCTCGGCCTTGATCTGGCCGACCCGGCCCTGGACCTCGGCGGAGTCGCCGGCACCGTCGACGACCGTGGTGTCGTCCTTGGTGACGGTGACGCGGCGGGCGGAGCCGAGCACGTCGATGCCGACCTGGTCGAGCTTGAGGCCGACCTCTTCGGAGATGACGGTGGCGCCGGTGAGGACCGCGAGGTCCTGCAGCATCGCCTTGCGACGGTCACCGAAGCCGGGGGCCTTCACGGCGACCGCGTTGAAGGTGCCGCGGATCTTGTTGACGACGAGGGTGGAGAGCGCCTCGCCCTCCAGGTCCTCGGCGATGATCAGCAGCGGGCGCGAGGAGTTGGTCTGGATGACCTTCTCCAGCAGCGGCAGCAGGTCGGCGATCGAGGAGATCTTGCCCTGGTTGATGAGGATGTAGGGGTCCTCGAGGACGGCCTCCATGCGCTCCTGGTCCGTCACGAAGTACGGCGACAGGTAGCCCTTGTCGAAGGCCATGCCCTCGGTGAAGTCCAGCTCCAGACCGAAGGTGTTGGACTCCTCGACGGTGATGACACCGTCCTTGCCGACCTTGTCCATCGCCTCGGCGATGAGCTCGCCGACCTGCTGGTCCTGGGCCGACAGCGCGGCGACGGCGGCGATGTCGGACTTCTCTTCGATCGGGCGGGCGGTGGCCAGCAGTTCGTCGGAGATGGCCTTGACGGCGGCGTCGATGCCCTTCTTCAGGGCGGCCGGGGAGGCACCCGCGGCAACGTTCTTCAGACCCTCGCGTACGAGCGCCTGGGCGAGCACGGTGGCGGTGGTCGTACCGTCACCCGCGATGTCGTTGGTCTTGGTCGCCACCTCCTTCACCAGCTGGGCACCGAGGTTCTCGTACGGGTCGTCGAGCTCGACCTCGCGGGCGATCGTGACACCGTCGTTGGTGATGGTGGGGGCGCCGAACTTCTTGTCGATGACGACGTTGCGGCCCTTGGGGCCGATCGTCACCTTGACCGTGTCGGCAAGCTTGTTGACGCCGCGCTCGAGGGCGCGACGGGCGTCCTCGTCGAACTTCAGGATCTTCGCCATGGGAGCGGTTCAGCCCTCTCGGAAAACGTGGGAGAAACGAACTGCGCCCCCAGCACCCGGCTTCACAAAGTCGCGGGGCCAGGAGCGCAGTTCACTGCAAAACTGGGTGAATTACTTCTCGATGATCGCGAGCACGTCGCGAGCCGAGAGGACGAGGTACTCCTCGCCGTTGTACTTCACCTCGGTGCCGCCGTACTTGCTGTACAGGACTACGTCGCCGACCTTGACGTCGAGCGGCAGGCGCTCGCCGTTCTCGAAGCGACCCGGGCCCACCGCGAGGACAGCGCCCTCCTGGGGCTTCTCCTTCGCGGTGTCCGGGATGACCAGGCCAGAGGCCGTGGTCTGCTCGGCGTCGAGCGGCTGGACCACAATGCGGTCCTCGAGCGGCTTGATGGCAACCTTGGAGCTGGTGGTCGTCACGATCCGACCTCCCCCTTCGGAGATCTCACGGGGCTAACTGTCTGAGGTGGCGACCAGGTGGATCCGTCGTCGCGGGTGCCGGACCTGCCCGTCGCGTTTGGCACTCTCCAGGGGGGAGTGCCAGAACTGAGACTATGACCGCGATTAGCACTCGGTCAAGCGGAGTGCCAATGCCTGCGGCGCGTCGGCCGGATTTCAGCGGGCGTGAGGGTCTTGGTCGCCCGGTGTCGGTGCGGGCCGCCGTACTGGGGGCTGCCGCCCCCAGACCCCCGCTTCGGCCCTGAACGGGCCTCGTCCTCAAACGCCGGACGGGCTGGAAGACAGACCCCCGGCCTGCACCGGGAGTCAGGCATCCAGCCGGTGCTGGGAGGTCCCGGGGCAGTCCGTGAGGCGGACCCTCAGACGTAGTCCTCCAAGCGGCCCACCGTCAGGCCCTGCTCCTGTACCCGGCGCAGCAGGCGCGTCGTCCGTTCCCGTAGGCCCGGGCCCGTCGACTCGTCCGGGGCGACGGCGATGATGTCGCCGGGGTGGAGGCGGTGGGGGCCGTGCGGGTAGGTGAGATCGGTGGGGCCCATCGAGGCGCGCCACAGGACGATGGCCGCGATGCCGCAGTCGGCGGCGGCGCGTCGGGTGGTGGTGTCGTAGGTGCCGTAGGGCGGACGGAAGAGGCGGGGGCGCAGGCCGAAGCGGGCGCGGAGCTTGTCCTGCTGGCCGCAGATCTCGGCGCGCTGGCCGGCGTAGGGCAGGCCGCGCAGGGCCGGGTGGTCCAGGGTGTGGTTCTGGATGTTCGCGCCGACGGACCGCAGGCGCGCGAAGTGGGCGTAGCCCGGGCCCACCACGCTGTCCGTCAGGAACATGCTCACCGGCAGACGCAGCTCGCGGACCATGTCGACGAACCGGGGGTCGCGCTCGGCGCCGTCGTCGTAGGTGAGGAAGACGACCTTGTCGGTGGTCGGGACGTGGTCGACGACCGGCGGGAAGGCCGCTCCCGGGCTGCCCGCCAGGGAGCGGGCGGGGTGGTGCGGCGCGGGGGCCAGCGGGGCCGTCAGACCCCAGTGGCGGTACGCGTCCTGCCCGGCCGGCCCGTGCGGGCGGACCCGGGTGGCGGCCTTCTTGCCGAGCCGTTCGATCGGGTCGACGGACTGGGCGCAGCCCGCCAGGGTCGCCAGTGTGGTGAGGGTCGTCAGGATCAGCAGTACGGCCGGCAGACCCCGCGTCCTCACAGGTAGTCCTCCAGCCGTGCCACCGCGTACCCCTTCGCCGTGACCTTGTTCAGGAACCGGCGGACCATGTCGGGCATTGTGCCCTTCCAGTCGCCGCGGCCGCGGAAGTGGCTCAGGACGATGTCGCCGGGGTGGAGGTCCTGGTCCCACTCGCGGTACTCCCAGTGGTCGACGAAGACCTCCTCGGCCCAGAGCGGGGCGTAGCGCACGCCGCAGGTCTTCGCGGCGCGCAGGGTGTCCTGGTCGTAGTTGCCGAAAGGCGGCCGGAAGAGGGTGGGGCGCTTGCCGTAGCGCTTCTCGATCACGTTCTGCATGCCGCAGATCTCGCGCTTCTGGCGGGCGTAGGACAAGGCGGGCAGGTAGGGGTGGTGCAGGGTGTGGTTGTTCAGTCCCACGCCCCGGTCCTGCATCTTCTCGAAGTAGCCGTAGTCGTCCTTGACCAGGTAGTCGCTGAGGAAGGCGGTGTACGGGATCTTCAGCTCGCTCATCATGCGCAGGAACGCCGGGTCCTTCTCGGCTCCGTCGTCGATGGTGAGGAAGACGACCCGGTCCCTGGTCGGGATCGTGGTGAAGACCGGCGGGAGGCCGAGTTCCTCGTGGTCGTCGACCTCGAAGCCCTTGCGGGTGGTGATCTCCGGCTTGTCCGCGGGCGGCGCCGGGGGTGTCAGCGGGACCTTCTTCAGACCCCAGTGCTTCGCCGCGGCGACCCGGGCCCGGTGTGCGGCGCGGAGCCTGGAGGCGTACGAGTGCAGGGCGCGGGCGGGTGGCGCCGCGGGGGGCGGCCCCGCTTTCCGGGGCTGCTGGCCCGGCGCGGGGCTGGCCGCGCGGCCGGCGCCCTCGCCGCCTCCCGCGCAGCCCGTGGCGATGGTGGCCAGGGCGAGGACGGCGATCAGGCTCCGGACGCCCGCGCGCCGGCGGACAGGCCCGTGCCGACGCGGCACCCGAGAACAGCCGCGCTTGTCATCATCTTGTACGACAGGTCCCATGGCGCCGGATCCTCGCAGTCACCGCCCCGCAACCCCGTCCGACACCGCCGCCGAGGACACACCGTCCACCGACTGGCCCAAAGAGACCGGCGGCGGGCGGTGACCGGTGCCGCGGGCGGCTGGTCGACAATGAGGTGGTGAACGACCTCGCTCCCCTCCTCACCGCCGAGGGCCGTGCCCTCCTCGACCTGGTGCGTGGCACCGCTCCCGCCGACGAGCTCGCCGTCGCCACCCGGCTGCGCCGCGAGCACCCGGCCGACCTGGTGTCCGCGGCGCTCGGCCAGGCCCGGCTGCGACAGCGGGCGGCGGCGAAGTTCGGGGCCGCGGACGCGGAGCGGATGTTCTTCACGCCGAACGGGGTGGAGCAGTCGACGCGGGCGAGTGTCGCCGGGTACCGGGCCGAGCGGATGAAGGCACTGGGCGTGACCTCGGTCGCCGACCTGTGCTGCGGGATCGGCGGGGACGCGATCGCGCTCGCCCGGGCCGGGATCCGGGTGCTGGCGGTGGACCGGGACCCGGTCACCGCGGAGGTGGCGCGCGCGAACGCCGACGCGCTGGGGCTGAGTGCGCTGATCGAGGTGCGGGAGGCGGACGTCACCGAGGTGGACACCGGTGGCTACGACGCCGTGTTCGTCGATCCGGCGCGCCGGGGCGGCCGCGGGCGCATCTTCGATCCCGAGGCGTACTCGCCTCCCCTGTCGTGGGCGGTCGGCGCCGCCCTCGCGGCCCCGCGCGCCGCCCTGAAGATCGCGCCGGGCGTGCCGCACGAGGCGATCCCGGCCGAGGCCGAGGCCGAGTGGATCTCGGACGGCGGGGACGTGAAGGAGGCGGTGCTGTGGTTCGGCACCGAGCCGGGGGCCGTGCGGGCCACCCTGCTCCCGGGGCCGCGGACCCTGCTCGGCGCCGGGCTTCCCGACCCGGACGTCCGGCCGGTCGGGCGGTATCTGTACGAGCCCGACGGCGCCGTCATCCGGGCCCATCTGGTCGCCGACGTGGCCCGGGAGCTCGACGGCGGGCTGATCGACGAGACCATCGCCTACATCACCGCCGACACCCTGCGCCCCACCCCGTACGCCACCGCCTACGAGATCACCGACCGGCTCCCCTTCAACGTGAAGAAGTTGAAGGCGCTGCTGCGGGAGCGGGGCGTCGGGATCCTGACCGTGAAGAAGCGGGGGTCGGCGGTGGAGCCGGAGGAGCTGCGGAAGAAGGTGCTCCCCAAGGGTCAGGGGCCGCACTCGGCGACCGTGTTCCTGACGCGGGTGGCGGGGGCCCCGACGATGCTCGTC